>NZ_JBWKZM010000002.1:234276-292161 GCF_059424465.1 Simplicispira sp. GW247-4R2A | reverse complement strand
GGGGCGCGAGGGCTCGCACCACGGCATGGACGACTATGTGGAGATCAAGTACCTGTGCCTGGGGGATATTCAGCAGTAGGGCCAGCGGGCGACTATCAGCAGAAAACTACTGTTTTGATAGCTGCTTGCGCTTGGTGGGTAAGCGCTGAAGGCCTATTTGGCTTGAAATTTCGGTACGTATTCAAGACATTGGGCGCAGATAGGGTGCACCTGTGCCGCGCTCTATAATCGACGCCTTCGCGGGTGTAGTTCAATGGTAGAACGGCAGCTTCCCAAGCTTCATACGAGGGTTCGATTCCCTTCACCCGCTCCAGTTCTCAAGCGCCTGGCCAGCATGGCCCTCTGCGCGCTGCTGGGTTGGAACCACGCTGCCTCGGCGCAGCCCACGGACAGCAAGCCCGTGGTGGCGGTTCTCCAGCCAAGCCCCGTCCCATTTTCTGAATCCTTGCTGCGCAGCCTCAAGCTGCCCGCAGGTTTTGAAATTTCCGTCTTTGCCCTGGGCCTGGGGAATGTGCGCTGGATGCAAGTGGCCGCCAATGGCGACGTCTACGCCAGCCTGCGCGCCCAAGGCGAGGTGGTGCTGCTGCGCGACACCGATGGCGACGGTGTGGCCGACGTTCGAAAGACTGTGGCCCGCATCGCGCGCGTGCACGGTCTGCTGCTGCACGCCGGCAAGCTGTACATGGTGTCGGACCGCGCACTGGATGTGGCCGAGGTGCAGAGCGACGGCACCCTGTCGACGCCGCGACGGCTATTCGACGATCTTCCCCCCGGCGGCAACCACCCACGCCGCACGCTGGGCATGGGGCCGGACGGCTGGCTGTACCTGAGCGTGGGCTCGACCTGCAACAACTGCGCTGAGGCCAACCCCGAGAACGCCACGCTGCTGCGCCTGCGGCCCGACGGCAGCCAGCGCGAAATCTTCGCCCGTGGCCTGCGCAACACCATGGGTTTTGCCTGGCAGCCGGTGACGGGCCGGCTCTACGGCTTTGACAACGGCTCGGACATGCGCGGCGACGACCAGCCGCCCGAAGAGCTCAACGCCATCGTGCAGGGCAAGCACTACGGCTGGCCCTGGTGCCTGGGCGCGCGGGTGCCCGACCCAGTGCAGACGCAAGACCCGCCGGGCACCAGCAAGCAGGCGTTCTGCCCCACCACCGAGGCGCCGGCCGCCACCACCACCGCCCATTCGGCGCCGATTGGCTTCGTCTTCTACACCGGCACGCAGTTTCCCAAGGCCTACCAGGGCGACGGCTTTGTCGCCATGCGCGGTTCCTGGAACCGCTCGAAACCCAGCGGCTACCGCGTGTTGCGCGTGCGCTTCGGCGCCGATGGCAAGCCGATGGGCATGGAAGACTTTGTCACGGGCTGGCTGCTGGACAGCAAGCCGCCCACGCAGTTCGGTCGTGTGGCCGGGCTTGCCGTGGCGTCCGACGGCTCGCTGCTGATTGCAGAAGACCAGAACGGCGTGATTTACCGCGTGCGCTACACCGGCCGCTGAGCGCATCACCACGTTCCGGCCACGTTTCGCCTGCTTGACAGCGCATGAAAAGCCGCGCGAGTACCATGTTGGCATGAGCCGACATCTGACCATCCTCACCGGCGCTTCGCGTGGCATGGGCCTCGCGATGGCGCAACGACTTATCCAGCCCACCGACACGCTGCTGTGCATCTCGCGTGGCGAAGCGCCTGCTTTGCAGGACGCTGCCGATGCGGCAGGCTGCACGCTGCTGCAATGGCAGCACGACCTGTCGGACGGCGCGGGCGCCGCTGCGCGGCTGCGCCAGTGGCTGTCGCGCAAGTCGCTCGACGATTTTGGCAGCGCCACGCTGATCAACAACGCCGGCGTGCTGCCGCGCATTGCGCCACTGTCGGAGAGCGATGCCGGCGAGCTGAGCAAGGCGCTGCGCGTCGGGCTCGAAGCGCCCATGCTGCTCACCAGCGCCTTCCTCGGCGAGACCGAGCATTGGCTGGTGCCGCGCAAGGTGCTGAATATCTCTTCGGGGCTGGGGCGGCGCGCCATGGCGTCGCAGGCGGCGTACTGCGCGGCCAAGGCGGGCATGGACCACTTCACGCGCTGTGCGGCGCTGGACGAAGCGCAAAAGGCGCACGGCGCCAAGCTGTGCTCGCTGGCGCCCGGCGTCATCGACACCGACATGCAGGTGCAGTTGCGCAATACCGACCCGGCGCTGTTTCCCGACGTGGGGAACTTCGCTCAGCTGAAAACCGCCGGCAACCTCGCCACCCCCGAGGAAGCGGCCGCCCGCGTGCTGGCGTGGCTTGCGCGCGAGGACTTCGGCCAGCACCCCGTGGCGGATGTGCGCGACGCGTGATCAATCACTACCAATTTCATAGCTGAAGGCGCATACCAGATAAGCGCTAGAGCCTATTTTTACTTAAATTTATTGTCAGGAGTCCACCATGTCCCGTGAAGTCGTCGTCGTCAGCGCAGTGCGCACCGCCATTGGCACCTTTGGCGGCAGCCTGAAGGATGTGCCGCCCACGGAGCTCGGCGCACTGGTCGTGCGCGAATCGCTCGCGCGGGCCAAGGTAGAGGGCAAGGACGTGGGCCACGTCGTGTTCGGCCACGTGGTCAACACCGAACCCAAGGACATGTACCTCTCGCGTGTCGCCGCTATCAACGGCGGCTGCGGCGAAGGCACCCCGGCCTTCAACGTCAACCGCCTGTGCGGCTCGGGTCTGCAGGCCATCGTCAGCGCCAGCCAGGCCATTTTGCTGGGTGACACCGACATTGCCATTGGCGGCGGCGCCGAAAACATGAGCCGGGTGCCCTTTGCCAGCCTGAACATGCGCTGGGGCGCACGCATGGGCGACACCAAGATGGTGGACATGATGATCGGCGCGCTGCACGACCCGTTCCAGAACATCCACATGGGTGTGACGGCCGAGAACATTGCCGCCAAGTGGGGCATCACGCGCGAAGACCAGGACAAGCTGGCCGTCGAGAGCCACAACCGCGCCGAGCGCGCCACGCAGAACGGCGTGTTCAAGGAGCAGATCGTCCCGGTCACGCTCAAAAGCCGCAAGGGCGACGTGCAGTACGCCACCGACGAGCATTTCCGCCCCGGCGCCACCATGGAAGACTTGGCCAAACTCAAACCTGTCTTCCTGAAGGAGAACGGCACGGTGACGGCCGGCAACGCCTCGGGCATCAACGACGCCGCCGCTGCCGTGGTGCTGATGGAAGCCGGCACCGCCAAGGCGCGCGGGCTCGCACCGCTGGCACGCCTGGTGGCTTACGCCCATGCGGGCGTGGACCCGAAATACATGGGCATCGGCCCGGTGCCGGCGACGCAGCTTGCCCTCAAGCGCGCCGGCCTCACGGTGAACGACCTGGATGTGATCGAGGCCAACGAGGCCTTTGCCGCCCAGGCCTGCGCTGTCTCGCGCGACCTGGGGCTGGACCCGGCCAAGGTCAACCCCAACGGCTCGGGCATTTCACTCGGCCACCCGATTGGCGCGACGGGCGCGCTGATTACCGTGAAGGCCTTGTACGAACTGCAGCGTATTCAGGGGCGCTACGCGCTCGTCACCATGTGCATTGGCGGCGGCCAAGGCATTGCGGCGATCTTCGAGCGCATCTGAGAGCGTGAACACGTTCTGAGAGCGCCATGCCGGCGCACCCGCCGGCCAGCGCGGCATCCACGAGCGCCCACAGTACCTTGTTTGATGCGCCCAAACTGGACGGTCTCCAGACACGGCTACCAGAGTGCTACCGCGAAGACCCTGGGCGGATAAACCGAACGCCATAGCGTCTTCTTTGCAGGTCTTTACAGCCTCGGGCCAGCAAAATCCGATTGCAAATGGACCAACGGCGCCCGAAAGCGCCGTGGTCAGAGGAGTGGCAGCGTCAGCTGCGCACCACCAGCACCGGCACGTGCGCCACGCCGAGTACGCGTTGCGTGACGCTGCCGAGCATGAGCTTTTCGAGGCCACGGCGCCCATGTGACCCCATGACAATCAAGTCGGCACCGGTGTTTTCCAGCGCACGCACGATGCCCTCGTGCACCGCGTGCCCTTCACCGATCACGGCATCCGCGGTAATCCCCGCTGCCTGTAGGGTGCCTTTGGCGGCGTCGAGCGCCGTGTTGGCCTCTGCGGTGGCCGCACTGAGGTACTGCGATTGCCCATAGGCGAAATCAGCGCCCACGCCAGTGAAGGGATACGGATCGATCACATAGAGTGCCGTCACCTTGCTACCAAAGGCCTTGGCGAGTTCGGCGGCCTTGGAAACCGCCTGCATCGAGGTGGGAGAGCCGTCGACTGGAACCAGAATGTGCTTGAACATGTTGTCCTCCTTGGTTGAATACCTTGCGCTTGATTAAGTGTGCGCGCCGTGTCTGCATCGCACCTTGACCCGCATCATAGGGGACGCGTCACACGCCCGGGCCCTGGAAGCCCATGCGCCGCCACGTCAACACCAGCGTGTCCCGATGCGCACCTTGACACGCCTCTGGATCTGCGGACTGCAAGGGCTGGATGGGCGTGGTTTCATGGATCATGCGGGCGTCGTCCAGCAACAGCACGGACCAGGGTTCGGTCAGCGTGAAGCGCTGGCCCGCAGACGACGCAGCTTCGAAAATGCGCGTCTCGCCCCCCTTGATGGCACCGCGCTCGACCAGGAACACCGCCACCAGATCGACGCCGTCTCGGTGCGCGCCTTCAGGCGTCGGCCTGCCGATGCCGTTCCCGGTATCGATACGAAACTGGTGCGCTTCCACGAACCAGCGCTGCGCTGCTTCGCCGGGCGCAAACACGGCGTCGCACAGACCACCCAGCGCGCCGACCAGGGAGCGCCAGGCAGGCTGCGCCAGCACCGCGGGCGCCATAGGGGCAAACCAGCGCTGGATACCGCCGTGCAAGGCGTTGTATTCGACCGGCTGCCAATGCGCACGGTGCGCCACTGGCAGAACGCCCTGGCCCTGCACCTCGAAACTGGCATGGCGCCGACGCCGGTATTTGCCTCCGTCGAGCAGATAGTCGTCGGGTGGCAGGTCATTCCAGGTGCGAGCCAGCATCTGCAGGGCCTGAGGGGTGGCGCCTGACCACTTGGCCACAGCCGTGGCGTCAAGCAAGGCGTAGCCCTGCTCGCGCAGCCGCATCGGCGCTTGTTCCGGGGGGCAATAGGGTGGTGCGAAAAGTGGCGGTGCGCCGCGCCCTGTAGGCGCCTGCGGCGTCTCTTCAACGCAGGTGGGGCTGGGAGAGGTTTCCATTGTCAAATTTTAGGAAATAATGATCGCTAACGCTTACCCACATTAAATACACAGCTATTGAAAATGAAGCGATTTATGGCGCAACAAGGGTAGAAATCTGCTGCAGCATCTGGTCGGCCGGCGCGGGCTGCCCAAACAAGAATCCTTGCCAAAGGCAACAGCCAAAGCGCTCAAGCAGGGCCCGTTGCTCTTCGGTCTCCACGCCTTCAGCGATGACCGCCAGGTCCAGGCTGTGCGCCAGCGCGACGATGGTGCGGGCGATGGCGGCATCGTTGGCATTGGTTATCAAATCACGCACAAAGCTCTGATCGATCTTGAGCTGGTCGAGGGGCAGGCGCTTGAGGTAGGACAGGCTGGAGTACCCCGTACCGAAATCGTCAAGCGAGAACCGCACGCCGTGGGTGCGCAATTCAATCATGCGAGCAATGGCCGCTTCAGCATCGTCCAGCAGCAGCGACTCTGTCAATTCAAGTTTCAGCCGCGTTGGGTCCGCGCCTGTCTCACGCAGCACTTCCAACAGCTCTGCGACGAAATGCAGGTGTCTGAACTGCCTTGCACTGACGTTGACCGCCAGTGTGAGATGCGCCGTTTCCGCATTCTTCGCCCACGCTGCGAGTTGCATGCAAGCGGTATGCAAGATCCAGGCGCCCAGCGGAACAATAAGGCCGGTCGCCTCGGCAATGCCGATGAAATCGTTCGGGTAGACGCGGCCACGGTCAGGGTGCTCCCAGCGCACCAGAGCCTCTGCCCCGACCAGCCTGCCACCCGCCTCCACCTGTGCCTGGTAATGCAGGATGAACTGCTGCTGCACCAAGGCACGGCGCATGTCGGCCTCCAGCGCCGTGCGTTCGGCCACTGCCTGTTGAATCCGCGGGTCAAAAAACCGCAGCGTGTTGCGCCCCTGGGCCTTGGCCTCGTACATGGCCAAGTCGCCACGCTGGAGCAGTTCGTCGGGATTGTTGGACGCGTCGGCGTACAACGCGATGCCAATACTGCACGACGTATGGTGCGTTCGCTCGCCCAGCGTGAATGCCTGGCCCAGCATGCGCAGCACGGTGCGCGCCACACGCTGTGCCTCGTCGGCTGCCTGCGCGGGGTCGCTATTGAGCCCGTCGAGCAGCAGCACGAATTCGTCGCCCCCCAGGCGGGCCACGGTATCGCTGCGGCGCGCGCATTGCTCCAGACGCTCACCCACCTGGCGCAGCAGATCGTCGCCGATCTCATGCCCCAAGGTGTCGTTGAGATCCTTGAAATTGTCCAGGTCCACCACAAGAAGCGCGCCGCCCAGACCGCTGCGCCCACTGTTGGTCAGACTGCGCTGCAGGCGGTCTGACATGAGCCTGCGGTTGGGCAACCCCGTCAGGGCGTCGTAATACGCCAAGGTGCGAATTTCTTCTTCGGCCGCCTTGCGCTCGGAAATGTCCATCTGCGTGCTGACGTAGTGCGTGATCTCGCCTGTGGGCGAGCGCACCGCAGCGATGTTGACCCAGGCGGGGTAGTTCTCGCCGGATTTGCGCTTGATCCACATCTCCCCGGCCCACTGCCCGGTCGCGGCCACCGCGCTCCAGACACCTTGGTAGAAGGCCGCGTCATTGCGCCCCGATTGCAGGCACGAGAAATCCTGGCCACGCAATTCACCCTCGGCATAGCCAGTCAGTCGGTACACCGCGCGATTCATCTGAAGAATCCGACGGTCCGGGCCCGTGACCAGCATGCCCTCTTGCGACTCGAAAATGGTCGCCGCAAGCCGAAGCGCCTCGTCCGCACGGCGCAGCGCCGTGATATTGGTGGAGTAGCCACACAAGCCCATGACCGCACCCTTGCCATCGAACAGGGGCACTTTGACCGTAAGGTAGGTTTGGCGCTCTTCACCGTCGGGAAGGGTCATGCTCTCTTCCACTTCGATGCGTTCACGGCGATCGAATACCTGCCTATCACTCTGCTGCATGGCTTCGGCCGCTGCAGTTCCGAAAAGGTCCGCATCGGTCTTGCCGATTACTTCGCCGGGGGTGCGGCCCAAGTTCTGTGCCGACTGGCGATTGGCATATTGGTAACGGAAATCAAGGTCTTTGATATAGACCAGCGCACCGGCGTTGTCGAGAATTGCAGCCAGCTTTTGCTCGCTGTTGCGCAGGTGCTGGGTACGCTCCGCCACCTTGCGGCGCAGCACCAGGATATTGAGCAGCAAAATGAGACAAAACAGGCCCAGCCCCAGCAGCCCCCACTGCCCCCATAGCAGATCGGGCAGATCCATTCGCTCCATGGTGGCACCCGCGCCTTGGGCAATTGCCAGAGGAACTTGCACACCCCCCCACCAGACAAGCACTGCCGCACCACGCAAGCAAGCCTTGCGCATCGAGAGCAAAATCACATTGCGCACCTACGTTGGAATATGCAACCCATGGTAACCATATTCGACCCAGGAAGCGCAGGCGCCACAGGCGAAGCTTCGGCCCCTTTTTTGCCTGATTTGTTAGCATGATTGCCTGTAATCCACCGCCTTGCTCTCATACGGATTTGCTATCAGAACCCGAACCAGGCGCACACTGCCGAGATTGCGGTTCGCACCGGCGTATGCAAATAGACCCGGTTGCCGCTTTGCATGCAAATTCGTTTCAATGGAATGCCCAACATGCCCTATGAACGCCGTCACTTTGTCCGGGTTGTGTTTGCCGCCCCGGCACAGCTTGCGTGCAACGAGGTGACACTCGAGGTGCGGGTACTGGATCTCTCGCTCAAAGGCGCGCTGATTACCTTGCCCGCCGGGGCCAGTGTGCGCGAGCAAGCACTTTGCACCTTGACCCTGCCTCTCACAAGCGGCAGCGGACACATCGAGATGGAGATGCAGGTCGCCCATGTCGAAGGTGCGCAACTGGGCTTGCTGTGCCTGCATTCGGACATCGACAGCATCACCCACCTGCGCCGTCTCATCGAACTGCAGTTGGGTGACCCCGCGCTGCTTGAACGTGATCTGCGCGAACTGGTTGCAGGGGCCGGCTGAGAACCAGCTTAGAACGATCTCAGGCTCAGCGGTCTGCCGGCTGCTTTTCTGCCTCTTGCAACGCGCGCCACATCACCTTGCCACTGCCGCTCTTGGGCAAGGCGTCGACAAACTGCACCACACGCGGCGCCTTGTACGCTGCCATGTTCTCGTGGCACCAGTCCAGAATCTCTTGTTCGCTGGTGTGCCCGTGCGAAGCGCGCAGCACCACCACGGCTTTGACGCTCTCGCCTCGATAGCTGTCGCGCATACCGATCACACAGGCCTCTTGAATAGCAGGGTGGCGGAACATCAGGGCTTCCACTTCGGCAGGCCATACCTTGAAGCCTGACGCATTGATCATGCGTTTCAAGCGGTCGGTGAGGAAGAAATAGCCATCGGTATCCACATGGCCCAGATCACCGGTACGGAAAAAGCGCTTGCCTTCGAATTCGATAAACGCGGCAGCCGTCGCCTCTGGACGCTGCCAGTACCCCTCAAATACTTCCGGCCCATGGACGATGATTTCGCCTTGCTCGCCCACCGCAAGCTCTTGCAGGGTATCGGGATCAATCACCCGGGCGTCGGTGCTCATGAACGGAATGCCAAGACACTGCTGCTTGGGCGCATCTACCGGATTGGAATGCGAGGGCGCCGCCGTCTCGGTCAAGCCATAGCCCTCGGCGTAACGAAGACCGTACTGGTCAAACAAGCGCTGGGCAACCGCCTGCGGCATCGCAGCCCCGCCGCCGCCGATGTACACCAGGCTGGAGAGGTCGTAGCTCGCAAAGTTCGGGCTCCCCAGCAGATCGATGATCATGGTGGGCACATTGGTCCAGTTGGTGACCTTGTAGCGCGAGATCATCCGGCCCGCAAGATCGCGGTCCCAGCGCGGCATGAGCACCAGCGTGCCACCGCAGTACACGGTGGTATGCATCACGCTGACCATGCCGGTGATGTGAAACATGGGCACCGCTGCAAGCGCGACATTCTCAGAGGAACCATTGCCCCACAGCGCGCTCGCCACGGCGTTGTGCATGAGGCTGCGGTGCAGATGCATGCAGCCTTTGGGCAAACCGGTGGTCCCACTGGTGTAGGGCAAAACGGCCAAGTCGCTGCTACCCACCACATGGGCGGGAACAGGGGCGGTGCACGCGAGCGCATCACTCCAGCGGTGCACCTGGCCACCGGCCAGACTTGGCATCGCATGTTCAGTGGTAAGCCATTGGCGCCAGGCTGCTGGTGGTGCATCACCCTCGGCAACTGCAGGGTCGAACGCATCCATGAAACGCGCCACCACCAGGTGCTGCAACCCCTCGCCTTCAGGCAGGCTGTTGCTGGCAAGCGCAAGCTCTGCCGCCAAATCAGCCGTAGTGAAGGCAAACTTCGCCTGCGGGTCGGTGATGTAATGCTTGAGCTCTTCCGCCCGGTTCATCGGATTAACCGGTACAACAACCGCGTTGGCCCGCAGAATGGCGAAATGCGCCATCACCCATTGGGGGCAGTTTTGCATACACAGCAGCACGCGATCGCCGCGCTGGATCCCCAAAGCACAAAGGTGCGCCGCAAGACGCTCTGCGCCCTCAGCAAGCTGGCGATAACTTATCTCGGAACCGAAGAACACCAGCGCAGTTTTGTCCGGATAGCGGTGCGCGTTGACTGACAAGTTGTCCCAAAGGGAGGTGGCCGGTACCGAAATAGCTTTGGGAAGCCGGCGGGGCCAGAAGGCATAGTGCGAACGCATGGTCAGATTCCTTTTGACCGAAGTCTAGTGGTGCATCCGCGGTTGCTCTCGCGGGTTTGCCCGGAATGGCTGTCACATACGGGTCAGGCGAACGCACGGGCATTGAGTGCTGCAACCCTGGGGCGATCGTGATCGCGTCCAGCGGACGGCCGGGATGGTTTCAACGGAAGAACAACCCGGTATTTCCTCGGCTTACCCGGTATTTGTCATCCGGAAAATCCACAACACTCGGGGTGCATATTTCGAACAAGGTAACGCCCATTCAGACCCTTTGTTCCAGAGATACCACCATCAAAGGAGTTAAAGATGCTCGATATTTCTCAAGCCTCAAGCCTGCTGCAGTCGCTGGGTGTCACCAGCGCCACGGCATCCAAGGCGGCGCAGCAGGCGGCCAGCAGCGGCAACAGCGACCCCGTCGATTTCCTCAAGCAGCTGCAGGCCAGCCTCGAGCAGCTTTCGCCTGCGACATCCGCATCGGGGAACACTGCAGTGACATCCGACACCCAGGCGCCCTCCACATCCAGTGTTTACAAAAGTACGCAACAGACCTTTGCACCCGATGCCGCTGCCACGACCGACCCACTCCCATTCACGAATCTTGATGAGTTTCGCACCTGGGAAAATGGCTTAGGCAGCACCTTCTCTCCTGACTATCAGACACCTGACTACGTGAAAATGATGGGGCTGTCCCTTCAAGGTGGCGATCAGGATGCGGTCAAACGCTACGTTTTCTTCAAGGACAATCCACAGTACGTCGCAGATTACGAAGCCATCCACAGTGGCGCCGTATCCAAATTCCCGACCGATGGTTCGACTCTGATCAAGAGCGATCTTTCCGCCATGCCGGAAGAGACCGCCTCGTACTACAAAGAAAATCCCGCTGCGTTGCGAATGGCAGAAGGATTCAGCATGGATCCAACGCTCTACAAGATGCAATTGGATGGAAAACTAGACATACCGTACGGCACCAACACGACCGAATGGTTAACGGAAAACAAGTGGACCGCTGACGGCGTAGTGCCCAACGACAATCGCGCCACCCTGGCACAGGCCGACTATATTGGCCTGGATGGTAATGGAGCAGGTACCTATCGCCTCGCCAAGTATGATCCTGCAAATGGTCTGATCGTCGATCTCGATGGAACAACCTATGACCCTCTGACGGGTCAGGCGTCAGCCTGAAGCAGGTGATTGGCAGCCAATTACGCGAATCCGGCTGTCACTCCCACTCCATCATCAACAAAGTCTCCGAAACCCGTGTGGTTAAAGGGATTGGCTGTGATCAACATAGGGCGTTACCGTCACTTTTACCGTAAGAAGCGCGCATCTTTTGTTGGCGCGGGAGATGGAGCGATTTGCGGGGCGGCGACTTTGGCGGCACTATCGTCAATCGGCCTCAATCATAACGGTCTGACCGGTTCTAAGCCCTATGCGAAGCGAAGCCATCAGTGGTGCGCAGCTGGTCTGAAGCCGAAGTCTCACTCTCAACAACAATCTCCTCTGGCCGGATGATTGCACCTGGACCATGGATGCGCTTGGTGTCGCCTGTGTCAAATCGGATCTGCATGATGAACTGGTGGGTGCCGCCCATCGCGTGCATTTCCTCGATGAGGCCGGGGCCAAAGATCTTGTGCACAACGCGCGAGCCAACGCCCAACTCGCTCTCTGCCACCAAAGTGAGTCCAACTTTTTGGACTGAGAACCCTGGCTCTTTGAGCCGAGCCTGTGCTTTTGCAAGTTCGGTAGCATCTGCTTCGTTCTCGGCCGATACCTGCACGAGAACGGTTTTGGTCAACTTGACTTCGACCTTGGCAGTGAAAAATTTCGTCATGAATGTGCCTGTGCCTTCGTTGGTAGTGGGTTCAGCATGGGGCGTGCCACGCTGGCCTAAGATCTGAAACGCGGCGTCCACGCCTCGATAAGACGCTCTTCGTCTTCCTCATCTTCTTCATCGGGCACGTTGATGTCGTAGAGCACGGTCAGAGTCTTGCCGTAGCTTCCGAGCCCAACCACATCTTCGCGAATTTCCAGACGGCGCCTGCCACCAAACCAGTCTTGGAGGTTCGTGAAATCCTGGACCCGCTCCGCGTGGGCAATGCGATCAGGGTCCCTATTGAAGGCCAGGGTTGAAGAGCGTGCGGGAAGCCCTTGCCCTTTTCTCAGCCAATCGATGCCACGAACCTGCTTTAGGGCTTCGGACATGAAGCAGTGGTCAACGATGCCTCCCTCGCTGATCACGATGGCCATGTGGTCACGAGTGCACTGGGCATATCGAATCGCCGTGGCGTGCAGCGAAGTTTTGCAGAAAAACGAAAGGGCTTCGATTGCCTCCAGGCCTTTGCCGGCATTTTCCAAAGCCGGAAAGAAAAGGTGGCGCGGCATCAGGAATCCCGCAGCGAAGCGGTCCGCCTCCGCTTCATACCTGTCTCCAGAATTGAAACCGGCTCTCGAAACATGCGTGCCTTGACCACTAGGGATCAACGCTTCAGGGTGACCTGGTATGTAGTAGTGCCCAAGCTCGTGGGCGATGCTGAAGTTCTCGAAGCCCTCGTTCTGAAGGTGGGTAGCGTAGGCAATCGCGAAGTCGTTGCCATACCGGACCAGCATCCCAGAGCACCCCCTGTCCTCTACAGGCTTCGCCTCGACGATGAAGTTGAGGTCTTCCGCGACAGAACGCGGATTAATGGGAAGGGCAGCGATCTTCAACCCCTTAACGATCGACTCAGCATGACTCGTTGCGAAGAGGTAGGGATCGCTGGTGCTCATGATTTGCCTTTCTCCTTGGCCCGCGCTGCGAGCATCGTAATGAGGTCATCTGCCATCTTTCTGTCCGCGCCATCGAGCTTGTCATAGTGGCGATGCAGTTGGTCCGCTCCGGCAAGCGCTTTGAATTCAGCGACCCGTCCAAGCAGGTAGTCGATAGTCACATCCAGAGTTTCGGCGAGCAGATGAAGGTTGTCGAAGGAAGGTTTTCTTGTTCCGGTCTCGAAATGAGAGATGGCCGAAGGCTGCAGACCTGCGCGGCCGGCCAACTCTTGCTGGTTAAGGCCTCTGTACTCCCGAGCCGCTCGAAGGCGCTCAGGGAAAACCAATGACGGCTGTGGGGGAATTGACGGCGGCATGACGATATCGTATAGTTTAAATTGACACACTCGTCATGGCCCTGCCGGGCCTATCTTTTGGCCGGGGGCTTGACGAGTTCGTCATATATTAAATGACGCCCCCGGCCAAAGCAAGAGAAAGGATTTGCTATGGCAGACGCACAAGTAACCTGCATCACGAAACCCAACCCGCAGAGTGCCCACGAGCACATTACCCACTTGGGCAATGGCAGCCAGTGGCGCTGGACGCGTGAAAAGGTGATCGAAAGCATCGAGGCCAAGACCAACACGTTTTACGTCCTGGACCCTGTGAGCGGGAAGCGCGCCGACATCGGTGTAGTCCGCGAGCAAGGCAAGGCTCCCTACGTCCGCACATACGCGGACGGCAAGTGGAACAACAACCTGTTGTCCCTCACCCAGTGCACTGTGTCCTAACGCCGTAACCAAAAGGAGTTCGATATGGCAAATACGAAGAAGCCCGGTCAAAGCACCGGCAACAACGGCGGCATCTACCAGCAAGTAGGGCCACATGGTGGCAAGCAGCCGAACTACAGCACGGTGCCGGACAACCGGCAGCTGCCGCCGACGACCAAGCCGGGCCACATGTGGACCCCGGTCAAGGTCACGCCGACCAGCGATCGGTGATCCCATGTGTGAGCGAAAAAGGGCGGCCTAGGCCGCCCTTTCATATTGCGAAGTTTGATAAGTCCATGACTAGGCGACGAGATCCAGCATTCTTTCGTCGGCCAAGCTGCTGGCTTCACGCTACAGGCGAGCCGGATTGGATGAAGGCAGCTTGCTACATGCCTGGTACGTGACGGCGCCACGGTCCTCCGTCAGCTCATCCCGAAGAAGCATTGGATCGAGCACAGATGCACTGTGCGCCTCCAGCGCCAACGAAGACCGACAGTGCCACAGCCCAGCTTGCCGCGAATTTAAGTTTGAAGTTTGATTTCTTCATAGTTACCTCCTTGGTTTGTTGTGCGTTGGTAAGGGTACGGTGCTTGTTGTTAGTGGGAATTTCACCCAGCAATCGGACGGTTCGCTCTGTCTTCTGAATCTGTTGATACGTCAGGCTGATTGAACTATCGGTCTTCTCGCTCCAATGCTTCCTCGTTGTGATTGGTGCGCTCAGTTTATCGCGAGACCGACTCGATTGCTCAATTGCTTGCCCTGCCCCTTTTCTTGAATCCCCGATCTCCGACCATGAACGCTTCCAGCATGTGGGGAATCAGAGTGGTCGTATCGACCGCTTCGTCGTAGGTCTGCGCATGCAGCGCGGCGTAGCGGTCAAGTTCAGCCTTCAGGCTTGTCGGACAGGAGAACGTGATCTTCGTGCTCTCGGCCTTGGGCAGCGGCCCTATCCGCAGCTTCCTGGCCCCGTTCATTTCGCACCTCCACGGTTGAAGAACATCGGTTGGTACGGCCGCAGCACCAAGTCCCGGTTCACGATGACCCGCACCGGAAGCCCCGGCCGCGCCGTGAGCGTCGTCTGGATGTTCATGTTGCGCCGGGTCATCTCCCGCCCGATCTGGTTCACGCTGTCCTGCACGCTATCGCGCCCGACAATGACGATCCGGTTTCCATCCTGCCGGTTCTCGGGCGCGGCCAGCTCGGCACCCACACCCAGCAGCGTGGTCAGCGCCGCACCGGCCAGGATGCGCCCCCAGTGCCGGTCCACGCCGTCCTCCAGTCCGGCATAGCCCGCCGGGTCGGTCCCCACGAGATTGTCCAGCGTCAGCGAGGAGGTATCGGGCAGGATGACGCGGTTCCACACCATCTGCACCCTGCTCTGCCCATAGCTCACCTCGCTGTTGTACTTGCCCAGGATGCGCGAGCCCTGCGGGATCAACAGGAATTTGCCAGTGGCCGTGTCATAGACCGGCTCCGTCACCGTGGCGATCACATCGCCCGGCAGATCGGACTTGATGCCCGTCACCAGCGCCGCTGCGATCACCGTCCCTGCCATGACCTGGTAGGGGGATGCCGGCATTTGCAGATTGCCGGAATTGCGGGTTTCAGCAGGTCCGGCTTTCTGGAAACCCTCTTTCTGGTCCTGCCGATTTTGCACAGCGGTTGGATCGGAAGGCTGGGCCGCCGTCGAGGCCGGGCCTGCGGCGAGCGGGTCGAAGCCCGCCAAACCGGCTGCCAGGGTATTCGGTGGGGCTGCACCCTGCCCTGCAGGTGCAGCCGCAGTACGCTGGCTGGCCGAGCGGAAGAACACCGATGAAGCCGCTGCCGCCTCGGCCTCCTTGCGCAGCGTGTCCTCGGGATCGTGTCCCGGTGGCCCGTACACCGGCTGCTGCGACTTCACGATGGCCGGCCCCAGATCGCCCGGCAGTGGCGGCCCCAGCGCAGGCACCTTCTGTAGTTTCGAATAATCGGATGGAAGCTGGTCCAGGCCTTCCGACTTCGACACGCGGTCCACGTTGTACAACTCAGACTGCTCGCCCGCACCACGCCGATGCGGCTGCAGCGACCAAATCATGGCACCGAGCACGGCGACCGACAAGCCGCCGGTCAGCAGAGCCAGTGTGCGCCGGTTCAGGCGTGTCACAGGCCGAGGCTGAGCGCGCAGCGCCACCGCTTCAGGTGCCACCTTGCCCGCCTGCGGCGCGGCGAGATCGGGAGTGTCGTCCTGGCTCATGCTCAGCCTCCCCGCTTGCCATCCGTGCGCTCGATCCGCACTACCTCGCCCTTGTCCCCGCCCAGGCGCAGTTCCGCCGCGCCAAACAGCCGGTCCACGATGTAGTACGGTGCGCGAAACCGGTAGTTCACCAGTTGCCCATTCCCCTGCGTTCCGATCACGAACAGCGGGGGCAACTCACCCTGGGCAATGCCTTGCGGGAACTGGATGTAGACCTTCTCGCCATCGTCGAAGGCCCGCAGCGGTTTCCACGGCGGATTGCTGCCGCTGACCGCGTAGCGGAAACGGATCTTCTCCAGTGTCAGGCCAGACTCCACCGGTGCGGCGGCGCTGGCAGCCTGCGCCTGGCGCTGCAGGGCCAGCATCTTGTCCTTGGGATATTCCCAGGACACCGATGCCATCCAGGCCTTCTCGGTCGAGGTCAGCTCCACCAGGTAGGTCCGGCGGTTGGTGGTGATGACCAGGTTGGTCTTGAGCCCCGAGCGGATCGGCTTGACCATCACGTTGACGCGTAGCGCATCGCCCGTGCCGCTGGAGGTATCACCCACGATCCAGCGCACCGTATCGCCTGCGGCCACCGTCACCAGTTCCTCGCCCGCCTGGAGAGAAATCACCGTCACGCGCCCCACTGCCGCATAGACCTGGTACAGCGCCCCATCGGTGAAGGGCCAGACCTGGATCGCATTGACATAGCCTTCGCGCGTGGGCGCGACACGCGCCTCGAAGTTGGCGCGCGAGACCCGTTGCTTTTCATCAGCGGACTCGGGCGGCGCCTTGGCCTCGCCGGCCCCCAGGGGCTTCATCTGCGCCGGCATCGGCAGCACCTTCGGCACCTCCACCACTTCGACCGGCTTGGGCAACTCAGGCAGTGGGTTGGCTTGCACAGGCTCATCGAGCGCGATGGTCGGGGGTGGCTTACCCTGCGTGGCGCAGCCCGACAGGGTCACAACCACCAGCAAGAATGCACCGGTGCGAGAAAACAGTTTCAAGGGATTCATCATTTGGCTCCTTCGTTTGCATCCAGCTCCCGGCTCCACGACAGGCCGTTGACATAGATGCCCAATGGGTTCTTGCGCAGCCGCTGCTCGGTGCGCGGGGCTTGCAGCACCGTGGAAACCACGGCGTTCCAGCGCTCCGTGCCGGCGGGCACGCCGTTGACGAAGCGCTGCTCCGTCCAGCGCACGTTGAACGAGGCATCGCTCGCCCGAACCACGCTGGTGATCTGCACCGACACCGACTCCTTGCCGATGCGGGTGAACGGGTCGTTCACCCGTGCGTAGTCGTTGAGCACGACCGCGCCCTTGTCGGTGGTGTAGTCATAAGCGTCGAGCCAGTTCTGCCGCACCACGATGGGATCGATGGACAGCGAACGCACCAGGCCGATGAAGCGCCCCAGGTGGTAGGCCACCTGGGCATCGCTCGGCCGGTACGGCGTGGCCGCTTCGCCCACCGCGCGCACCTGCCCGGCCTCGTCCACCTCGATGACGTAGGGGGTGACGATGGACTGCGCCGAGCGCCAGACCAGGCCACCGGCCATGAGCAAAGCCAGGCTCAGGCAGCCGAAGGCCATCAGCCGCCAGTTCTTGGCCTGCACGCGGGCCGAACCGATGCGCTCGTCCCAGACCTGGGCGGCCGATTGGTAAGGGGTCGCAGGCTGCGGCGTATCGCCATAGCGCACCTGCGGTCGTTTGAATCGCATGGGGGTTCTCCTTGAAGATCAGGAATCGCTTCATTCATCAGGACTGCGCAGGCTGGGGCCCTGGCTGGAGCCGCCACCATCCCCACCGCGCAGCGAGTGGGCGGCGGTCGTCGCAGCATGGGTGAGCTGCTGCCGGCGGTGCAGGCGCTTGGCCCATGCCGGCTGCTCGGTGGCTGCGGCTGGAGCACTGCCTTCGGCGGCAGTGCCACTGGATGCCGGGGCCGTGTCCTCGGGCCGGAACGCGGCGGCCGCGCGCTCCTTGAGCGAGCGCGCTCCGTCCGCGACCTTCTGCCCGGCCGCTTGCGCGCCAGCCTTTGCGACATTGCCCACGCCAACCGCAGCTCCCCGGACGCCACCACCCGCAGCCACGGAGCCTTCGTCGAAAGCCGCCTTGGCACCACGCGCACCGCTGCCCGCGAGCCGGGCTGCCCCAGGCGCCATGCGCGCACCAGCAGCCACCGCGCCGCCAACACCACCTGCGGCGGCGCCCACGGCAACGGCAGCACCTGCGGCCCCCACTGCCGCACCGGCCATGGCTCCCGCGCCAAGTTGTGGGCCACCGGAAACCAGTCCCGTCGCTATTCCAGGCCCGAAGATCCCGAGTGCCAGCAACGCGAGTGACGCCAACATGATGACCAACGCATGGTCGAGGGACGGCTCACTGGGATGCCCCCGGAATTCGGCGAACAACCCCGAGCCGATGCCCACGATCACCGCCAGCACCAGCACCTTGATGCCCGAAGACACCACATTGCCCAGCACCTTCTCCGCGAGGAACGCCGTCTTGTTCCACAGCGCGAACGGGACCAGCACGAAGCCCGCGAGTGTCGTGAGCTTGAACTCGATCAGCGTCACGAAAAGCTGCACTGCCAGCACGAAGAAGCTCAGGACGACGATGAACCACGCGATGAACAGCACCACAATGGGCGCGAGGTTGACGAACACCTCGGGGAAACCGGCCAGGTCATTGATCTGCTTGAGGATGGGGGTTCCCGCATCGATGCCCGCTTTCGCGAGCCGCCCTGGCTGCAGGAAGTTGCCCATGCTCAGGGACGAGCCGCTGGCCGTGAGTCCCAGCCCCGCGAAGGACCGGAAGACGATCCCCGCGAGCATGTTGAAGTTGCCGATGATGTAGGCGAAGGCGCCCACGTACAACACCTTGCGCAGCAGTCTGGCAAGCACGTCCTCGCCCTGGCCGATGGTATGGCCCATCGCCCAGAACAGCCCCGCCAGCGTCATGTCGATCACGATCAGCGTGGCCGTCAGAAAGGCGACCTCCCCCTGCAGCAGCCCGAACCCCGAGTCGATGTAGCGCGAGAATGTATTGAGAAAGCGGTCGATGACCGTCACATCGTTCATGGCCTGATCCGGTCAGTTGCCATAGAAGCTGGTGGCCTGCGGCGAGTACGGGGTACCCGTGCCCATGAACCTGCGCGTCACCTCCCGCCCGCGCTCGACGGCTGCGGTCTGGCGGGCCAGCTCCAGCGATGCGGCTCGGTCCTGGGTGATCTGCAGCCGCTGCACCTGGATCGACTGCTTGGCCTGCAGGGCTAGCAGCTGGTTCGTGGCCTGCATCGCCTGCAGGGCACCCACCGCCGACTGGCTCTGGCTCACCAGATCGGCGAGCACGCCTTCGTCCTCGCCCAGGTTCTGCGATGCCTGCGCCTGCATGCGCAAGGTGGTCTGCAAGCCCTGCAGGGTGTTCTTCCAGCGCTCCTGCGCATCGCGATACATCTGGTCGCCACTGATCGTCGCGGCGTACTGCTCGGGGTACAGGCGCGCGAAATTCCGGTCCATGGTCGTCAGCTCGTAGGCCAGCCCCTTGGCCTGCGCGATCAGCCGCTGGGTAGTCGCCAGGTTGGCGCGCAGTCGGCCCACGGCGTTGAACGGCAGGCTGGCCAGGTTGCGCGCGTCGTTCTGCAACTGCTTGATCTGGTTGTTGATCTGCTCCAGCGTGCGGATGGCCGTCAGCGTGTTCTGTACGTAGTTGGAGGGATCGAACACGATGCGCTGGGCCAAGGCCGGCTGTGCAGCGGCGAAGGCCAGAACGCCGGCGGTGGCCAGCGCGGCGAGCCTGGGGGTGAAAACGGTACGAAGTTGCACGGCAGTTCTCCTAGGGTTGGACAGGAAGGGAAGCAGCTGCAGGCGATGAAGCCAGCAGCTGCGCGGCCCAGTGCAGGCCGCGATGGCGCAGCCATGCGTCTGCGAAGGGCGAAGACGATGGAGCGGAAGAAACCTCTGAAGCCACTGACGCCAGCACCCTGTCGATGGCGTTCTGGTCCTGCTGCGTGGAAGCACCCGCGAAGGCCAGCGTGGCGGGCCCCAGGTCCAGGTCAAACAGGCGATTGCCCAGGCGCGACTGGTAGTAGTAGTCCCGCTTGGGCTCGGCGGTCGTCACGATCTCGATCTGGCGGGCATTCAGCCCAAAGCCCTCGTAGATCGTGCGGATCTGCGGCTCGGTGGCCTGCGGGTTGGGCAGGAAAATCCGGCTGGCACAACTCTCGATGATGGCGGGCGCAATGCTCGAGTCCTTGATGTCCGCCAGGCTCTGCGTGGCGAAGATCACCGAGACGTTCTTCTTGCGCAGCGTCTTGAGCCATTGGCGGATGCGCGCCGCGAACACCGGGTCGTCGAGGAACAGCCAGGCCTCATCCAGGATCAACAGCGTGGGCGCACCGTCAAACCGCTCTTCGAAGCGCGCGAACAGGTAGCCCAGCACGGCCAGCACGGCGGCTTTGCTGTGCATCAGCTCTTCCATCTCGAAGCACTGCACGCTGGCATCGCCCAGCCGATCATGGTCCGCATCGAGCAGCTTGCCGTGCGCGCCTCCGAGCACGTAGGGCGCCAAGGCCTGGCGCAACGCATTGGATTGCAACAGCACCGACAGGCCCGTCAGCGTGCGCTGCTCCACTGGCGCACCGGCGAGGCTGACCAGCGCCGACCAAATGGCGGCCCGCTCTTCGGGGCCTACGGCCACGCCTTCCTGCAGCAGCCGACCCTCCACCCACTCGGCTGCCCAGGTTCGGTAGCTTTCGCGGTCAATGCGTGCGAGGGGCTGGAATGCGATCTCGTCGTCGCCCCCCAGGTCGTAGAACTCACCGCCGAGGCCCAACACCGTGGCCCGCATCGAGCGCCCCATGTCGAACGCAAAAACGCGCGAACCGGGATAGCGCCGAAACTGCAAGGCCAGCGTGGCAAGCAGGACCGACTTGCCCATCCCCGTGGGGCCGGCCACCAGCGTGTGCCCCACATCCCCGATGTGCGTCACGAGCCGGAATGGCGTGGCTCCCTCGGTGCGCGTGACGATCAGCGGTGGGCCGCCAAGATGCGCGTTATTCTCCGGCCCGGCCCATATCGCGGACACCGGCATCAGGTGTGCCAGGTTCAGCGTCGAGACAATGGGCTGGCGCACGTTCGCATAGGCATTGCCCGGCACCGACGACAGCCAAGCCTCCACCGAATTGAGGGTTTCCGGGATGGTGACGAAGCCCCGTCCCTGGATCACACGCTCCACCATGCGTAGCTTCTCGTCGGCCACGGCCGGATCGGCATCGAGCACCGTCAGCGTGGCGGTAACGTAGCCGAACGCGACCTGGTCGCCGCCGAGCTCTTGCAGGGCTGCATCGGCGTCCGCCGACTTGTTGCTGGCGTCGGTATCGACCAGCGGTGATTCCTGCTGGAAGATGGTCTCGCGCAGCAGCGCCACGATGTTCTTGCGCTTGGAGAACCACTGGCGGCGCAAGCGCCGCAGTTCCTTCTCGGCCTCGGCCTTGTCCATGCACAGGAAGCGGGTGCTCCAGCGGTACGCGAATCCGAGCCGGTTGAGGTCGTCCAGAATCCCGGGCCAGGTCGCGGTGGGAAAACCCCGTACCGTCGCCACGCGCATGTGCTGATCGCCCAGCATGGGCGCCAGGCCGCCCACCAGAGCGCAATCGGCCAGCAGCGCATCGAGGTGAAACGGAACCTCAGGCACCGACAGCGCGTAGCGCCGCGTGGACACGGTGGCGTGCAGATAGGTCAGCGTCCGGCTGTCGTCGAGCCAGGCCATCTCCGGCATCACGCCATCGAGCAGGTCGAAGATGCGGTCGGTCTCCGCGATGAAGGCGGCCAGGCGCTCGCGCCAGTCCACGCCCTGCGTCGGCGTGTTCTCGTAGAGCATGTTGGCCGCCCGCGCACGGGACTCTTCTGGCGGAAGGTAGACGAGGGTCAGGTGATAGCCGCTCTCGAAGTGCTGGCCCGATCCTTCAAAGGCAGCGCGGCGCTCTTCATCCACCAGCCAGGACAGCGGCTCCGGGAAGTCGGAATGCGGATAGTGCGCTGCCGGCCGGCGTTCGGCCTCGATGAACAAGGCCCAGCCCGAACGCAGCCGGCGCAGCGCGTTGTTCAGCCGCGCCGAGGTGGCGATCAGCTCGCCCTGCGTGGCGCTGTCCAGGTCCGGGCCGCGGAAACGTGCGGAGCGCTGGAACGATCCGTCCTTGTTCAAGACCACGCCCGGCGCCACCAGGCCGGCCCAGGGCAGCCAGTCGGCCAGCAGCGCGGGCCGCCGGCGGTATTCGGCAAGGTTCAGCATGGCATTCCCTCACACGTCCAGCAGCGGCTTGTGCTTGATGTGCCGCGCGAAGACCTGCATGAACTGCGGATCGACGCGCGCACCCCAGACCGCCAGCGCATGGCCGGCTATCCAGAGCACGGCACCCGGAATCCACAGCTGCAGACCCAGCCCCACGGCAGCGGCGAGCGTACCTGTGGCGATGGCCATGGTGCGTGGTGCGCCGCCCAGCAGGATGGGCTCGGCCAGCGAGCGGTGCAGCGGCACCTCGAAACCCGCCGCGATGCTCTCGTGCGGGCTCATACGACCGCCCCGCCCGAGAAGCTGAAGAACGACAGGAAGAACGAGGACGCCGCGAAAGCGATGGACAAGCCGAAGACGATCTGAATCAGCTTGCGAAACCCGCCCGACATGTCGCCAAACGCGAGCGCCAGGCCGGTCGAGATGATGATGATCACCGCGATGATCTTGGCCACCGGCCCCTGGATGGATTCCAGGATGGCTTGCAGCGGCCCTTCCCAGGGCATGCTGGAACCCGCGGCCTGCGCGGTGCCGGCCAGGAGCAGCAGCAACGCGGCCAGCAGCAAGCCCTGCAGGGCAGGACGGGCCAGGCCCTGGAGCCCCGAAAGCTTGGAATGCGGATTTGCGGAAAAACGGAAAGCAGCAGCGTGTGTCATGGAAGTTCTCCAGGTTGGGTTGAGGAAGGGACGGAAACGGAGCGAGACGGCGATGCCAGCGCGTCGTCGAGCTGGTAGCTGGAGGCATCGAAGCCGACCACGCAGGCGACCTGATCGATGCGGCGCTTGCGCCCTCGCCCGGC
Organism: Simplicispira sp. GW247-4R2A; assembly: GCF_059424465.1. Classification (NCBI taxonomy): domain Bacteria; kingdom Pseudomonadati; phylum Pseudomonadota; class Betaproteobacteria; order Burkholderiales; family Comamonadaceae; genus Simplicispira; species Simplicispira sp. GW247-4R2A. The sequence goes on along the minus strand of NZ_JBWKZM010000002.1, from coordinate 269,387 downwards.
GATGTGGATCACGACGTTGACGGCCTCGGCGATCAGCGCGCGGGGCGGATGGACCGCCACTTCGAGAATCAATTGCTCCAGGCGCAGCAGCGCGCCCAGCGCGGAGCCCGCATGGATGGTGGCGATGCCTCCAGGGTGGCCCGTGCCCCAAACCTTGATGAGGTCCAGCGCCTCGCCACCGCGCACTTCGCCCACGACGACACGATCCGGGCGCAGGCGCATCGAGGAACGCACCAACTCCTGCATGGACACCACGCCCTGGCGCGTGCGCAGCGGCACATGGTCCCGGGCGGCACATTGCAGCTCCACCGTGTCTTCGAGGACCAACACACGGTCGCCAGTCGCGGCAATCTCCGCGAGCAGCGCGTTGGCAAGCGTGGTCTTGCCGGTGCTGGTGCCGCCAGCGATCAGGATGTTCTGCCGTTCACGCACGGCCTCCACCAGAAAGCTCGCCTGGTCGGCGGTCATCATCCCTTCGGTGACGTAGCGCGCCAGCGGAATCACACCCACGGCACGCTTGCGCAACGCAAAGGCAGGGCCCGGTGCGGCAGGCGGCAGGATGCCCTCGAAGCGCTCGCCCGTTTCTGGCAGCTCTGCCGTCAGCAGCGGCTGGCCGCGATGCACCTCCGCACCGACGTGGGCGGCCACCAGCCGGATGATGCGTTCGCCATCCGCTTCGGACAGCTCCACGCCCAGCGGCGCGCGGCCCGACGACAGCCGGTCAATCCAGAGGGTCCGGTCGGGGTTGAGCATGATTTCCACCACATCCGGGTCTTCCAGCGCTGCGGCGATGACCGGCCCCATGGCCGTGCGCAGCATGCGGATGCGGCGGTCCAGCGAAGTGGCAATGGGCGACTGCGGAGCGCCACTCACCGGGATCGCTCCTGTGCTTCGGCCATGGCTGCCGTCTCATGGAGCCGAGCGGAGTCGGGTTGGAGTTCTTCCACCATGTCGCGCACCAGGCTGCGCCCGCGCAGGAGGTGGCGGCCGAGCTGTTCGACGAACTGCTCGAAGCGGGCCTTGCCCTGGGCGCGGGCCGCATCCTGATGCGCTTCGGGCACAGGCGTGCTGACGGTCAGGAAGTAGCGGATGAACAGCGCCAGCGTCTCGATCTCGATGTTCTGATCGCGTTCCAACCTCTCGAACTGGCGTGTCAGCCGGTCCAGGCGCTTGGCGATGGCAGCCTCGCGCTGGTCGCCCGCGTCTGGCGACAGCCAGGATGCGAGCGCTGCCGCAACGATGGACGACTTGGAGATGCCCTTCATGGCAGCCAGCTCGTCCAGGCGCTTGGCGTGTTCGGGCTGGATGAAGAGATTGAGGCGGGTTTGGCTCATAGCTGGATTCCGTCGTCAGGGTCGAGGGATGCCAGCCGGGCCGTGCGCTGCATGGCCGGATCGAGCTGGCGAGGAAGTGGCAATGGCAGGTCGTCGTCGTCAAGCAGCGCCAGGTCGTTTGCCTGCGGCAGCTCTTCAGGGCTGTACTCGGCGACCTCGGACAGTTCTGGTTGCCGCCGCGGACCACCGTCATCGGCGGTGTCGGTTTCAACATCCGCCAGGCCTGCACCTGCGGCTGGTGTCATTGGGGCGGTTGGAATTGCCAGACCGCTCCAGTCGTCGAGCCGTGTGGGCGGCGCATCGCTGTAGCGGCTGGTTGTGAGCACCGGCACAGGCAGCACGCGCTGCTTGAAATTGGCATCTGCAAAGTAGCGCAGCTTCGTTGCCTTTATCGGTGCGACGCCGGACACCATGACCACCGCTTCGTTGGATGGGAGCTGCATCACTTCCCCAGGAGTGAGCAGTGGCCGTGCCGTCTCCTGGCGAGAGACCATCAGATGGCCCAACCACGGAGAGAGCCGATGGCCTGCGTAGTTGCGCTGGGCGCGCAGTTCGGTGGCCGTGCCGAGGGTTTCGGAAATTCGCTTCGCGGTGCGTTCGTCGTTGGTGGCGAAGGTCACGCGCACATGGCAGTTATCGAGAATCGAATGGTTCTGGCCGTAGGCCTTGTCGATCTGGTTGAGCGACTGCGCGATCAGGAAGCTGCGAATGCCGTAGCCGGCCATGAACGCCAACGCCGTCTCGAAGAAGTCCAGGCGCCCCAGGGCCGGGAACTCGTCGAGCATCAACAGCAGCTTGTGGCGGCGCGCGATGCCGTCCGAGCCATCGAGCGATTCGGTGAGCCGCCGGCCGATCTGGTTGAGGATCAGTCGCACCAGCGGCTTGGTGCGACTGATGTCCGAAGGTGGCACGACCAGGTACAGCGATACCGGATGCTCTGCCGAAATCAGGTCAGCGATGCGCCAGTCGCAACGCGAGGTGACTTCGGCCACCGTGGGATCACGGTACAGCCCCAGAAAGGACATAGCCGTGGACAGCACGCCCGAGCGCTCGTTGTCGCTCTTGTTGAGCACTTCGCGAGCGGCCGAAGCGACGACAGGGTGCGGGGCTTCACCCAAGTGCCGCGTCGTCATCATCCGGTGTAGCGTCAGCTCGAACGGGCATGCCGGGTCCGACAGGAAGTTGGCGACGCCACGCAGCGTCTTGTCCTCGCCCGCATAGAGCACATGCAGGATGGCGCCGACCAGCAACGCGTGCGAAGTCTTCTCCCAGTGGTTGCGGCGCTCCAGCGCCCCTTCGGGATCTACCAGGATGTCCGCGATGTTCTGCACGTCGCGCACTTCATGCGCGCCGCGCCGGACCTCCAGCAGCGGGTTGTAGGCCGCTGACTTCGCATCGGTGGGGTTGAACAGCAGGCAGTGCGAGAAGCGCGAGCGCCAGCCGGCGGTGATCTGCCAGTTTTCGCCCTTGATGTCGTGGATGACCGCGGACGCGGGCCAGGACAGCAGCGTGGGCACCACCAGGCCCACGCCTTTGCCCGAGCGCGTGGGCGCGAAGGTCAGGACGTGTTCCGGGCCTTCGTGGCGCAGGTACTGGCCGTCATGCAGGCCGAGGAAGACGCCGACTGCCTGGATCAGGCCGGCCTTGCGAATGTCCTCCGCGTTCGCCCAGCGCGCCGAACCGTAGGTCGTGACCAGCTTGGACTGGCGCGAGCGCCAGATCGACATGCCGATGGCGACCACCACGGCCACTAGGCCGCTGCCGCCCACGATCGCGCCACCGATGTCAAAGACGCGTGGTGCGTAGGCATCGAAGAAGAACCACCACTCGAACAGCCTCCAAGGGTGGTAAACAGGTATACCCAGCAAATCGAACCACGGCAGTCCCAGGCGTAGCTGGTAGCCCAAGGCCGCTGCCGTCCATTGTGTTGCGCCCCACACGCCGGCGATCACGATGCCGAACACGACGGCGATCTGGCCGAACAGCACGTTCGTCCCTTGCATTGACTGACCTCCCATCACGGCACAGGGATGTGCCGCAGGCGTCAGGATCAGTGCAGTGGGATGTACCGGTCAAAGACCGTTATGGCTTGGATTCAGGCCGAAAAAGCCGGACTTCTTGCTGTGGCGAAGACAATAAAGAAGCCGCAAGCGCGAGCACGTTGCGGCGTAATGAGGTAACAGCGAGAACTTCGTCGCAGCGGGGCGACGGCGAAGGGTACTACTTGGATTTCTGCGCTGGCTGATCGCCGAAGAAGCGCCGGTTGGCGGCTTCGGCAGCGCGGCGGCAGAGTTCTTCGCCAACCTTTGCACGCTCTTCCTTGCACAGGCGTTGAGCGTCCTTGAGACGGTCGGGATGGGCCACGAGGAAGTCCACTGTTTCCGACGGTTGAGAGGGACTGCATGCGGTCAGAGCGACAGCCAGCATCAGCAACATCACCTTGCTCATGGCTCCGGTCCTTTCATCGGGTGGATCAAGAATCATCGGCAGTGCGCAGGTCATCCGCCGCATCAATGGAGCCCACTCGCTCGATGAACCGGTCCAACATTTCGGAAGGATCCACGTCACGGTGTAGCAGATAGGTGGTAAGCATCTGTGGCTTGCCCGCCAAGCGCCGGGCCACAACGCCTGGCCCACGGCCGGATGCAATGTGCGCAGCACCCGCCAAACCTAGCGCCAATCCAGCGGAGACCAGGGTCATCATCACTTCATAGGAGGCCACGCGCTGCGCGATCAGCGGTCTTTGCTCGTATCGATGCAAAATGCGATCAACTTGACGTGCATGGCCTTCGCATATCGCCGGATCACATAGCGCCAACGGAAAGCGCAACACTTCCTCCAATGGAACGTGCTTGTGGGCCAGCACGGGATGGCGAGCCGGGACTGCCACCATCAGTTCGTCTTCCCACGCACGACGTACCAAGATGCCGTCGCCTACCTCTTCGGCCATCGAAAACCCAGCGTCATACAGATCATCATGCAAGCCCTTGATCTGCTGCTCGAGCGACACCTCAAACAACCGAATGTCTATCTCTGGATCTTCCTCTCGGCATCGCGCCAGCAGCGCCGGCATGCGCGACGGGGTGATGCCATCGGACAACGCGATACGCAGCTGCCCTTGAAATCCACTGGCGGCGGACTTAACGCCGTCACGCGCCTGCTCCAAAGCCTCGAAGATGCGAGGCACCCGCTCCAGGAAAACCTTCCCGGCATGGGTCAGCCGGGTGCTGCGTGTGGTCCGCGTAAAAAGTTGCGCCCCCAGTTCTTCCTCCAGTTCCTTGATAGTGCGAGACAACGGAGACTGATCAACATGCAGCTTCTGCGCTGCGCGCGCGAAGTGGAGTTCCTCCGCAACAGCGGTAAAGCAGCGCAGGTGTCTTAGCTCCATATTCAACTCCTTGATGCAAGCTCGACGCATTCGTCTACGTCGAAATTTCCCTCTTATCGCCCGCATGACCCCAACCGTCCGTCTGCGCATGCGCGGCATGGCCGGCGACGTCGATCAATGCGACTGCCAGGATCGAATGAAGGCGAAGCGAAAGCAGCAATTTGGGCTCCAAATATCTTGCTGAAAATGCAGAACAATGACGCATCAAACAGCCAGCGAATCGGCGGCAATCTCATGCTGCATGACATCCACCCAACGTGCGTTGACAAGTTCCGCCATCCGCTCAGGCGAGACCCTGACACCTGCATTGTTTGCGCCAGCAGCGGGAAGTACTTCGCTGAATATCCGCAGCGAGACATCGCAATAGACATCGAGCTGACTGGCAAGCCCAAAGGGCCCAACGCCGCCAACTGGGTGACCTGTTGCCTTCTCCACCTCACTCGCCGCGAGGAAGCGGGCCTTTGCCCCGAACTGGTCTTTGTACTTTCTGTTGTCAAGTCGAGCATCGCCTCGGGCGACGAGCAAGATGACTTGCTCGCCTACGCTCAGAGACAGCGTCTTGGCAATCTGTCCTGGATTTACACCGAACGCCGTGGCCGCCATTGCAACCGTAGCGCCGCTCGCGTCCACCTCAATGATCGAAAGATCCGGGGCCTTCTCGGCGAGAAACTGTTTGACGGACTGGAGACTCATGATGAAAGTTACCAATGAAAACCATGAATGGTCGTTGGACAGCCACACATGGAGCGAGTGCTGCGCTCTCGCTCCATGTGTGGCACGCTACGTTCCCAGTGTTGCTCGTCGCAGGCCTTCCGTACATTGGCTGAAACGCCATATTCATGGCCGTTTTCGACATTCGCGGTGCTACGCTGGCTGAAATCGGGCGAGCAGAGGGGAACATAGGTCTACTTCTGGGAATAGATACGCCCTGGCCGTTACCGAGCAGGTATGTATGCGGGCACTACCAAGCGTGCTGTTCGTCGTTTGGAAACGAACCATCCTTGACCGCTGCGACATAGGCCGCAAAGGCGGCATCCACGGCAGACGCATCGCGCATGAAGTTGCGCACGAACTTTGCCATATGTCCCAGATTGAGTCCCAGCATGTCATGCATCACCAGGACCTGTCCCGCCGTGCCGCTACCAGCCCCAATGCCGATCGTGGCGCAAGACTTCATGTCACTGGTGATGTGGGTCGCAAGTTGCCGGGGGACCATCTCAAGCACCATCATCGAGGCGCCAGCAGCCTCAAGTGCTGTCGCGTCGGATCTTGTCGCCGACCTCTTCTTGACGCCCCTGCACGCGATATCCACCCAACGCCGACACCGGTTGCGGCGTCAATCCCAGGTGCGCACAAACAGGAACTCCGCGCTCGACCAGAAAGGCCACCACGTCAACGGTCCACCCACCCCCCTCGAGCTTGACCATATGGGCGCCCGCTTGCATCAAAAGTGCCGCCGACGCAATGGCCTGCTCACGCGACTGCTGATAGCTGCCGAAAGGAAGATCAGCAACGACTAGAGAGCAGCCCTGCGAGCGTTCCAGTCCCCGAGATACGCATTGGGTGTGATACCGCATTTCTTCGAGTGACACGCCCACCGTGGTAGTCCGGCCTTGGCAAACCATTCCCAAAGAGTCGCCGACCAGAAGGCAGTCGACGCCCGCGGCATCTGCGACTGCCGCGAATGTGGCGTCATAGGCCGTAAGCACCGCAATCTTCTCCCCACTGGCTCGCATTTCGGTAATTCGCGAAGTGGTGACCTTCTTGCATTTCCGATCTGTGCTGCGTTCGCTTCCTCCATACGGCGCCGTCGCATCGATGGCGACGCGGGCTTGTGCGGCATGGTTGTCTCTCGATGAACTTTTAGTCACTGAAGATGGCTCTCTGAACAAGAAATGGAAGAGAACTGAAGTCCGGCTGTCCCCATGCTCTCTGCCAGAGATTCACTCCTCGATCGCACCACCGATTGAGCGCAGATGTTGTCGGAACGTCATGCTCTCGTCAGCGGTCCTGGCCGCCAGAAATTCATCGAAGCGAGCCTGCTTCCTGAAATTCGTACCGAGTTGCATGCGTGCCGCCTGACTGCGCTCGGTGTCTCGAATCGCGGTTGCCAGCTCCGCCACCTCTTGGGCTTGGCTCAGGGGTAAGAAGATCACCCCATCGTCATCACCCAAGACGAAGTCGTTAGAAGTGACCACATGTTCTCCACACCTGGCAGAAGTGAGCGCGGCCGCCTCCTGCGTCTCCAAACGCTGCGGCCCCGCCGGCAACGTGCCGAGACTGAAGATCGGTAGCCTGATAGTCCGCAACTCAGATGAATCACGATGCAAACCCCAGATGACGATGCCGCGGAGGCCAGCCAGGGCCGCCTCCAAAGTTACGAGATCGCCAATACAGGCCTCATCCAGACGCCCGCCGTTGTCGACCACCAGAACATCTCCGGGAGCCGCACGGTCGACCGCTTCGAGAAAAACGTCGACGCTGCCGTAGTGCCGAGCAGGACATGCTCGACCGACGATGTGAGATTCGCTCCACAAGGGACGAATTCCAGCGGGTGCACAGCGAACCGCGATGCCCAGACGCATGCATGCATCTGCGACGTGCGGCGTCGTGAGGTCAAGGTAAGTACGTTGAAGCTGCAAAGAGTCCATGTCATTTCTCCTCGGACGAACCGGGTTGAGCAAGGCCGCGAAGGTCCCGAAGCAGATAGTTGTTCCGGTTCGTCATCGCAATTGAGTACCGCCAGCCGCGACCGATCCTGGTTGGACGTAGGGCAGCCAAGGGCTCCGTTGGCGAATCGAAGACCGTCAAGGCCGCATCCCCTTTCCAGACTGGGCCGGCTTGCACGTTTTCGGCCTGGAGCCGGACAAGTTCGTAGACAGCCGGTTGATCGTGCTGCCCCTCCAACATCGATGGGAAGTGCCGAAGGGCAACGATTGGCCGGCTCCCAAACGTGACCGCAGAGTTGTCCGCAGGGCCAGAGAGCTTCACGTGCCCTTCCGCAAGGCGTCTGTCCTTGACTGCAACCGTACCTGCAAAAGTTGCACCAGGCTCGAGCCTGGGAGAGGCAATAGAAGGTACGCCCATTGAACGCGTGACCCACACCGAGCCGATCTTTTTGGGATAACCCAGAGCCCAACCGCGCGCAAGCGACGTATCCTGGTCAACCACGATGTAGGGGCAGTACTGCATGAGCTTGCCCTCATACTGGACGCTCGCGAGCACGATGCACTCACGGTACTGGGCCCGAATAGGATCCAGCAATTCGCCCCCTGCGTCAGTACAAGCTTGCCAATCGACAAAAGAGATCGTCATCAGGCCGCGCTCGTCCGGGTGAAGGTTCAACCCAGGCGGCAGCAGCGCCTCAATCGCCGCCGGCTCGGCCCAACACTCGACCGTAGTGAAGTCTGCTGCGTAGTGCCACGGTGGAGTCGGGGCGATGCTTGCCATTCCGTCGTGAGAGAACGGCCCCATGAAACCCTGGGACGCTGCAAAACGTGTCATATAAACTCCTCAAGTGGAAGAAAAGATGCAGTCCACGCCAATGGACTGTGGAGGCGATGAGGTTCATCTCTGCGACGCCTGAATCAAGACAGCCGATTGACCCAGCCATACGGATCAGCACTACGCCCGAACTGGATATCCGTGAGCACGGTCTTCAAGCGCTCGGTGATGGCCCCAGGGCCACCGTTCCCGATCTGGAAACAGTGATTTCTGCCCTTCACACCCCCGATTGGGGCCACCACCGCAGCAGTACCGCAAGCGAAGGACTCCCGCAGCCGCCCGCTCTTTGCATCCTGTTGCCATTGGTCGATGGAGTAGGGCTCCTCACGAACGACCAAGCCCATATCGCGCGCCAACGTGATCAGAGACTCGCGGGTAATGCCTGGCAAGATCGTGCCGGTCAGCGGTGGGGTTTGAATCGAGCCGTCATCGAATACGAAGAAGACGTTCATTCCTCCTAGCTCTTCAACCCAGCGCCGCTCCACCGCATCAAGGAAGATGACTTGGTCGCATTGCTCCTGGATTGCCTCAGCCTGTGCAGCCAGGCTGGCGGCGTAGTTACCCCCACATTTGGCGTCTCCAGTCCCACCCGGGGCTGCACGTGTGAAGCGATCCGAAACCCAGAGCGTCACTGTCGCCGCCCCACGCTTGAAGTAAGGCCCAACCGGCGACGCCACAACACAATAGAGATAGTCGGCCGATGCCCTGACCCCCAGGACAGGTTCGGTTGCGACCATGAACGGCCGGATGTAGAGCGCAAAACCAGGAGTCGAAGGCACCCACGCCCGATCTATGTGGGCCAGTGCCCGCACCGACTCGACGAACATCTCCTCGGGCAACAACGGCATGGCAAGGCGCGTGGCCGATCGCTGAAAGCGCCGAGCATTGGCGTCTGGCCGAAACAACCCACTGCCGCCTCCTTCAAGACTGTAGGCCTTCATCCCCTCGTATATCTCTTGCGCGTAGTGGAATACCAGCGCAGCAGGATCCAGGCGCAGTTCCGTCCGTGCCCCAACTTTTCCGTCGTGCCACCCGTTGTCCCTGGTGTACCTGATGGTGACCATGTGATCGGTAAATACCTCTCCAAAAACAGGACTCTCCAGCAGCACTCGGCGCTGTTCATCACTCATCGGGACGGGATTTTTTTCGATAGCGAAGGGCCGTATGTCAACCGAGGTCACGCTTTAGCTCCATAGACAAGGATTCATAAAAACTGAAGAAATTCTAGGCCTCATGATGCGCAATTTGGTTGCCTTGTAACCCAGAAATCAAATAACATCAGCATGCGATGCCACATTCGAATATTTTTTTAGCACTCAATTGCGGAGCGATCAAATGACTAAGGATCTAGACAGAATTGATCGCCGAATCCTTCAAGTGCTGCAAGAGGATGGACGGATTCAGAACGTGGAACTGGCCGAGAAAGTGGGGCTATCGCCATCGCCATGCCTGAGGCGTGTGAAGCACCTGGAGGAGTCTGGTGTTATTGAAAAATACGTCGCGATGCTCAATGCCCCCAAGGTTGGGCTGGGTCTGACTGTGTTCGTCCGCATTTGGTTGAAAAGCCAGGATGCCCAGACCATCGAAGCATTCACGGCAGAGGTACTGCAACTTGATGAAATTGTGGAATGTCATCTGATGGTCGGGGACTGCGACTTTCTGCTTCGCGTAGTAGCAGCGGATCTCGACGCGTACAGGAAATTTCAAGGTGAGTATCTGACCCGCATCAAGGGGGTCCAGAGCGTCAAGAGCGAACTCCCGATGCAAAAAATCAAAATGACCTCGAAGCTCCCGTTGTGAGCCGAATCCCTCAGCAACTTGCAACATGACGCGCGCTATGGATCCCGTCAGCCCCATCACGGCGGGCCGGCTCCGCGATACGTTCCTCAGGGGTTGAACTCACTCACCGCCCTCCAAGCTCTGCCGGGCAACGTAGTTGCGCAAGCGCGGCATATGAACAGATACGAGGCCCCAACTGCGCTCGCTCCGGACCAATCCAGACTTCTTCAATGTATTGAGCGCCACGTTGACTCGTTGGCGCGACAGACCGCACATCAAGGCCAACTGATGCTGCGGAATCGAAATCTCTTGTGCATCGCTAGCTTGGCCGTCGGCGAGCATCATGAGTGTTCTCGCCACGCGCATCTCCGGCCCGAGCAGCCGGGAGGCCTCCAGCATCCCAACGAATACGCACATGCGGGCGTTCATGATCTCGCAAAGAAAGTGATTGAACTCGATCGACGAGTTGCGCAGCAGCTCGAAGGTCTTGAATGGAATCGTGCACAGTCTGACCGGGGTAAGGGCACGCAGGTCATACCGGCGCGGCTCCCCTTTAAGAAGGGAGCCTTCACCGCCCCACTCGCCTTCTCTCAAGCAGTACAGCGTGGTCTCAGAGCCGCGGGCGCCGATCACGTACATCTGCAGGAAGCCTTGCATGAGTCCATACCAGTCCGTGCAAGGAGTTCCCGCGCGGGCGATGTACTCTCCCGCGTCGGCCACGCGTTCGGTCGCCGTCTGTATGACCAGCGAACGCAGTTCGGGACTCAGTGCGTGATACCACGGCCATCGCTCTACGAAGGAAAGCACCGATGTCTGCGCTAGGTGGCCCGCTGTTCCCATGTTCATGCTCCTTGTACCCGGGTTGTGCCGCCAGTCTCCTGCCGAGCACGCGCCCAAGACCCGATGGCTCGCTGACGCCTCGCCTCCTTGCCCAGCGAAAGAATTGGCCTGTCGCGCTGCCACCGGTTGTGGGCAATCGCCTGCGCAGCCTGCCAATGGTTCTCGCTCTCCCGAATTACGTCACCCGCGAAGGACTGGGATCCCGCCACCAGGATGTGCGCACGCGTGTCGCGAGGGTCCAGATCAGCGCATGCGTGAAGCATCGCAATAGCCGCAATACAGCGTTGGCGCCATGTCGTCGGCCAGTCTCCGGACTGCGCCTCTGCAAACAGATACGCCAAGGTGCTTCCCGTCACGAAGATATCCTCAAGTACTCGGAATGGCTTAGCATGCTCGGCATACCCGTCGCCAAGTACCAACTGCTCAGGCATCAAACGAACCGCCTCGAAACAGACTTCCGAGTGAGCGAGTTCGGGTACAACGGCCTGTGGGCGCGAATGCCCCAGGGCGACACCCACAGCGCTTGATGGAAGACGAACCATCACCAGACTGCCGGGCCCCTTCTGAGGGCCATCACTGCGCCTGGCAAGCACCAGCAGGGTCAGGTCTTCGATGCTCGTTAAGGCCCATGATTTCTTCCCATGTAAGTGCAGGATACGGTCACGAAACTCCACGCTCGTCGTGACCTCGGTCATCTTCCGGCCAGCCTCGTGGACACAAAGCGCGCCGACACGCCCGTCCTCTATCGAATCTGGAAAGGCCGATTGCAGCGCGCCCTGGTATCCACTAAAAAACGCCCAGGCAAGCCGATCGGCCGTAAGCGCAGCGATAAGGCTTGCAACGAACGGGTCACGATTGGCAGATGCCGCTTGCACCGTTCGCCAGATCGGCAGCCACTGTGCCAACTCCGGGCACGGCGTACGTTCGCCAACGAAATTCAGCAAAGTGGCAAGGAGCGTGCGCATGGGCATCAGTTCCTTGCAACCCCGAATTCGGCGCTGGCGGCGGCGCGGTACGCCGGCTGCTCGAACAGATCGGGCTCGTCGATAAACTGCAGCGCCCACTTGACCGTGTCGCCTCCCCAGAAAATTCTGTTGCGGATAGCCAGCGTCGACACGCCGAAGACACCGAGGTCAATGGCCTGCTGGGTGTTGAGCACCAACTGCTGCTTCACCTCCGACGAGGAGATCAATGTCGGGACGTCGGGCACATTGAGCCGCTCGCCCAAGGTCCTCAATTCGAGTTCGGGATCACGGCCCTCTCCGTAGACGAAGCGGAATGCCGACACCACGCTTTCGTCGGGCGAGCCCAGGGCCACGAGGAGGCGCTGGGCTGAAAGCGGGTTGAATGGGTGCCGCCCAGGCATGCGAAACGGCAACCCTTGCTGGCTCGCAGCCCAGACGCAGTACTGATAGGTGTGCAGACGCTTCGGTGGTACTTCGGCCGGCCCCTTGGTTCCCCAGTGCTTCAGCAATCCCGTGAAGAGCACGGGCACTGCCCGTATCTCCAGCCTCTCGCGCAGGGGCGCAAGCTTGTGGTAATGCAGGTACGAGAACGGCGATACGAGGTCAAAGAACCAAAGAGCCTGTTCCATGTCAGTCCCCATTGAAAGCAGTTGAGAAACCTAGGTCATCGTCGATTTTTGTCGCGTGAATCGTGCGCGGGTGCGGGTGCAGATCTGACCTGCCCCCTGTTCAGCGTCACGGGCGCAGAGCGGCGAATCTCGCTGCAGCCTCCTGTAACTGCTCCATCGAGTTGGCCGTCGAGAAACGAACGAACCTCGCCGACTCGGCCGTGCCGAAATCGCGTCCGGGCGAGATCGCAACATGGACCCGCTTCATGGCCTCGAACGCAAAATCCCAACTGTTCGAAACGTTCCAGGCATCGAACCACGACGAGCAATCCGCCCATGCGTAGAACGCGCCATCGGGCACCACCGGAACCTTGAACCCTATCTTCTCCAGCGCCGGGATGAACCAGTCGCGGCGCGCCTTGAACTGAGCCCGTCGGCGCTCGTACTCAGCGATGCTGTCGGGCTCGAAGCAAGCCAGCGCGGCATGCTGGGCGACAGTACTGGGGCAGAGGAAGAAGTTCTGTGCTAGACGCTCAATCACTGGGATCAGGGGTTCTGGCGCCACCACCCAGCCCAAGCGCCACCCGGTCATGCAGAAGTACTTCGAAAAGCTGTTGATGCTGATCACGTTCTCGTCTATGTCCAGGCCGGTTTGGCCGAAAGCGTCGTCATGACTCAGCCCGAGGTAGATTTCGTCGAGCAACGTGACGCCTCCCTTGGCCTGGACGCAGGCATGGATGCGGCGCAGCTCGTCCGGATGAATGGATGTCCCCGTGGGGTTGGATGGCGAAGCGAGAAGCACGCCACGCGTCTTGTCACCCCAGTGCGCTTCTACCTTCTCCGCACTCAGTTGGTATCGCTCGGCTGCCGTGGTGGGCACCATGACAGGCTGGCCTTCAGCGGCGATCACGAAATGCCGATTGCACGGATAGCTCGGGTCGGGCATCAGGACTTCATCGCCGGCCTCGATCAAGGCTTGGCAAACGAGTTGCAGCGCGGCCGAAGCGCCCGCGGTCACCGCGATCCGGCGTGCCGGGACATTCACGCCGAAGCGCTGCCTGTACCAGTCGCTGATGCGCTCGCGCAAAGACTCCAGCCCGATAGCCGGTGTGTACTGCGTCGTGCCATTCCGCACAGCGCGCACGGCAGCCTCCTGAACCAGAGGCGGCGCAGTGAAGTCCGGCTCGCCAATCGTCAGGTAGACCATGGGCTTGTCGCCATGAGCGACCTCACGCGCCAACTGCGAGGCTGCCTTGGCCACCTCCATCACGTAAAAAGGCTCGATGCGCTCAGCGCGCTTGGAAATTCTCATGATTCGACCCCGATCAAAAAGCTCTGGAAGTGGACTGAGGCTCTGTGCTGCGCCCCCAACCCTCGAATTTTTCAACGCCCGCCGTAGGAGTAGAAGCCCTGGCCAGTCTTGCGTCCCAGGCGGCCGGCATCCACCATTTCCTTGAGCAGGGGCGCCGGCCGGTACTTCGGATCGCCGAATCCTTCATGGAAGACTTGCATCACCGCTAGCATCGTGTCTAGACCGATCAGATCGCTCAATGCCAAAGGCCCGATCGGATGATTGCAGCCAAGCTTCATGCCAACGTCGATTTCCTCGGCACTCGCGAGCCCTTCCTGCAGGACGTTGATGGCCTCGTTGATCATCGGGCAGAGAATGCGGTTCACTACGAACCCGGGACTGTTCTTAACCGTGATCGCGCTCTTGCCGATCGCCCGTGCAAAGGCCAAGGCCTGTTCGTGTGCCGAATCAGAGGTTTGCAATCCGCGAATCAGTTCCAGCAGTCCCATCACAGGAACTGGGTTGAAGAAGTGCATGCCGATGCAACGATCCGGCCGATTCAGGACGGCAGCCAGCTGCGTGATTGAAATGGACGAGGTATTGGTCGCAATCACTGCATCGTCGCTGACCACTGCCTCGATGTCACGGAGGATGCGCAGCTTGATGTCGAGCCTTTCGGTAGCCGCCTCTATCACCAGGCACGCACCGCGCAGATCCTGATAGGAAACCGTCGGACGGATCCTGGCAAGCGCCAAATCCCTGTCCTCAGCGCGCAATTTTTCTTTTTTCACCAACCGATCCAGGCTGGCGGCAATGGTCGAGATGCCGCGCCCGAGCGCCTCTTCGGAGACGTCGAGCATCGTGACATCGAGTCCGGAAAGTGCGCACACCTGTGCAATGCCGTTTCCCATGGTTCCGGCGCCGATCACGCCAATGTGCTGTCTGTTCATGATGAATTCGGAGGAGTAAGAATCATCAGTGTCCGGTGGCCTGCTCTTAAAAGCCATTGGCAAATATGACACATTTAATGCCGTATTCGCCACGCACACCGTGACTCCAGGAATTCGCAACTCGGTGATGGAGCTCGATCCGTTTCAACTTCAACACCATAGATTGCGCGCGCACTTGCAGCCGTATGTAGGGCTGCCTGCCGCATGCGCCATGTGCACCGGCGTATGCACATCCCATGCGCCCTGCAGCAGTTGCGTGGGACGCGGATCATCGGCCCGCGGATTGGGGGCCGAGGCCACGGTGGCGATTGCCATCCAGTTTTGCGTCCAGTTGCCGAACAGGCGTTGCCGGTTTTCGGTGGGCACGCTGCTTGTCTCTCGGGAGCGGACACGTCACGCCAGGTCGGCCAGCGGGTGCGGTGAGGAGATGAAGGACTGCATGTAGATCGGCGTAACCTCGGCGAGCGTGGCGGGCTTCCAGCGCGGGTTGCGATCCTTGTCGATTATCAAGGCGCGTATGCCCTCGGCGAAGTCGCCGAAGCGCGCGCAGGCCACAGACACGTGGTACTCCAGACGCAAGACGTCGGCCAGCGACAGGTGCAGCACACGCTGCCACAGCGCGAACGACAGTGCCGCCGAGGTCGGTGAGCCGCGCATGAAGGTTTCGGCGCCCTTGGCCAGCCAGGGGTCCTCGTGTCCCGCCAGCCTCTGCAGTCGCCCGGCGATGTCGGCCAGACTGTCGTGGCCAATGGTCTGGTCGATCAAGTCGTAGTGCTGGCGCAGCTTCGACTGCGCCTCGCCCTCGCACAATGCGTGCTCGCGCAGCAAGTGGCTGAGCCGGGCAGCATTCTGCTCGCCCTCATCGAGCCAGTGGCCGGCGGCAATGGCAGCCAGCACCGCGCCGTGCTGCTCGTGCGGCAGCACGAAATCTGCCAGGCCTACGAACCGCGCATCGGTACCGTTGAACGAGGCTCCGGTGAGCGCCAGGAACAGGCCAATCTTGCCAGGCGCGCGCCGCAGGAACCAGCTGCCGCCAACGTCCGGGTACAGCCCGATGGAAATCTCTGGCATGGCCAGCCGCGTGCTCGGCGTGGCCACGCGGTGCGAGGCGCCAGCCAGCAGCCCGATGCCGCCGCCCATCACGATGCCGTTCCCCCAGCACAGGATCGGCTTTGGGTAGGTGTGGATCTGGTAGTCGAGCCGGTACTCGCGCTCGAAGAAGGAAGCGGCTTTGCTAGGCACCTCGTCCGTCGGCGTACTGCGCATTGAGGCGTAGAGCTGCTGCAGGTCGCCGCCTGCGCAGAAAGCACGATCGCCCTCGGCGTCTAACACTACCAGGGCGATACGCGGATCGTGCGCCCACTGCGTCAGCTGCGGCGCCAACCGATCGATCATGTCGAGCGACAGCGCGTTCAAGGTGCCTGGCGAACTCAGCGTGGCACGGCCAAAACGCCGCCCGCACCCAGTGGGGATTTCCTCGAAGCTGACGCTCATGCATTGCTCCATTGCGGTGCGCGCTTGGCAAGGAAGGCACTGACACCTTCTCGCTGGTCTTGAGTGTCGAAGAGATCCACGAATGCCTCGCGCTCCGCCACCAGCGTGGCAGTCGGCGACTGCGTGCGTGCACCATGGATCAGTTGCTTGCAAGCCGCGACACTGGTTGGGCTTTGTCGCTCCACTGACTTGGCCAACGCCAGTGCGCGCTCAAGCACTTGGCCACGCGGAACCACCTCCTGCACCAGTCCAATGCGCAGCGCAGTGTCGGCATTGACACGCTCACCACACAAGATCAGGCGCTTGGCCCAAGCCTCGCCAATCTGCCAAGAAAGCCACTGCGATCCGCCTGCGCAGGGCAGCAGGCCGACTGCCGCCTCGGGGAGTGCCATCTGCGCATGCTCCTCGGCAATGCGCAGGTCGCAGGCCAGCGCACATTCCAGTCCGCCCCCCATCGCGAAACCATTGATGGCAGCCACGCTCAGCCCCCGAAAACCCGCAAGCGCCTCAAAGGCCTCGCCGAAGCGGCGTGCCATCGCACGCGCCATTGCCTTGTCCCCGTCGGCAAAAAGCTTGAGGTCTGCGCCTGCCGAAAAGAACTTCTCTCCTGCGCCGGTGAGTACGAGGCTGTATATCTCACGGTCGGCATTCAAGTCAGCCACGAGTCGAGTCAGCGCTGCCAGGCTTTCCAACGTCCAGGTATGTGCGGGTGGGTTATCGAGCGTGACCAGTGCGATGTGGTTACGCTTCTCGAGTTTGAGTCCAGGGTAGTCAGTCATTTCCATGTCCATTCCTTATGATCTCTGCTCCGGCACCGCGCATAAGCCATGCTTTTGCAGCAGCTTGATCACGCTGGAGAAGTCTTCCCCGCCATGCCCGGCGATGCTGTGCGCCGCATAGATCGCGCGTGCCAAGCCGCCCAGCGGGGTGCTGGCCTTGGTGGCCATGGCGTTTTCCTGGGCCAGGCCCAGGTCCTTGAGCATGAGGTCGGTGCCGAAGCCACCTGCGTAGCCCTTGCTGGCCGGGGCGTTCTCGTGCACACCGGGGAAGGGGTTGTACTTTTCGAGCGCCCAGTTGCCGCCTGAGCTGCGGCGCATGATTTCGCTCAGCACCTTGGGGTTCAGGCCATTGGCCACGCCCAGGGAGATCGCCTCGCTGGTGCCCACCATCAGGATGCCCAGCAGCATGTTGTTGCAGATCTTGGCGGTCTGGCCCGCGCCCACGCTGCCGGCGTGGAAGATGTTGGAGCCCATCTTTTCGAGCAATGGGCGGGCGCGTTCCAGGTGGGCGTCGCTGCTTCCCACCATAAAAGTGAGGGTGCCAGCGATGGCGCCACCGGTGCCGCCCGAGACGGGCGCGTCGATGAAGGCGATGCCCTCGGCCTCGGCGGCCTTGGCCACCTTCTGGCTGGCGGCTGCGGCGATGGTGGAGCTGTCGATCACCAGCGCACCCTTGGCAACGGAGGCCAACAGGCCTGGGCTATTGCCGTTGCCCAGGAACAGGCCTTCCACGTGCTGGCTGGCGGGCAGCATGGTCACAATGGCCTCGGCGCCCTGCACGGCGTCCTGCGCGCTCGCGGCCACGGCCACGCCCTCGGCCTGCAGCTTGGCGCAGGCATCCTTGTTCAGGTCGAACGCGGTGACAGAGTAGCCTGCCTTTTGCAGGTTCACGGCCATGGGGCCACCCATGTTGCCTAGGCCGATGAAGGCGACTTTCATTTGTATCTCCTGGGAGTGCTGGAATGGGGTCAGTGCGAGGGATTCAAGACCTAGCGAATCACGTCCGGCGCATCGCCTTCGAGCATGCGCCTGCCGACGATCACTCGCATGATCTCGTTCGTGCCTTCGAGGATCTGGTGCACGCGCGCGTCGCGCAGCAGGCGCTCCAACGGGTACTCTCGGATGTAGCCGTAACCGCCGTGCAGCTGCAGCGCATCGTTCACCACGGTGAAGCCCGCGTCGGTGGCGAAGCGCTTGGCCATGGCGCAGTAGGTGCTGGCGTTGGGGTCGCCCGCATCGAGCTTGCTCGCGGCTAGGCGCACCATCTGGCGTGCGGCCACCAGTTCGGTGGCCATGTCGGCCAGCTTGAACTGCAGCGCCTGGAAGCTCGCAATCGGCTTGCCGAACTGCTTGCGGTCCTGCATGTACTGCTGGGCCTGCGCGAGCGCGCCCTGGGCGGCGCCCACCGAGCAGGTGGCGATGTTGATGCGCCCGCCGTCCAGGCCCTTCATCGCGATCTTGAAGCCCTCGCCCTCGCGGCCGAGCAGGTGGTCCGCCGGGATGCGCACGTTGTCGAAGCTGATGGTGCGCGTGGGCTGGCTGTTCCAGCCCATCTTCTCTTCCTTCTTGCCGTAGCTCACGCCCTCGGCGTTGGCCGGCACGGCAAAGGCGCTGATGCCGCTCGCGCCCGAATTTGCATCGCCCGTGCGCGCCATGAGCACCAGCAAGTCGGTGCTGCCCGCGCCGCTGATGAAGGCCTTGGCGCCGTTGATCACGTATTCGTTGCCGGACAGCTCGGCCCGGGTCTTGAGCGAAGCGGCGTCCGAGCCCGCGCCGGGCTCGGTCAGGCAGTAGCTGGCGAGCTTTTTCCCGCTGGTCAAGGCCTCGCCCCAATCGGCGCGCACCCCGTCTGAACCCCAGGTGCCGAGCATCCAGGTCGCCATGTTGTGGATGGTGATGAAGGCCGTGGTGCTAGGGTCAACCGCCGCCATTTCCTCGAAGACCAGCGTGGCGTCGAGCCGGGGAAGCTGCAGGCCACCGATTCTCTCGGGCGCATACAGGCCGCAGAAACCCAATCCGCCGGCCTTGGCGATCGCCTCGCGGGGAAAGATGTGCTTGCTATCCCACTCTGCTGCATAAGGTGCCAACTCGGCTTGGGCAAATGAGCGAGCAGTGTCGGCGAAGGCGCTTTGCTCCTCGGTCAGTTCAAAGTCCATGTACGACTGTCTCCTCGCGTTTGCCGCTTGATCACTGCCAGCCTTTGTGACTAGGTGCTGGCGGCCAAGCAGCTTTACTTCAGGCTGATGGTGGTGTTGACGCCATGGTTCGTGGTGCTGTCGTCGAACCAGCGCTCGGTCACCGTCTTGGTCTGCGTGTAGAACATGACGACCTGCTTGCCGTAAGGGCCCAGGTCGCCCAGCTTGGACGCGCGCGAACCCGTGAACGAGAACAACGGCACTGGCACGGGGATTGGCACGTTGATGCCGACCTGGCCCACATCGATCTCTTCATGGAACTTGCGTGCAGCCGCACCCGACTGGGTGAAGATGGCGGTGCCGTTGCCATTCGGGTTGCTGTTGATGAACTCGATGGCTTCATCGATGTCGGCGGCGGGCACCAGGGCCAGCACGGGGCCAAAGATTTCCTGGTCGTAGATGGCCATGCCGGGCTTCACGTTCGAGAAGATCGTCGGGCCCACGAAGTTGCCCTTTTCATAGCCGGGCACCGTGGGCTTGCGGCCGTCCAGCTCCAGCGTGGCGCCGTCGGCAATGCCGCGTTCGATCAGGCTTTCCACACGGGCCAAAGCTGCACAGGAGACCAGTGGGCCCACGTCCGTGCCCTTTTCGGTGCCGCCGTTGACCTTGAGCGTCTTGGCCTTGGCCACCAGCTCGGGAATCCACTTTTGCGCCTCGCCCACCAGCACCACCACGGGCAGGGCCATGCAGCGCTGGCCGGCCGCGCCAAATGCGGCACCGGCGATGGCGTTGAGCGACTGTTCCTTGTTCGCGTCGGGCAGGATGATGGCGTGGTTCTTGGCGCCCATCATGCATTGCGCACGCTTGCCGGCCAGGGTGGCGCGGTTGTACACATGGGTGCCCACCTTGGTGGAGCCCACGAAGGAGACTGCCTTGATGTCCTTGTGGTCGCAGATCGCGTTCACGGCCATTTCGCCGCCGTGGATCACGTTGAGCACACCGGGTGGAATGCCGGCTTCGAGCGCCAATTCGACCAGGCGCATGGTCACCATGGGGTCCTGCTCGGAGGGCTTGAGCACGAAGGTGTTGCCCGTGGCAATCGCCATGGGGAACATCCACAGCGGGATCATGGCCGGGAAGTTGAAGGGGGTGATGCCCGCGCACACGCCCAGCGGCTGCAGCAGGGTGTAGGTATCGACGCCACCGGCCACGTTGTTGGCCAGCTCGCCCAGCTGCAGGTTGCCGATGCTGGCAGCGTGTTCGACCACTTCGAGGCCACGGAACACATCACCTTCGGCGTCCGGCAGGGTCTTGCCTTGTTCTGCCGTGAGGATGGCGGCCAGCTCGGCCATGTTTTCGCGGATGAGCTGCTGGTACTTGAGGAAGATGCGGGCGCGCGTGCCGATGGGCGTCTTCTTCCAGGTCTTGAACGCTTCCTTGGCCGAGGCCACGGCGGCGTCGATTTCTTCAGCGGTGGCAAACGGCACGCGGGCCAATACCTCTTGGGTGGCCGGGTTGACCACGTCGCGCCACTCGGTGGTCTTGGATTCGACGAACTGGCCGCCGATGAGCAGCTTGACGGTGGGGATTGGACTAGACACGGGGGTTCCTTTACATGATGCGGCATCGAACTCGACACCTGAAATTCACAGAGCTCTCACCGCGATAGGACGTGGCAGGCGAGGGCGATACTCAATCAGACACGTTCGAAGATGGCGGCGATGCCCTGCCCTCCACCGATGCACAGCGTCACCAGCGCATAACGTCCACCAATGCGGTGCAATTCAGCGATTGCCTTCGTCGTGATGATTGCGCCCGTCGCGCCGACAGGGTGACCCAGCGAGATGCCGGAGCCATTCGGATTCACCTTGTCCGGATCGAAGCCAAGCTCCTGAATCACCGCACAAGCCTGTGCCGCAAATGCCTCGTTCGACTCGATCACATCGAGGTCCTGGACTTTCAGGCCCGTGCGCGCCAGCACCTTGCGCGTAGCCGGAATGGGGCCGATACCCATATAGGCAGGCTCCACACCCGCATGCGCATAGCCCACCAAGCGAGCCAGCGGCTTGAGGCCCAGCGTATTCACGCGATTCCCTTCCGCCAACACCACGGCAGCTGCGCCATCGTTGATCCCGGAGGCGTTTCCGGCTGTGACCAACCCGTCCTTCTTGAAGGCGGGCTTCATTGCGGCGAGGGACTCGACCGTGGTGTCGCCCCGCACGTGCTCATCGGTGTCGAACAGCACAACTCCCTTACGGGTCCTTATTTCCACCGGAACGATCTGTTCCTTGAAGCGACCCGCAGCGATGGCAGCGGCCGCGCGTTTCTGGCTGAGAACCGCCAGTTCATCCTGCTGCTTGCGCGAGATCTTGAAGCGCTCCGCTACGTTCTCCGCGGTGATGCCCATGTGGATCTTTTCCCAGGGGTCATGCAGGATGCCGAGCATGTAGTCAACCAGCGTCGCATCGCCCATGCGGGCACCGTAGCGCGCCGAAGTATCAATGTATGGACCGCGGCTCATCGACTCCGAACCCCCTCCGATAGCGATCTCGCAATCGCCCTGGGCAATGGCCTGCGCAGCCGAAACAATGGCCTGAAGCCCAGAGCCGCACAGACGATTGACGTTGAATGCTGGGGTCTCTATCGGTATCCCCGCATCGATGGCGGCGACGCGACTTAGGTACGCATCCTTCGGATCGGTGGGGATCACATTCCCGATGACGACATGCCCGATGGCATCGGGCGCAACGCCGCTGCGCTCCAATGCGGCCTTGACCGCAGTGGTTGCCAACTGAGTGTTTGGCACATCCTTCAACGCACCGCCAAAGGTGCCGATGGCTGTACGAGCGGTGGCGATAACAAAGATTTCGCGAGCATTCATAGAGGGCCTGTCTGAAGCTGAAATGGTCAGATTGCGTGGATGCCCAGAAACGGCATGGCACCCGACTGCAAGTACTTTAGAGATTTCAGGCCTTACAGAACAGTGGCTAAATTGACTGTTTCTATGCGTATTCCGCCAATATGAAATCACAACGGATGGGCGCCACGTATCCGTTCTTGGCGCCCGGCAAGAACAAGAGACCGTGCGCTCTTCCAAAGCGCTCTGATTGAGAGATATCTCAGTCGCGACTCATGCAGAGGCTGAGTCACTGAGACGAAGTTCTTCCTTCATCATCTCTCGCATCACGAACTTCTGGATCTTTCCGGTGACCGTCATTGGAAAGCTCTCGACGAAGCGGATGTACCGAGGAATCTTGTAGTGCGCGATCTGCCCTTTGCAAAACGACCGCAACTCATCTTCACTGAGCGTGGCACCATCGCGAAGGACAACCCATGCGCACAGTTCCTCACCGTATTTCTGATCCGGCACTCCAATCACCTGCACGTCCTGGATGGCGGAATGTCGATAGAGAAACTCTTCGACCTCCCGCGGGTAGACGTTCTCTCCGCCTCGAATCACCAGGTCCTTGATGCGGCCCGCGATGTTGACGTATCCGTTCCCATCAATCGTGGCGAGATCCCCTGAGTGCATCCAGCCTTCTGCATCGATAGCCTCAGAGGTTTTCGCGGCGTCCTCCCAATATCCGCCCATCACGGAATAGCCGCGTGTGCAAAGCTCGCCCACGGCCCCCACAGGAAGAATTTCCCCAGACTCGGGAGCTATAACTTTCAACTCCAGATGAGGCAGCACTTTTCCGATGGTGGAAACACGTTTCTCCAAAGGGGTGTCCGTGGTGCTTTGGCAGCTTGCCGGGCTGGTTTCGGTCATGCCGTAGGCAATCGTCACCTCGCCCATATGCATCTCGCTCACGACGCGCTTCATCACTTCGATTGGACATGGCGACCCGGCCATCACCCCAGTGCGCAGCGTCGAGAGATCAAACTCCTTGAAGCGCGGATGGTCGAGTTCGGCAATGAACATGGTCGGCACGCCATGAAGTGCCGTACACCGCTCGTCTTGCACGGCCCGCAACACCGACACAGGCTCGAACGCATCGTTCGGGTACACGATGGTCGCGCCGTGCGTCAGAGCGGCAAGGTTGCCGACCACCATTCCGAAGCAGTGGTACAGCGGCACCGGGATGCAAAGACGGTCGTCTGGGGACAGCCGCATGGCTTCGCCAATGAAGAACCCGTTATTCAGCACGTTGCGATGGGTCAGGGTCGCGCCCTTGGGAGAACCCGTGGTGCCGCTCGTGAACTGAATGTTGATGGCATCGGTGTTCCGCAATCGCGCGCCGAGGGAGTGGACGGCCTGATCAGCCGGCTCGCCCATCGCAAGCAGATCCGAGAAGCGCATGAAACCAGGAACCGTATCGCTTCCAATTTGGACGACGGTTTTCAGCGACGGCAGTCTGGCGGACTCAAGGCGTCCAGGAACCGCACCGCTCACTTCATGTGCGATGCTCCGGATCATCTCCAGATAGTCGGTCGTCTTGAAGGTTGGCATCATGATCAACGCCTTGCATTCGACCTTGTTCAGCGCGTACTCCAGCTCAGCCACCCGATACGCCGGATTGATGTTGACGAGGATGACCCCGGCTTTGGCTGTTGCGAACTGGGTGACGAGCCATTCGACGTTGTTGTGCGACCAGATCCCGATCCTGTCACCGGGCTCCAGTCCCATTCGAAACAAAGCGCTCGCCATCCGGTTGACTTCACGCTGCAACTCGAGATAGGTGTACCGGATGCCTTGGTGACATGAGACCACCGCTTCCTTGTCGGGGAACCTTCCGACTATCTCGTCGAAGAAGGCGCCGATCGTCTGCTCGATCAGTGGCCTGTCCGTCGCTCCACGCGAATAGCTCGTCTCTAACTTGGTCATCGATTCAGTCTCCAATAATTCATTCACTCAAGCCCCACGCGCCTGGAAGCTGTGCGTAGCGCCAACGTCACTCGTCTCAACGAATGGATGCCTTCGTGTGACAGCGCCTGGCCGCCTTTCTCAATAGCACGGAAATGTTCTGGTGAACCATGATTCACGCGCTCGATATCTGTAGCTCACCAGCGGTTCATCAAGTACGTGCAGGGGCTGCAACGCCCCCCTTCGCATCCGCCCCGTGGACAGACGCAGCGCGGCGGTGGTCGATCAAGGCCACCGCGACGACGCCGACGGCTCCCGCCAAGGCAATAGCGATGAAGTTCTGCTCCAAGGGCAATTGCATGGACATCAGCATGCCGATACCGATCGGTGCCGCAATCCCGCCAGCACGCCCCACGCCCGAAGCAAATCCCACTCCAGTGGAGCGGACAGCAGCCGGATAGAACTGAGCGGCGTAGGCATAGACCAGAATCCCGGTGCCCAGCGTGGAAGCGCCGACGACAGCGATAACCAGGGCCAGCGGCTGCACGCCATAACCCAGCAGCGTCAACGAAACCACGGATGCGGCGAAGAAGGTGCACAGGACCCACTTGATATTCAGCTTGTCGCCAAGCCAGCCACCGAGCACCGCCCCAACGATGGCACCGCCGTTGTAGATCAGCAGGAAGTTCAGCGCGGAGCCAACGCTGTGGCCTGCCATGGCCATCAGCTTGACGAGCCACGTACTCAGCGCATACATCATGAACAACGCAGTGAAGAAGGCTGCCGAGAACATGACCGTACTGAAGCCGCGCCCGTTCTGAAACAACTTGCCGACGGGCGCGCCATCAGCCTTGCCATCCACCGGCATCTGAAAACGCGCATCGGCAGGAAGAAAGTGGCCCGGCGCGATGCGGGCCACGATTTGTCGAAGGCTTGCATTGTCATTGCGCTTCATCAAGAAGGACATCGACTCAGGCATGTACTTCAGAATGAATGGAATCAGAATGACCGGTGCACCTGCCGCGAAGAACACCGACTGCCACCCATAGATCTCCAAGAACTGCTTGCCAATCAGCGTGGCCAGCACACTCCCCACCGCATAGCCGCACAGCATCGCTGTCGCCAGCACCCCTCGCAGCTTCTTGGGTGCGTACTCGGTCATATGCGCAGTCGTGCAAGGCAATGCGCCACCAATGCCGAGCCCCGCAATGAAGCGCAAGACGCTGAAAGTGACGGGATCGCTCGCCAGGGCGGCAGCCGCAGTGAAGGCACTGAAAAGAAATACCGAGATCGAAAGCGCCCAGCGACGACCAATCTTGTCGGCAAGCATGCCCAGGCCCATTGCGCCAAACATCATGCCGAACAGTGCCGAACTCGTCATGAACCCGGCCGTTGTCGGGTCAACATTCATGTCCTTCATGATGGCCGGGAGCGCGATTCCCGCAACGGCCAGGTCGTAGCCGTCGGCGACGATGATCACGGCGCACAAGAAGAGAACAACAAAGTGGAAGCCGTTGAATCGGGCTTCGTCTACAAGCTTTTGAATGTCGATGTGATGCATACGGTCTCCTCCACCAAATGGTGAAAGGCTGCCAAACGTCTTGACACAGATATCTGTTCTGAAAACTATGGCAAAGTGACCTCCTCCCTCAGTGAAGGGGCGGAGGCGAAACGGTCTGTAAGGTGAGATGCGCGTTGAAGGTGCGACGCGCGTTGCGTGCCGGCCTATTTGCGCTTGTGCATGATCTCTAGCCGACGGCGATCCTGAGCTTGCCGGTTGCCAGGGTCGCTCATACCGTTCGGCAGCATGGCATCGAGAGCAACAGTGCGCTCGTCGATCTGCTTGTTCGTCGCATCCTGCAGCGCCTTCTTGGACATCGCATAGGCGATATTGCAGTCAGGAGTGATGCAGCGTGCATAGCGAATGGCCGTGGATAGCAGCTGGTCCGGTTCCACCACTTCATGAAAGAACCCCAGACGCTCGGCCTCTTCCAGGCCGTATAACTCGCCCTTCAAGGTGGTCAGCGCCCCCACCTTGTCGCCCAAGGCGTACTTGATGATCTCCACGTAGGCAGCAGGCATGGGAATGCCGATAGGGACTTCGTTGAGCCCGAATTTCGCGGTCTTGCGGGCCGCGACGCGGAAATCACAATCCAGGGCAGTGATCAGGCCACCCGCGATGGCATGACCATTGATAGCTGCCACCGTCGGCCGGGGGTACCGGAAGATGCGCAGATTGGTTTCGCGGTACGCCTTGTACCAGTCGCGGATCTTGTCGAGGCTACCGCTTCCGAAGATCTCGAAGCTGTACTGGAAATCGATACCAGCCGAGAACGCATCGCCCTGCCCCGTCAGGACGACCGGCAGCTCGCTGAATTCGCGTTCGAGGCGATCGAATGCTGTGTGCAGGTCGGCGAAGAACTGATCGTTCTGGACGTTGACCTTGTTGGTGTTCATGCGCACGACGGCGCATTCATCAATGACTTCGATATCCCATGCCATGTGGAGTCTCCTTCAGTTGTTAAGCGAAATAGCGGCCGGTGGATTTAATCTTCCAGTTTGAACGCGCGACGCGCATTCCCTGCAAGGAATCGAGGGAGTACATCGTCTCCGAGTTCCAGCGCCTGGATGTCCTTCAGACATTCCGCAGGGGTCAGCATCGGATAGTTGGTGCCGAAAAGCACCTTGTGCTTTCCGGGACCGCGCATGTAGGCCACCAGTTCCTGAGGAAAGCGGGAAGCCTTGTAGGCCGAGGTGTCGACGTACACGTTAGGATGCTTCATCATGAGCGAGATCATCTCGTTCACCCATGGGAATCCGATGTGCCCACCGACGATGCGCAGTTCAGGGAACTCGTGCGCGACGTTGTCCAAATACGGGATCGGCCGCCCAGGCTCCGAAGGCCGCATCGGCCCGGCATGGCCCACCTGCAGACAGAAGGTGACATCGAGTTCAACGCATTCGGCATAGAGGGGGTAGTACCTGCGATCATCAGGAGGAATTCCCCACAGCCAGGGCAGGACACGCAGCCCTTTAAAACCGAACTGCTTGACGCATCGGCGCAGTTCCCTCACCGCATCCATCGGCCTGTTGATGTCCACGGACGCAATGCCGACCACATATCCGGCATTCGCCTTGACCGCTACGGACACTTCGTCGTTCGTGATCATTGGCCCCGCAGGCCCCCACCACGCACTTGCAATAGCCCGCGTCACACCCTGCTCGCGGAACGTCTTGAGCGCCTCGTGGTGCGAGATGTCCGGGTTGTCCTGCGCCAACGTCCGCCAAGCCGTCGGCCAACGGCGCAGCGAATCGAACATGGGGTCGAGCAAGTACGCCTTGTTCGGAAGCTGCATCCAGGCATCAATGATTTCGGTCATCTCACTACTCCTAGGTCAGGTGGATGAAGTCTGCGCCACCTTGGGCCGGAACTGGTCGTCGAAATCATCCAGGCTCGGCATGGGAAGTACTGGCCGGCTGTCGATGTTCTCCACGGCATGGAAGAGTTTCATGAGCATGCCAGTGCGCTCAGTGTTTTCCACGTATGGGACGTGATAGGCAAAAAACGGTTCATGGACTGAATAGCCGACATACCCTAACGTGCCTTGCAGCAGGTGCTTGAGCATGTCCTTCAGGTCGCCATGGATCGAGCCGGGGCCGAACATGTAGTCGCGCCCGCCCAGGGACGCCACAACCATCGCGCGCTTGCCGCGCATGCCGCCTTGGTCGTACACCCGCATCCCACCGTAAAAGACACCGGAAAGAAACACCCGGTCAATCCACCCTTTGAGCTGCGCTGGTACTGAGTACCAGAAGATTGGAAATACCAGCACCAGTAGATCGGCATTGCGTACGGCCTCGACCTCGGCGGCAATCTGCGGGTCGAGCGTCTTGTTTTGCCAGGCATGTCGCTGCTCCAGTGGGTAGACAAGGTAATCTTCGCGAGACCTGGTACCAAAGTCATCTGCACTTGCTACAGCATCGAAGTTGATAGCTTGCAGATCTGTAACGCTCGTCTGCCAGCCATCCTTCTCCAAGGCTTCTTTGGTCATGTCGCGCATGGCCGCGACGAACGAGTTCGGTTCAGGGTGTGCGTAAACGATGTGTGCGCGTTTCATTGCGTGCTCTCCATAGCCTTTCGACGGCGGCCGACGGCCGCGTTGATTTCGATCACCTCTTCGTCAATGCGTTGGTGATACTCGCTGCTGGGATGCAGCCAGTCCTTGATGCGCCGAAGAATCGCCGGATCCTTCGAGGCTAGAAGCTTTGCACGTTCTGAGGCGCTTGAGCCGACCTCATCAGCGGGCGAGATCTCTGCGACCAGTCCCCACTCGTATGCCTCTGCGCCCGTGAATTTCTCACCACCAAAGAGCAGGCGTTTGGCACGCGGCATGCCAATGGCACGCTGCAGCAGCAGTGTGCTGGCAGCCTCTGGAACAATGCCCAGATCGATGAAGGGGAGGCAGAAGACCGTGTCGGCACTCGTCACCACCCAATCGGCATGCAGCAGCCAAGTCACGCCGATCCCGGTGGCAGAGCCATGCACAGCGATCACGACAGGTTTCCTCACGTCGGCGATGGCGTGCAGGAAGAATGGCACGGCATCCTGCGGTTGTTGAGGCCATTCGTCAAAGGCCTTCAAGTCATGTCCGGCGCAGAACACGTCACCCGCCCCCGTCACCAGAACACAACGCACATCGTCCCTTTGATCTGCTGCGTTCAGAGCATTGGCAATGGCCGTAAACATTGGCATGGTGAGCGCGTTGCGCTTCTCTGGCCGAGTTATACAGAGATGCCATACCCCGTCCTGCACACTGCATTGGATGGAATCGGTAATCGTCATACTCACGATGCTGCTCCTTGCAAGCGGTGCCGCTGGGTCATCGACGGCATGTCCTTGCCAGTGATCTCAGCCAGCAAGGCACGCTGACGTTCACGCGCCTCCTCGATGGCTTGCAGTTTCACGTGCCCGAACCCACGTATCTGCTCGGGTATGCGTGCCAGCTCCAGACACTCCTTCTGCTTGGCCGCGATGAAAGGGATTGTCGCCTGGATACCCTGCGTGTATTCCTCGATCAACGCGCGCTCCGTCCTGCGCTCATGCGTGTACCCGAACGGATCGAATAACGTGCCTCGCAGGAATTTCAGCTTCGCAAGGACTCCGAAGGCCGACGCCATCCAGCCGCCATACAGCTTCTTGCGCGGGAGGCCATCAGAACCACGACGGGCAAAGAGTGGTGGCGCCAAGGAGAACCCAATTTTGTATTCCCCATCGAACTGGCTTTCAATCAGCTTGCGCAGTTCCGCAGACGAATGCAGGCGTGCGACCTCGTACTCGTCCTTGTAAGCCATCAGCTTGAAGAGGTTCTTGGCGACGGCCTGCTCGTAGCCGGCGGGCCTAACAGCACCGGACGAGCGTACCGTCCGCAGAAAATCTTCGTACTGCTGGGCATAGCTGCTACCCTGATAGGCCACGAGCCGCATGTGGCGGTCCTGCACCAGTTGCTGCACGTCTTCCTTGCCTGCCCTTGGAGCCCATTGCACCACCGCAGCGGGCTTTGCCACCAGCCGCTCTGGCGACACAACGTACTGCCGACCGATCTTGAACGCGCGCAAGTTCGCAGCCACCGCCTGCCCGTTCAGTTCGATCGCGCGGCAAAGCGCATCGTGCGACAACGGCACCTGCCCCGCCTGCCAAGCAGCACCCAACAAGATCATGTTGGCGTAGACACTATCTCCGCAGTAACGCACTGCGATGTCATGCGCCGGAATCTTGGCCAGGTTTTTCTCTGCACACGCCTGCTCGATGGTGGCCCACAGCGCCTCATTCGGCATGCTGAAGTCGCGGTTGCGCTGGAAGTCGGAGGTGGGCGATACATTGGTGTTCACTATGACGCGGCAATCGGACTTCAGTCGACTGATGGAGTCCGGATGCGCGCTCACCACCAGATCGCCCCCGATGAGCGCATCGGCGGCGGCGTCCGGTATGCGGGGTGCGTGGACGTCCTCGGCAGATGCCGCGATGCGCACATGGCTCCACACCGCGCCGCCCTTCTGGGCCAGGCCTGCCATGTCCATCACGGAGCAATGCAGACCCTGCAGATGAGCCGCCATGCCCAGGATGTTGCCGATCGTCAGCACGCCCGTGCCACCAATGCCGTTGACCAGCACCGCATAGCTCGTGTGCAGCGCAGGCAGTTGGGGATGTGCCGGTTCGGGCCAGGCTGCCGGATCGCCTTCGGAGCCGGCACCGGAATCGACCGGCTTCTTGCGCAAGGCCCCACCCTCTACGGCCACGAAGCTCGGGCAAAAGCCGTCGGCACAGGAGTAGTCTTTGTTGCACGAAGACTGGTTGATCTGGCGCTTGCGGCCCAGCGGCGTCTCCAGCGGCTCGATGGAGACGCAGTTGCTCTTGACAGTGCAGTCGCCGCAGCCCTCGCACACTTCCGGGTTGATGATGTAGCGGACCTGAGGATCCGGATAGTTGTTGCGCTTGCGCCGACGGCGCTTTTCGGCGGCGCAGGTTTGGTCGTAGACCAAAGCGGTCACGAAGGGCAATTCGCGCAGTTCGCACTGAACGGCGTCCAGATCGCGCCGGTGATGGAAGGTCGTGCCAGGTGCAAACGCTGCTTCGTGCCCCTTGTATTTCTCGACGTCGTCACTGACAACCACGACGCGCGTCACACCTTCGGCATGCAGCAGCTGCGTCAGCATCGGCGCCGTGAGAGGCCCGTCGTGCGGTTGTCCGCCCGTGAGCGCTGTAGCGTCGTTGAACAGGACCTTGAACGTCATCGGCGTCTTGGCCGCCACGGCCTGACGGATGGAGAGCGAGCCCGAATGGAAGAACGTGCCATCGCCCATGTTGGCGAACATATGCGGCCGCTTGGAGAAGCGGCTTTGCCCCACCCATGGAGCCCCCTCACCGCCCATGTGCGTGTAGCTCTCGGTGCGGCGATCCATCCAATTAGCCATGTAGTGGCAGCCGATCCCGGCCGTGGCGCGCGAGCCCTCCGGTACCTTGGTGGAGCTGCTGTGCGGGCAGCCGGAGCAGAAGTACGGCGTGCGCATAAGGGGCGCCAGAAGCTTTCCCTTTTCTGGCGTGAAGGGGAGCGCCTGGCATGCATCCATGCCTGCGGCATGCAGCCGGGCCCGCAGAGCCGCCGCGATATCCAAGGGACCCAGTTCAGAGTCCCCACGCAAGAGGCGATGCTCATGCGGAATCTCGAATTCTGCGCATTGGAGCCCGCCACTGGACTTGCCAACGACCTGAGGCGCTTTCTCACCGCTTGCGGCAAGCGGGTAGAGGATGTCCTTGACCTGCTGCTCGATCAGCGCCCTCTTCTCTTCGACCACGAAGATCTCGTCGAGGCCCAGCGCAAACTCGCGGATGATCTGTGGCTCCAGCGGCCAGACCATGCCCAGCTTCAAAAGGGCTATGCCCCTTGCGGCCATGTCCTGCTCGCTGATGCCGAGCAGTTCCAGAGCTTCGCGCACATCGTTGTAGGGCTTGCCGCCCGCAATGATGCCGATGCGGGAACTTGTGCCTTTGGCGACGATGCGGTTCAACCCGTTGGCACGGCAGTAGGACAGCGCCAAAGGCAGCTTAGTGCGCACGATCCGCGGCTCTTGCGTCGCCCATACGTCGGGCCAGCGGATGTGGACGTCTTCCGTCGGCTTGAAATCCTCGGGCGGCCGGCATTCGACCCGGAACGGATCGACGTCCGCAATCGATGTAGTCTCGACGATATCCCCCACACACTTGAGCCCCACCCACAGGCCCGACGCGCGGCTCATCGCCCAGCCATGAATCCCGTAGTCGAGGTATTCCTGCACGTTGCTCGGGTACAGGATGGGAATGAACGACGCAACCAGCAACTGCTCGCTCTGGTGCGCAAACGAGGACGACTTGGCCGTGTGATCGTCGGCGGCCAGGACGAGCGCTCCGCCATGCGGGGAAGTTCCAGCCGCATTGGCATGCTTGAGGGCGTCCGCACTTCTGTCGACGCCGGGCCCCTTGCCGTACCACATAGCGAACACGCCATCGACCGTGGCCTCCTCCGGGTGCTGCATCAATTGCTGGGTTCCCCAGCAGGCGGTCGCAGCCAGGTCTTCGTTGAGGCCCGGGATGAACTCGATCTGCTTTTCCTTCAGGAGTTTCTGGATACCCCAGAGCACCTGGTCGAGGCCAGACAGCGGCGACCCGCGGTAGCCACTCACAAACCCAGCGGTATTCAACCCTACCGCACGGTCACGCGCACTCTGGTTGAGCAGCAGCCGGACCAGTGCCTGCGAACCGCTGATGTAGGCGGGGCCGCGATCGAGCTGATAGCGGTCTTCGAGTTTCGCCGGACGCAGCAGGGCTCCAGCCGGCGGCGTGACCTCAGACATGCCCCACCTCCCCATGTTGGATGCAGGCGGAAAGAACAGCACTGAAATGTGCTTCGCGCGAAGCAGTTGCACGCGGTGACAGGCTCATGGGGAACTCCTTGTATTTGTTACTCGGTCGGGATGCCACCCCTCTATTAACCGACACACAGTCCTTCTCGTACATTGGCGAAATTGACTTTGTTTATGCCAAATCCGCCATAACGCACTGAGGTGCAGACAGTGGAGGCACTCAGAACGACGGCCCAAACACGAAATAGGCGATTCCGACCACCGCTGCCATTGCCATGGCTGGGACGGCCACCAACGCGTACCCACGATAGAAGTCCCGCGCTTGACCGGCCGGGACAACAGCGAATCCCTGGCAGCCTCCCAGTACAGAAATCTGATCGCCGTCTTCTAAAGCGGGATGAGTTTCTCTGTCAACCATGTGGCGAGACTTCACATCCATCTGATGCCGCGAATCTTGATCGCAGTCAGGAACGTTGCTGCGCACTAACGCAAAGGGTATGCCGCTCATCTCCGTGCTCCTTCTTGTGGTCGCTGGTCTAGAGGCCAGCAACACTCATTAGGCAGACTTGCATGGGTTGGTGTAAATTGTCGAAACTGACATGTTCTATGCTGTTTACGACGAATGACACGTGCTGCCATCCTGACCTTCGACGGCTGCTACGCCTCCAGCGTGGCAGGGTTTGCCGACATCCTTCAGATTGCGAACTCGCATCTGAAGCTCGAAAATGCGCCGGCTTCGGCATTGTTCGATTGGCGTTTCGTGTCGCCGTCGGGCGAGCCGGCGATTGCCAGCAATGGGCTGCCTTTGCGAACCCATAAGTTGGGACCGCGCGAACGCTATGATTTGGTGTTTGTTCCCAGCTTCCACTATGGCGGGCACCGGCAGTTCGACCAGTTCCTCGACCGGCAGGCCGATGCCTGCGCGTGGCTATCGGCGCAATGGCATGCAGGATCATGGGTCGCTGCGAACTGCACGGGTACCTTCATCCTGGCCCAGACGGGCTTGCTGGATGAGCGCACGGCAACGACCACATGGTGGCTGGAGCGGCAATTCAGGGCGAAGTTTCCGCGCGTCGACCTGCAACTTCGCCCCGTAATCACGGAAATGGATCGACTGATCTGCGCAGGCGCGTCAGCGTCGTACCTGATTCAGACCGTGCGGGTCATCGAGCGCTTTGCTGGGCCGGTCATCGCGTCACAGTGTGCGAAGGCAATGCTGATCGACGTGAGCCAAACCAGCCAGATTCCCTACCTTCCATTGTTGGCACAGAAGAACCACTCAGACGAGCTGGTGCATCGAGCCCAACGCTGGCTGCAGAGCAACATGACCAATGACCTGAGGATCACCGAGCTTGCCGATGCGCTCGCGGTCAGCGACAGAACCCTCATCCGGCGCTTCCGCAGCGTTCTGGATCAAACGCCGCTGGCCTATCTTCAAGATCTTCGGCTAGAAGCTGCGCGCGCACTGCTCGAGACAAGCTCACATAGCGTAGAAGAAGTGGCGAGCCAGGTCGGATACAGCGACACCAGTTCCTTCTCCAGACTCTTCCGTCAGCGCATTGGGATGAGTCCGGGAGCCTACCGCGGCCGCTTCCAGATGGACTCCTCGATCTAGGCCGGATCAACACAGTTGCCAGTGGCTGAGGCGTTGCAAACGAATGATGGAACAAAGAATCATCCAAGCATCCACAGTGGACGAAACTCCCATGGCAAGCTTAGCCGACTTCCTCGGGAAGTGGCCATGGTTCCACACGCTCTCCGCCGAACTTCGGGCCATGACGCTAGGAACGTCAGCGGAGATAAAGGTGGCCGCTGGCGAGTATGTTGCCCGCGCCGGTGAGCCCAGCGCATACTGGTACGGCGTCATGCGCGGCCACCTGCAGATGTACATCGTCGGCCCTGAAGGAGACGAGACGACGCTGTACTATCTCCGGGAAGGAGAATGGTGCGGCGACGGCTCCTTGTTGAAGAGGGAACTGATGCAGTACGACCTGCGCTCGCTGACCTCCGCACATCTCTGCCTTGTTCCTGCGAACACCTTCAATGTGCTGCGCAGTTCGTCACTTGAGTTCAGCAACTTTCTTTGCGATGTCATGAACGCCCGAATGGGCGAATTCGTCGGGATGCTTGTGGCGTCGCGCCTGCTGGGGCCTGAGAAGCGGGTTGCGAAGGCACTCCTGATGCTCGCCAAGAACGGAAGCGAAGACGCGCACAGGCTGTCGATCCATCAACACGAGTTGGCATTGATTTGCGGACTCTCGCGCCAGCGAGTGAATATGGCTCTGGCCTCGTTCAAGCAGGATGGAATCGTCCGTACCGAAGGCACTAAAGGCTATTTGATCGTCCACACACAACGCCTGCGCAACTACATCGGGATTTGACAGCGCGGCCACGCGTTGACAACGGACGGCTGCGGACCGAGACCGAACAGTACCGCACTCAGCCGAGAAAGGCTCCCATTTGTTTCCGATCGGGCATGGCTCGTGCGAGATTCCGCAAGCCCGTGCGCAAGCCTTCTTCGATGACAGGGTGATAGAAGGGATATCCGAGCATCTCGTGCACGGTGTCACCACGCTGGATGGACCAGGCCAGCAAGTGAGCGACATGCTCTGCAGCAGGCCCGATCATTTCCGCCCCCAGGAGTTGCCCGGAGTCGCTTGCCGCATACAAGTGCAATGCCCCTTTGTTCTTCAGCATGACTCGGCTGCGGCCCTGGTTGGCGAAGGACACTGTGCCAACCGTGAAATCCACGCCGGACTGGCTCAACTGAGCATGCGTCTGGCCCGCCACCATGATCTGTGGATCCGAGAAGACAATGCTCAAAGGGGTGGGGCGCTTTCGGC
>NZ_JBWKZM010000002.1:0-234266 GCF_059424465.1 Simplicispira sp. GW247-4R2A | reverse complement strand
CCCCGCCCCCCCCCCCCCCCCCCCCCCCCACCTCCGGATAGCGCCCTGCGTTGTCCCCGGCAATGCGGCCTGAATCAGCAGCTTCATGCAACACCGTCAACTCGTTGGTGACATCGCCCGCAATGAAGACGTGGCTCTCCCCGACACGGCCCGTTTCCTGGTCGTAGACCGGAATACCGTCCGAGTCGATTGGAAGCGTGGTCCGCAACAGATCCAGTCCATAGAGGTTCGCGCTCCGGCCGCTGGCGACCAATACTCGTTCAAATCGCTGCGTATCGTCGCCAACGTGCACCAGTACCTCGTCACCGTCACGGCTCAAGCGCAGACCTTTCGCCTCCATCTGCACAGGAATTTCATCGCCGATGATCTGCGAGGTCAGCATCTGCAAGGCAGGGTCTGTCAGCGGCCCCATGCGATCGCTGCGCCCGTACAGCTTCACCCTGACCCCGAGGCGATACAGCGCCTGGCTCAACTCCAGCGCGATCACGCCTGTTCCCAGCACGGCAACTGAATCCGGTAACGTGGTCCATTCAAAGACATCGTCATTGACAATCAACCGCTCACCTGCGGCTTGCCGCCACGGCGCCGGCACGTTTGTACGGGAGCCGGTGGCGATGACAATGCGTTCGGCAACCACCTGGGTGTGCTCATCTACCTGCAGAGTGTGGTCATCCAGGAATCTCGCATAGCCACGCAAGCGATGCTCAGACGGCCAACCTTCCACTGCGTCCACGGTGAATCCAACGAAGCGATCACGTTCATCACGAACGCGCTTCATCACCGCCGTGCCATCGACATGGACCGCCCCAACCTGAATGCCGAACGCATGGGCTTGGTCCGCCGCATGCGCAGCCTCGGCAGCTGCGATCAGCAGCTTGCTAGGCATACAGCCGACTCGCGCGCAGGTCGTTCCGTATGGCCCACCCTCGATGACCAGAATACTGGACGTATGGGCAAGGGCTGCCTTGTAGGCAGACATCCCGGCGCTCCCCGCTCCGATGATCGCCACATCCACATGGACTCTATTCATGAACCATTCCAAAGAGAAAAGAGACTGGCCGCTAAACTCTGAGAAGCTAGAAACCGCTGGGCAAAGCGTTCGACGCTACCCTTTTGCGGGTGCATCCAAGATCGCCGACTCGAGCAGATCCATGCGGTCTCCGCCCCAGAACATCTCGCCCCTGTAGATGAAAGTCGGGGCGCCAAACACGCCTAGCCTCTCTGCATGTTCGAGCGCCCCCGCCAATGCTCTTTCGGCGTCTCTTTGCAGGAACTCGCTCCACTCCGAAGGCGACAGCCCCGCGTTGACCAGAGCCGCCTCTACCTCCGCGGGAGATTCCAAGTCGAACTCGCGCCGCCAGAATGCAGCGAGCACCGGGTCGCAGAACTCCCAGAGCCGATTCCTGGCCTTTGCAAAAAGAATGGCCTGGCTCGCGAGCGTCGGATTCCAGAGCTTCGTCGTGGACCGCACCGTCAACCCCTGCAGCTTTGCGAGCCGCCGGCAATCCATGTACAGGTACTTCAGCTTCGCGACGTCGCGGCTTGATCGCTGCTCGACTTCCCCACCGTACGCGGAGTGGAAGTCCGTCACGTAAGGCCACCAATCGAAGGCGACGCCGCTGCGCAGAGCAAGCGCGCGGGCCGGTCCGAGCGCGAGGTAGGAGTACGGGCTTCGCAAATCGAAGAACGCTTCCACCCGGTCAGTGTCGATCGACATGGTTAGCGGTTCTTCTTGAAAAGGTTGAGCTTCGCTTCGTCGGACTTCGTCACGTCCACCCATTGGTCTCTCAGGAGATCCAGGCCGCGGCCAACGCCAGGGCGGCTGCGCACCCGGCCATACCAATCCTGCACACGGGGGAACTCGTCCAGCGGGACACCGGTCATCTTGTGGATCCGGATCCAGGCGAAGCTGGCCATGTCAGCAATTGAGTACTCATCGCAGATGAACTCGCGACCTTCAAGGCGGTCATCCAGAACCTTCAAGAGACGTCTTGTCTCCGTCTGGTAGCGTGTGATGGCATAGGGCACCTTTTCAGCCGCATAGCGGAAGAAGTGCTGGGCCTGGCCCATCATCGGACCGATCCCACCGACCTGCCAAAACAGCCACTGCAGTACTTCGCTGCGCTGGCGCAGTTCGGTAGGGAGGAAGCGCTTCTCCTTCTCCGCCAGGTAGACCATGATGGCGCCAGTCTCGAAGACCGTGAACGGCACGCCACCGTCGGACGGCGCGTGATCCACGATGGCTGGTATTTTCCCGTTCGGATTGATCGCGCGATAGCCGTCTGTGTGCTGGTCGCCTGCGGTGATGTTGATCGGAATGGCCCGGTATGGAATCTCCAGTTCCTCAACCAGAATCTGCACTTTGTGCCCGTTCGGTGCCGCCCAGCTGTATAGATCTATCATCCTGTCTCCTTTTGTATGAAGCTGATCCACTCGGGGTCTGTGGATACCCAACTCAAACTCCGTTGCAGGTTAGCAGGGAGAACTGAAGGGTGATGTCTTTGCAACGACAGATCGGCTCCGGAGTACTGGACGTATTCAGTCACAAAGGTTGATGCAGACCGACAAGTTGACTTCTCCTTGCCAACGATTCCTGCTGGCGAAGTGATCTATTCATATCTGTCTTTCAAGACCCCCCGATACCCCTTCCTAGTGATCTACCGATCTCCCAAGACACCCCACTGCCGCGCACCGTCGCGGCGAGTTGCTGCCCCAGCCGCGGCTCGATTACCGACTTCCACGGCACCAAGCTGAACCCCATGCCGTCATCGAGCATGGCGTAGCGCCCACTGGCGAGCATGACGCTGCGCCGATAGATACCGGTCACGCGCTGGCCATCGGCTGACGGGCGATGCTCCAAACCAGATTCCGCACTGATGCCCTTGGCGGCTTGCGCCACCTCCCTGTCGCGAAGCGTTCCCAGCAGATTGCGCGCGAGAATCACGCGACGCCCGCGTCGCTCGACCAGTCCTTGTTCTGCCAGAAAGTCGGTCCGCTTCTGCAGCGCATCCTTGACCTCGCTGCCAAAGCCCAGGTCGCCCAACCCCTTGCCACCACCGATCAACTGCTGGTCCAGCCAGGTCGCACCGATCACACGGGCCTGTCGCTCGATGGGTAGTTGCGATTTCAACTCCACCGCCACGCCACCGAGGCGCTGCGCGTCGTAGCGACGGCCCTGCTCGGTTAGGTCGTCCGGCACCTTCCAGAGCCCTTCAATCACACGCTCCACGATGCCGGCGCGGCGCAGGGCTTCCAGCCTGCGAACGTGGGCCGCAACTACCTCTTGCGGGTCCCGCCCGGTCGGGGCCTGTCCCTGCACAATCGCCAGGTGATGATCCGTGCGGTACAGGCCACTGCTTGCCAGCGCTGCAATGTTGCGGTCGGCCGTGCGCACGTCAGCCGAACCGCGTACCTCCACCACAGCGCCGGTCGGGTAGTTCGCGGGTTCGTCGCGGGCGTTGAGCGCGACATAGTGAGCTTTGCCGTCGATTCCGTCGATTACGAGATAGGCCCGGTCGCG
Organism: Simplicispira sp. GW247-4R2A; assembly: GCF_059424465.1. Classification (NCBI taxonomy): domain Bacteria; kingdom Pseudomonadati; phylum Pseudomonadota; class Betaproteobacteria; order Burkholderiales; family Comamonadaceae; genus Simplicispira; species Simplicispira sp. GW247-4R2A. Next base: position 230,746 of record NZ_JBWKZM010000002.1, on the reverse strand, counting down.
CAGTTCGTCGGCCAGACCCTTGGCGGCCACGCGGCCGATGACCGTGCGGCCACCTCCTTCATCTTGACCAGGCTCGAAGACCTTCAGTTCACGCGGCTGGCCGCTCATGGCGCGCTGCATGGTGCGGATGATGTCGTCACGCTCGCCCAGAGCGCGCAAGGTCTTCTCGGCATCAGCATGGATGGCCCAGCTACCGGGCTGCACCTCATCGACCAGGCCCAGTCGCTGCAAGCGTTGCAGTCGACCGATCAGCAGCGAGCGCTGGCGTTGCAGCCGCGGTTCATTGAAACGTTCTATCTGCACCCGGCCGTTTTCGCCAAGTTCGCGCATCAGGGTGCGATCCAGGCTCGTCCACCGCTCTTGCGTCACCTCGCGCTGCAATGTCTGCTCAATCTCCAAATCGGTGCGTGGCCCCAGCCATTCTGTCGCCAGCTCGGCGGCGCGATGCCGGAAGCCATCGGCGATGTAGTCGCCCGCGATGATGAGGTCTTTGCCGATGTCGTCGCGCCCGCGCACGACGATGTGCGTGTGCGGGTTGTCGGTGTTCCAGTGATCGACCGCAACCCATTCCAGGCGCGTGCCCAGGTCGGCCTCCATGCGGCCCATCAGGTGCCGGGTGTAGGTGCGCAGGTCTTCCAGCTCAGCCCCATCCTCGGGCGAGAGGATGAAGCGAAAATGGTGCCGGTCGTCGGCGCAGCGTTCCTTGAACGCATCGAGGTCGGCTTCATCCGTCTGCGGCCCATAGGCTTGGCCCGGCTCACCATCACGACCCACGCCGTCGCGCTCGATGTAGCGCAGGTGCTTGGCAAGCGACTGCGGACTGGCCTGGCGCTGGTTGACCAGCAGCGTCTTGATGGTCGCGCGCCGCGATAGGGGTGTCAGCTTCGCGCCCGCAAAGCGCGCCGCCGTGTGGCCGCGTCCCAGGCGCGAGCCGGGGCGCTGGCCCGTGCCACGCGCCGATTCTGGGCGACGCACCGTGGACTTGCCGCTGCTGGCCTTGCCGGCTTGCTTGAGAACCTTGGAAATGAACCCCTGGCCCCGGTTCTTCGGGGCGCCGGGCCGGATGCGGAATTCATCGTCGCGACGGTCGCTCATGGCTGTCTCCCAGTAGAGCTGCGGCGTGTCTGGTCGTGTGAAGCACGCGGACATGCCAGCATTGGCGCGGGCCTCGCGCCCCAAGCGGCACGGCGGCGAAGCCGCGCCGTGTCGCGCCACCCCCACGTGCAGACTGGCTTTGCGAGCGGCTGGGTGCCGCCCCCTTTTGTCTTGCCTTCCGCATTGGCCTCCCGCATTCGCTCCCGGCCCTTGCGGCCCGGTGGCGCCGCTGCGTGAGCAGCCAGCGCCCCGGCGAACGCGGTCAGAGCCACAGGCCTGCGCGCCCGAGGCAAGACGCCTGCACGTTGGACGGCTGTGCCGGAGGCAGCGCGAATCGCGCTGCGGATGCGCACGCACTGCATGCGCGACGGCACGCCGACGGCCAGCAGAACGACACGCCCGAGGGCACGACAAGAAGCACGACAACGTGCAGCGAGTCGGCGGCCTTCATGGGCGCGACTCCAGCCAGACCGGGTGCGCTATGCCGATCACGGCGGATGCGCTGATCGGCCCGAAATACCGGCTGTCGAACGACGCCGGATTGGTCGCGCTGAGCAGGAACAGTTCATCGGGCCGGAGCTGGCGGCACTGCGGCCAGGATGGCAGCGTACGGCCCAATCGGTCGGCTGGCAGCAAGGCGACCGAAGCCACGCCGTCGATGCGAACGCTGCCACCAACGATGCACACCTCCTGCGGCGCCACTGCGCCCACGCGCTTGAGCAGCGGCACGCGCGTCGGCAGGTAGCCGCGCTGCGCTGCCAGCGTGGCAGCGTCCGGCGGCAACGTGGTCAGGACGATGCTGCCCACGGACAACGGACGTGACGGTGAGCCTGCAGCGTGACCCATCGGATCGATTCGATACCAGCCGACTGCCACACTGTCGGACGGGTTGTAGGTCAGACGTGGCAGCGGATGCACGAAGGACGCCCAGGCCAGCGCTGCAAGGCCACAGGCGGACACGCTTGCCAGCACAAGGCGGGCGCGCAGACGCGAGCGAAGAAGTGTCGCCGGCATCATGGTCATGGCAACGCCCTCCCGGCCAGCCATGCAGCGTGCCGTTCGGCGGTGTACTCGGGCAGCGGCAAGCGCGCCGCGAGCCGGTTGGCGAGTGTGCGCCAGTACGCGGGCGAGGCGCCGACTGGCGCGATACCAAGCGCCTCGATGGCGTCGATGCGCCCCAGCACGGCGCGCACCGACTGCTCGCCTTCGGCGTGCAATAGCAGGCAAGCGCCCGGCTGCACACCGGGGATGCGCTGCGCAGCATCGAGCGGCGTGCAAGCCTGCATCACCATGAGCTGCCAACGGATCGTTCCGTAGTCGTTGGACTGCCAGCGGATGCGGCAGAACACGGCGCTCGGCAGGAACGTGGCTACGCTGCGCCAGCGGTCCATCCGCAGCGTGCGTACTGGCTCGCCGAAGCGCAGGTAGAGCTTGAATCGATGCTCAAGGAAGGCCAGCGAAACGCGCGTCAGCGGCGTTGCACCAGAGCGGCGGGAGAGCGTAGCGAGTGACGGCGACGCGGCAGTCACAGCCGCGTCAGTCTCGCTGGAATTGGTAGGCAAAGCGGATGCCCTCATGTTTGCTTCTCCGGAAACTCCCGCTCCAGCAATGCGCGCAGTAGATCGGCCACTGTCACGCCCTGCGTGAAGGCCGATACCTTGATGCGCGAGCGCATGGCGGGCGTAACGTCGAGGGTCAGGCGGGCTGAGTAGACGTCGCCTTTCTGGAGGTCGTCGGCACTGCCCTGGCGAATCCACGCCTCGGCGTGCGGATTCGCGGGCGGGCGTGCGCCGATGCCGATGCGCTTCGCGCGTGCGGGTGGCTTCGCTGTCATGTCGGCCACCGCAGCAGTTCGTCCACCAGCGCGGTGATTTCGCGGGCCGCGGCGCTATCGGGTGACGTTTCACGGGCGACCCGGCCAGCCGCCACGCTGTCGGCAAACACGATGCGTTGGCGCACCTCCGAGCGCAGCGCCGTGAGTGGCTGGTCGGCCAGCGCACCGCGCGCTTCGCGTCCGATCACCGTGGTGCTGACGCGTCGGTTGATGACAAAGCCCGCGCGCAGCGCTGGCCGGAAGACTTGCGCCTCGCGGATCAGCGCCACCATCTCGGCACTGGCCCACAGGTCGTAGGGACTGGGCTGAACCGGGATCAGCACGCGCTCGGCCGCCAGCAGCGCGGAACGCGCCAGCGCAGCGATGCGGGGCGGCCCGTCGATGACGATGTGATCAGCCCGCCTGGCGAGTTCTGGCGCTTCCTGGTGCAGCGTTTCGCGTGCGAGGCCCACGGCGCTGAAAAGCCTTGGCAAACCTTGCTGGCTGCGTCGCTGCGTCCAGTCCAGCGCGGAGCCCTGCGGGTCGGCATCCAGCAGGATGACCGATTGCCCCCGCATCGCCAGCTCGCCGGCGATGTGGGTGGCGAGCGTGGTCTTGCCCACGCCGCCTTTCTGGTTGAGCAGCGCGACGATCATGGCCAAGCCCTCCTTGCTGGAAAGCCCCGCTGTTGCTGCTGCTCTTGTGGCCGCGTGGTGGTTGTCCACCGTCGCGCGGCGCTTCTACTAAAAGTTAGAGAATTTAAGTTAGGGAAGTTAAGAGAGGCCCAAACCCGCGCCGTTATTGGCCTAACGGCCGATCCGTACTCCTGATAGCACGATAGCCGTACTCCCGATAGCACGAGGCCCCGTACTCCTGATAGCACGAGGCCGTCCACAGGCCACACACCACTTATCCCCGTGCCGTGGGCGGCACGGGCCGGAAGGCCAGCAGCTCGGCTCCATCGTCTGGCATCCGTTCGATGCCCAGGACATAGCCGGGCAGCGACTGCCGTGCCACCAGCGCACGCAGGTCGTAGGCGAAGTCCGAGAAGCGCGTGGTGCTGCCCGACTTGCGGTGCAGGTGCCGAAAGTCGAACTGCCAGCCGTGTTCCTGCCGCCCGCCGTGCTTGCGCACCAGGCGGTACAGCCAGCGCTCGATGCCGCCGGTGAGCCGGAAGTAGGCCGGATCGATGGTCAGCACCAGGGCGGAGTCGACCACGCCGGCATAGAACCAGTCTGGCAGGATCAGTTCGATGCCCAGCGGCGCACCGCGGGCGTCGGCCAGCTCCTTCCACTCGTTGATCCACGAGAAGCGATGCAGACGCCTTCCCGTGGTCTCGCGGATCGATGTGGCCACCGTAGTGGACTGCAAGCGATCCAAGGCCGCCTTGAGGCGCTGGTAGTCGCGCAGCGACGTGCCGCGCCCGATGAAGCGCAGGATCTCGTAGGGCGTGGCCTGCATCAGCCGCGACGGGCGCAAGCCCGCGTCGCGCGCTTCCACAATCTGGCTGGCAGCCCAGATCAGCACGTCCGCATCCCAGATCGTGGCGATGCCATGTTCCTGCGTGCCCTCCACACGGATCGTCACACCGCTGGCCTGGAAGTCGATCGGCGCCGTGCGCCGCGACTTCGCCAGCGAGAAGAACGGAAAGGCCATCAAGTCCTGGCTGTCGCGCGGCGCCATGTCGCCCGGCAAGGCGCGAAACAGGTCGAGCTGCTCGCGTTCTTGCGACGGCCGCTGCTGGGACGGCAGCGCAGGGCTGGACACGGCGAAGGCCACCCGCGCGCCAGAGATCAGCGCGCACGGCTGTCCGCCGCGTGGTGCTCGGCGTACTCGGGATCGGACGTGCTCTCGAAGCTGCGATCCGCGGCCCAGGCATCGAGGTCGGCCACGGCATACATGACGCGACGGCCGAACTTGCGGAACTTCGGCCCACCGCCGAGCACGCGCTGCTTTTCCAGCGTGCGCGGCGACAGGCGCAAATAGTCCGCGGCTTCGTCGTTGGTCAGATAACGCTGCGGCTGTGCGGCAACGGGCGCGGGAGCAGCGGCAGGCCGCAAGGGAGCAGGACGCATGGTGTGAACCTCCATCGGTTGGTAACCCCCGACCACACAGCGCGGCCGGATGGAGGCAGTCTCAGAAAACGCGGCCTTCCTGCTCAGGGACGTTTTGAGTCCCCTTCGAAACGTCCCTTCTCAAGCGGCGCAAGCTGTGCTAAGCGGCGATAGCCGCCGCGCATCAACGCATCTCCGCGCCGTACCAGACGACGCACGCGGGCGCGCAGGTCGCCATCGGCGTGCCAGTCGGCGGCCACCGCGTCGGCGCCGAACAAGCCCTCGGCCACCTCGCGCAAGGACGCGCCCGCCAGGGTCGCGTCGAGTGCCTGCAAGGTGTGCAAATCCAACAGCGCCGCCGGTTTCGGCCTGGGCTTGGCGTCGGCCAGGGCCGCGCCGGGCGCACAGTCGCACGCGGGTGCGGCAGCGCCGCCGCGACAGGCATAGGCGACAGCCATGCCGTCCTCCAGGCCGGGCGCCAGCGCGAAGCGCGCGCAATGGCCGGGGCTGCGCGCGATCAGCGCCAGCCCTTTGCCGTCGTGCAGCAGTTGCTTGTGACCAGGAAGGCGCCAGAACGCGAAGGCTCTGGCATCGGGCGGCGGATCGGCATCGGGATAGAGCTGCACCACGGCCGCGTGGCCGGGCAGCCAGGCCGGATGCGCGTCGCGCGCATCCAGTGACGGGTCTTCCAGCAGGCGCAGGCCCCAGCGAAACGCCGCTTGTTGCGCAGCCTGATGTGTTGGTTGCCGGCGATGGTGGCGCAGCCAGTCGAGCCTGTAGTCGGGATGGCGGCGCACGTACTCCCAGGCCAGCGCGAGCGCATCCAGGCACAGGACGTAGAGATACGCGGCCGTCGGATACCAGTGCGCAAGGTGGTGCGGCTCGGCCATGACGCAAGCTCCCGTGAAACCGCAGGACTGCCGTCGCAGGTTTCACGCGCAAACGTCACCGCATCGAGTCAGCATCCAATCGTGAATAAGCTGTTAGATTAGTAACTTGCGTGTCAAGACGAAAAGCAATACTGTACGTTGTGCGAATCGTCTGAATGCGACGGTGGCGCGCGAGGAAATGCCGCCTCCTGCGGTATCCACCGTGCCCCATAAAGCCCGCTGCGTCATGGCTGGTTTCGCCAGAGTCGCACCGGTTTAGTGCAACAGTGCAGACTGAGACTTGGCAGGTCTGGAGCAAGACCGAAATAGCCTCAATACGCCCGGCTTGGCTGCGGCGCGGACGGCTCAATCGACGATGGAGCCGTTCTCCTGGGCCAGCCTGGTGTACTCCGACAGCGTACGCGCCGCCCGGAAATATCGATCCCGCATCACGGGCTGCCGACGCGGCCCGACGATGAACGCGAGGTCGGACAGCTTGATCTCGCCCAGCTCGGGCATGCCGATCCCCAAGTCGATCAAGCCATAGGCCGTGTCGCCATCGGCTGGGCTGAGCGAAGCCAGCAGCCAGGTGGCGTGCGCGTCCGGGGTGAAGAGCCGCACGACGGGCTGCGGGTCGATGGCCTGGCCAGCGACACGAGCCGCGCCGTGGTCCAGCAATTGCCTGCGCTCGTCGTCGGTGATGAGTCGGTCCACGGGTTACCCCCTCATTCGCACAAAGCCGCCGAAGCGTGAAAGCACAGAAACGTATAGGCGGATTGGAGGAAAAACACGCAAGCGGCTTTGCGCTTCTGTGCGAAGCCGTGGATGCGGATTTCCGTAAAAGCACAAAAACGGCAGGTCAGCAGAATTGAACACTATAGATTGTAGCCCTATAGGGCGCAATCGACTGTCATCTTGGATTTTGGGGAGATCCAGGGTTGGCAGCGAAACATACATTGTCGGAGGCACTAAAGACCATCAGGAAAGCGCGTGGATTGAGCCAGGAGGCGTTCTCCGACGTGTCCAGTCGCACCTACATGAGCACGCTGGAGCGCGACATGAAAAGCCCGACCCTGAACAAGCTGGCCGAACTGTGCGAGGTCATGGAGGTCCACCCGCTCACGCTGCTGACGCTGGCCTATGCCGGTGACGACCTGCGGCAGGCCGACCAGCTGCTGGCGCAGGTGCGGCAGGAGCTGGAGACGATGACGAAGAAGGGTGGCACGCCATAGCGTGTGCGCATGCGCTGGCAAGGCCGATCCGGCTCAGCCGGTTCGGCGGTATTCCAGGGGCGCCAAGCCTGCGCGGCGGGGATAGCCCGCACGGCTTTCCCCCGGAGGCAAGTGAAGCGCGCAGCGCCGCAGGCGCGAAGGCGTGAGGGATTGGAGCCGAATGGCCGTGACGGCAAAGACGGCACGGGGCGCAGCCCGCAAAGCCCGGCGGCGCACCGCGCCGACACGCCAGGCCCAGACAACCACTGCAGACGCTGCCTCTAGACAGGAAGACCAGGAAGACACGGCCCGCCATGGGCCACGACCTGCTGCCGCCGCGTTGGGGGCGAACCCACAGCGCAGCGCCCCGCCGTGTGGCGGGGCGCTGCGGGCGGCGGTCACGCCGCCTGGGGCTTACTGCGTGACCAGATCAGGTCGTGCGTGCCGTTATCGCCCTCGATCAGGCGGGCGTAGACCGTGGCCGGGAACGAAGGATCGTCGAGTGTCACGGAGATGTACTCCCGCCCGGCTTCGCTGGTCTTCTTCCACGCCGCGCCGATGTCGTGACCGGCGGCCTGCAGGCGGAAGTCGGGGGCCTTCTCGTTGTCGCCCTTGTCGTTGGGAACCAGCTTGACCTTGACGTTGAGCGTCAGGGTGCGAAGCGTGCCGGTGAAGCCGTCTTTGTCTGCGTTGAAGCTGCCGATGTTGGCCATGATGAAACTCCTTTTGGTGGAACAAGGTTCGCGCCCATCGCGTCCTTGTTGTGATCCGGCCGGCGGGGGACGGGCGGGCTGCACCGCTTGCGGTCGCAACGCAGTGGAGAGCCGGGAGGCGAAAAGAACTTGTCGCGCGAGGAATCTGCGCAGCAGAGGGGAAATTGTTTTCGCCGGACGGTTGCAGCCATGAAGCCCGAGGCGCAGCCGCGCCACCGCCAGGATTCACAACAACACAAGGACGCCTTGGGCCGAACCGCACCGCAAGGAGACGGGGCCGGCTCGGCATCCCCGCACGAAGGCTGCGCCGGCTCGCCCACTAACGCGGGCCAGGCCCCCCCCGACGACAGACGAGAACGCCCCCGCCGCACCTTGCGGCGCCGGTCTTGAGGCTTGGCGTGGAAACTCCATGGCGATGCCGGGCGGGGATGACGTGAACTGGCGTCAGTCGTCCTTCGCGACGTGATGGGCAGGATCCGCCAGCGTTGAGGACAGCACGCATTTGCACAACCTGCCGCAGCAAGCGCCGGCGTGTTCGCCAGCGCCCCGTCCATCGCAGCGGGACGCTGGCCCGGCCGATCCGGCGCATGCCGGTTCGGCGGTATCGAGGGGCGCCAAGCCATGCGCGGCGGGGAGAGTCCGCGGGACTGTCCCCCGGAGGCAAGCGAAGCGCGCAGTGCCGCAGGCGCGAAGGCGTGAGGGATGGAAGCCAAATGGCCGTGACAGCGAAGTCGGCACGGGGCGCAGTCCGAGAGCCCGACGGCGCGTTACGCCGGCACGCTCATGGTTGTCGAACTACGAACCGCCAACCAACATGAATCAATAAATTTACGCACAATATTGACATTTCATGCGCAAAAAATAAACTCACGCACAACATTAGCCAACCAAAGTCAATCATGGCATTCAGAGCAGACGAAGCGGCACAGGCTGGGTACGACGAAGTGGAGAAATACCTTGTCCCCCGCCCCCGGGATGCGGACGAGTCGGAACGAGCGCGAAGCAAGCAAGCACTGCGGGACATCGTGGATGAGCTCGGACCTGTGGTTGACAGGTACCCAACCTGGCACCCGCTGGTGCGCAATCACCATGGCCGTCACCCCACAACCAGACCAAGTGATCGGTGCGGCTACAAGGGCCTCGATCACACGCGGCACTTCGTCAACGGATTCATCACCTGCCCCTATGGCGATGGCCAAGATGTACTGGACTCCGTGGTCGCCCTTCCCCGCCACCACGCTGCTCACATCACAGCGGAAAGGCTGGATGTACAGTTCTACGCCGCAGAGACCACCCCGATTTTGGTCAAATGCAATTGGGAAGAGCTCTTTCCAATGGACAACATGATCCCGCTGTCCATCGCAGTTCCTCTTATCCTGGAAAAAGAGGTTCCATGCTGGACCTGGTCGGAAGTCGCGGAGACCTGGGAGTCGATGCGTTCGTATTTCCTGGGCGCCCCTCACGGCGCCAGGTCGTCGCTGTTTGTGAGCCAGGAGACCGGACAGGGGATCAAGAAGGTTTGGGAAACGCTGATCTACACGGGAATGTTTGGCCCGATCAAGGTGTGATCGGGCCCTCGCCATCGACCGACGCGCCAACGCCGCAACCGAGGCGGTAGCGAAGGCTGCGGCGTTCTGGCTGGTCTTCGGGGTTCAACACCGGGCGCGGCCACCGCCGCGCCCAGATTTTTGAATCCACCCGGCCCAGGTCGGAACGGCCTGGGCCGGGTGCTGGCGTCATTCCTTCGTCTCGATGATCCACCACACGGGCCGCGCCAGGGCGCGGGCCGTAATGGGGTGAACGTCCGTGAGGTCGGCGCGGGCCGTCCAGCCCGAGGGTGGACGGTAGCCGCGCACATCGCCCGCGCCGTGCCAGCGGCGGGCGCGCACCGTGCCCGGTTCATAGATCGCCGCCATCCTCGGGCGGCTCGTAGTGTCGGTGGTAGGCATGGGTCCGGCCCCTGCAAGCCAACGCCCCGGCCGGGGCCGGGGCGTTGGTCTGTATCGAGGGTCAAGCGGCCAACGCTTCGGCCGCTTCATCCACCACGGCGGGGGCTTCTTCCGGGCCTTCATCCGATGCGGCCTCCTGCGGCCCCTCGGCCGTGAAGATGGCAGGCATCCAGCCCGTGCCACCGGCCAGCCGCTCGGCTTCGCTGGCAATATCAGCCTTCTTGAGCTTGCCCAGCCGGTTGACGTGATCCGGCGCGAACTCGCCCACGGCTTGCAGGATCGCGGCCTTCGGAACGTGCTTGAAGTAGCCTTCCGCGCTCGGCTTCCACCATGCGGCCATGTCGAGGCCCACGGCCTGCGCCAGTTCCGCGCCAGGCTGGTGCGGCGTGGCGCGCGGGGTTACCACGTCCACCGCCCCCGCCACGCACACGGCCAGCAGTTGGACCAGCTCGCCTTGCTCCATCGCCAGCAGCGCGGCGAACAGTGCGGCGCTGTCCTCGGGCAGCTTGTCGCCCCATGCCTGCTGCACCTCGCGCAGCGCCAGGGCGGCGGGTGATTCCGGCCAGTCCGGGGCCATGCCTTCCAGCCGGTCTTGCACGGTGAGGCGAACCCCCATCGGCATGTCGTGCCCGTAGTAGCGCCCCTGCAAGACGCTCTGCACCATGCCATGCACCAGCGCGGCCAGCGCCGCTTGCGGATGCCGGGCGACCTCGATTTGCAGCGCTGCGGTGCGGTGCGCGCTCAGGCGCTGCGCCAGCCGGTCGGAGACGGCGGGGGCCTGGGCCTGGGCTTCTTCCGCCGCTTCGTCTTCATCCTCGTTCGCGCCTTCACCCTCGGCAAAGCCTTGGCGCAGCTTCTCCAGCGTGCGCAGCACCTTGGCCTCGGCCTCGCGCAGCAGCCCGCGATGGATCACGGCGTCCCCGTTGCGGTCGATGGTGACGATGGCACCGGCTGCGGCTTTCACACTCGCGCTGTAGCCCTCCAAGCCGTCTTCCAGCGCCTGCAACTGCTCGCCCAGACGTTCGCCTTCTTCCTGCAAGGCTTCGGCCTTGTCTTCGTCGTCGGCGTCCATCGCCGCATCCACGGCAACGCTTGCGGCCTGCATCTTCTCTTGCAGCCGCTCGATGCGCTGCGCCTCGCGCTTGTTCGGCGTGCGCCGCTCCCTCGGGGCACGCTGGAAGGCTTGCAGGTCGGCATGGGTCATGGCGGGGGTGGCGTCCACCCAGGCCCAGCCCTCGGTGCGTATGGTGTCGGCCATGCCAGTCAGCTTCTCGCGCACCAGCGTTTCCAGCATCGCAGTGTCGGACACATACACGCCCGCATCGCCTTCCGCGAACAGGTCGCGGCGGATGCCGCCGCCTGCGGCTTCGTAGGCGTCCAGCCCGACGAAGCGTACCAGCGGATGCGAGGCTCCAATCTCGCGCTCGGTCAGGCGCTCGCGCAGCGCGGACGGGTTGCGCTGCCACTGCGGCGCATCGTAGAACGCGGCCTCCTGCGCGGCATGGTCGTCGGTGATGGCAAGGGCCATCAACTGATCGAGCGTCACGGCATCGGCCCGGTAGTCGTCCATCAGGCGCGGCGAGACATTCGCCAGCTTCAAACGGCGCTGCACCACCAGCGGCGTTACGGAGAAATCCGCCGCAATGTCCTCGATGGGCCGGCCCTCGGCCACCAGGGCGGCGAAGGCATCGAACTGGTCAGCCGGGTGCATGGCCTCTCGCTGCACGTTCTCGGTGAGGCTGGCAGTCCGTGCCGTGCCATCGGCCACCTGCAGGCAAGGCACGTTCCAATCCTTGGCGATGCGGTGCTTTTTCGCCAGCAGCTTAAGGGCCGCGAGGCGTCGGCCACCGGCCACCACCTCGTAATGCAGACCATCGGCGGCGGGGATCACGATCAGGTTTTGCAGCAGGCCCACGCGCTGGATGCTCGCGGCCAGCTCGGGGATGGACATGCGCGGGACGGTCTTGCGCACGTTGCGGCCCGTGGGGCGCAGCACCAGCCGCGACAGCGGCACCAGGATCATGTGCTTGCTCGGGTCGGCAGCTTGCAGCACGTTGGCGGCGCTGCTGGCTGCGGTGTGGACGGCTTGGGCTTCGGTGGTGGTAACGGCGTTCATGGTGAATCTCCAATCGAGTGAAACAAGGGAATGGAGGGGAACCGCCCCTCCGGCGGGGGGAACGGTTCAAGCCTTCAACTGGCGCATGCCATCGGCCAGCAGCCACAGGGCGCGGTTCAGGCGAATGTCGGAATCGATGCCCTGCACGGGGCGGGTCTGCTGCCTGCGGCCATTGGCAGCACGGCCGGACAATCCGCCCTTGGTCAGGTTCTCCTGCGTGCGGTTGAACACGCTCCACAGGTCGGGGCGGCGATCGTCGAAGCGGCGCGGCATCAGGATTTGTGATTCCGTGACGGGCGCGGGCTTGGCTGGGTCGTCATACTTGAGGGCCAGCGCTGCGCGGGCGAACACTTGCGATTCGCCATCGTCTAAGGTGATGCTGCGCATCAGGTCGCGCGACTCCTTCACGCGGTCAAAGCCGTGCAGCACCTCGAAGGCGCCTTCAATGACTTGGCCCGCCACGTCGCCCTTGTGGGGCACGCGCACATCGGCCACGGTGTCGCCGCACACAAGCCCATTGCTGCAAACAAAACGGAACTGGCCCGCCAGCATCTGGTAGCTGCTCGTGCCGTCGTGCGAGTTCAGCAGGATGATTTCGTTGGCCTCTGCGCCGTTGATCTGGCTGGCATGGCGCAGGCGCAGCATGTGTTTCGTGTGCTCGCGCTTGCCTTCATCGCGCACGCGGGTCTGCGTCACCATGAAGGGCTGAAACCCTTCCTTGCGAAGCTCGGTCAGCACCGCCACCGTGGGGATGTAGGCGTACCGCTCGGAGCGGCTTTGGTGCGGGGCGTCCGCGAAGATGGACGGGGCCACCCGGCGAATCTGGTCATCGGACAGCGGGGTGTCGCTGCGCAACGCGGGGGAGTGGGAGGCAAAGCGGTTGGCAAGCATGGCGTTCTCCTGAACAAAAAGGCTGTTGAAGAAAACCGCACACCGGATTCCTAGATTCGGAGCCCAGCCTTGTGGCTGTTCGGTGCGGTCGGCACGAGGAACCCGGTTGGCCCTGTTGCCACCGTCTTTCCTGAGTTCATCGCCCGCGACGGTCAGGAGCGCGCGAACGGGCGCCGTCAAGGAGACAAGCGCAGGGTTGGTGCGGCCCGCAGGCGCAGCCGAGGACACGGCCCTGCGCGCCTTGATGGCGCACGGGCGCGGGCTACAGTCGCGAGCAAGGTGATGGAGTCAGGGAAGACGGCTGAACAAGGCAACGGCCCCTTCCACCGCCGACCGCACGGCAAGCGAAGCGCGCAGGCCCGAAGCTGGAAGCCGGGCCGCAGGCGTCAGCCGAACGGAGCGAGGGAACGATGGAAGCCCGAGAGGGGCGAGACTCGCGCAGCGAGGCTCGATGCGCAGCACGACAGCGCGACCGGCCATGTTTCCTTGGCCGGGGACGCACGACCGTCCTACCATCCTTCTATGGAGGAAACCATCATCAATAACGACGATCCTTTGGAGCGCATGCTCCGCCGCTCCAATGCCTTACAAGAACGTCTGGATGAACTACTGGGTGATGCCGAGTTCGATGGATCGCCCCGTGGCGAATCAGCCCTCGGCATGTGCTTGGTCACCATGGAACATGCAGCGGCAATGCGAGCGTTGATGGCGTTGCGACTGCCCACGTCCGCCGTCGGCCTCATGCGCCTGCAGTTCGAGACCCTGACGCGGGCGATGTGGCTGCTCTACGCAGCCAGCGACACAGCGATTGAAAAACTGCTGGGGCCACTGACGCTGCAAAGCGAACAGGCGGCTAAGAACCTGCCTGGCGCCAGCGAAATGATCGAACAGATCGGCAAGCGGGTCGGGCAAGGCGCGCCGGCAGCCGCTCACCAGATGCTGTCGCACTTCAAGGAAGTGACCTGGCATGCCATGAACTCATTCGTGCATGGCGGCATTCATCCGCTAAGGCGCAATGCCGAGGCCTTCCCGGTTGATCTTGCGCTACAGGTGCTGCGCAGCTCGAACGGTCTGACCACCATGACCGGCATGACGATGGCAGTCCTCACCGGCGACGAAGCCGTGGCCAAGCCGGTAAGCAAGATCCAGCCGGCCTTCGCCGATTGCTTGCCGGATCTGCTGAGACCGTGAACGGGGCATCTTGCGACGCCCCTTGTCCGGCTAGTGGACGATCCGGCCAGCGTGGCGCGCATCACGCGCGTAAGCGCTCAACCGCTTCTCCGCACGAAAGTGCAGATCGCGCTCGATCGGCAAACCAAGCCGACCGCGTACCGAAGCAAGTTCGGCCAAGCTGACCCAGCCCAGTTCAGGCATCCCCAGGCCGAGGTCGCACAGGCCAAAAGCGTGGTCGTAGTCGTCCGGGTCGATCTCAGTTAGCAGCCAGGTCGCGCCGGCATCCGGCGTGAACAGCTTGACCACGGGGGCCGGATCAAAGTCCGGGTTCTGCAAAGATTCGCGGCCGTTGGCCAGCAGCACCAAGCGCTGCTCGTCAGTGATGAATGTGTAGTCCATGGTGACCTCCTGGAAGGTAGTCGGGCGGAATTGCCCAGCCCTTCCGGGTCACGGCGCAGCACAAGCAGTCAAGGGGCAAAGACGGCCGCAGGCCGCAAGCGTGCACGGCACGCGCCGCCCTTGACGGCGAGCACGCCGTGGCACGATGAAGGGAACAGCAAACCGCCCTACCCTTCCGCAGTCCGGCCCTTGCAAGCGAAATTCGCGGACCCGCGAAGGCCGAAGTCGTCAGCGGTCAACGCTGGATGACCGCAACTCGACCAAAGGCAAGGGGCACAGAGCCCGCAAGCCCAGCGACGGGACGCCCGGATGACTGCAACAAACAGTAAATGACATGGAGGCCCAAATGGAGCACAATGTAGCTACAACCAAGGCTTGAGGCATGCAATGGCAAGCAGCAGTGATGTCGTTCGCGCCCGAATTGACGGGCATATCAAAGAGGAGGCCACGAACGTGTTGGCAGGCATGGGGCTGTCCGTTTCAGACGCCATTCGGGTACTGCTCACGCGCATTGCAGCCGATAAGGCACTGCCCTTCGACATCAACCGTGCGCAGGCCCAGCCCATCCACAAGAAGCCCGGCGCTTCTGCCTGAAAACTCCAAGAACATCAAGGCCAGGGCTCGAACGCATGGATCGCATACAGCAACTCAACTACGAGAAAGACTTCCGCATCGCCTTCTTGGAATCCAAGGGGGATGGGTTTCAACGTCTCTTCGAGAAGCTGATGTCGAAGGCACACCCCAATGACTTTATGGCTTGCCGCCCCTGGGGCAACGTTGGGGATCGGAAGAACGACGGATACCTACCTTCCGCGCGAATCCTGTTCCAGAGCTACGCCCCCAACGAACTGACCGCGGCCGAGGCCATCAAGAAAATCAACGAGGACTTCGAAGGGGCCAAAGAGCACTGGGAAGACTATTTCGATGAGTGGACCTTCGTCCACAACGCACCCGATGGGCGTCTGGGTCCACACATCATCGAAGTCCTGGCCAAACTCGCGCAAGACAACCCGCAGATCAAGATCGGACACTGTGGGTACGAGGAGATGCTGGCGAAGTTCCGTCAGTTAAGCCTTCAGGATCTCGAGTCCTGGTTCGGCCCCTCGTTGACTATGGAAGCAAATGTCAACTTGGGCTTCAGCGATCTGGCCGCTGTGCTCACTCACATCAGCATCACGCCCGTACCCACGGCGAGCGAGGTGAAGGACGTTTCGCGCGGAAAGATCGAGGCAAACCTTCTGTCCCAGGCTGTCGCCGACTTCCTGAAAATCGGCATGCAGAAGTCGCCGCTCGTTGCGCAGTTCTTCAATAGCTGGCAGAACCCCACCTACGGCGAGCAGATCGCGCAGGCGTTCAAGAGCGAATACGTGGGGCTGCGGGATGGAGTTCCGCAGCTCCATCCTGACGAAATATTCGGCCGCCTAGAAGTTTGGGCTGGGGGCACGACGAACACCACTCCCGCGCACAAGGCGGCCGTGTTGGCCGTCATGGCGTACCTGTTCGACAAGTGCGAGATTTTTGAAGATGCTCAAGCGATGGGGATTGCATGATCCTGCCATCCAAGCATCTGCCGCAGGATCGTGCGCTATTGACCGTCGGCGCGCATGTTCTGACGTTCCTCGCACGGCCCAAGACTGTCTCCGCGCTTTGGGAGGAATTGAACAAGCATGACGTCGGCTTGGCGGCAACGCCCCGGCGCATTACTTACGACTGGTTCTTGCTCGCCCTCGACCTCCTCTATGCCCTTGGAGCCATCGAACTCGAAAGCGGCCTTGTGGCAAGGAGGGCAGCGTGATTCATCACATCTTCAGCACGCTGCCTAGCTTCAAGAATCTTGGAGATCTGAAGCCTGGCCTGAATGTACTGCTCGCCCAAAAAACCGAGGGGGCAACCAGCAAGCAAACGCGCAATCGCGCCGGCAAAACCAGCTTCGTTGAGCTGGTGCATTTCCTGCTCGGTGCCGAAGCTGGCCCGGAGTCGATTTTCCGCACTGCGGAACTGGCCGAACACACCTTCGGCATGGACTTCGATCTGAAGTCGGAACGCACGGTCGTCGAGCGTAGCGGTGCTTCCAAGGCCAAAATCTTCGTGACAGTCCCACCTGCCGCGAAGGTCAAGTTCTCTGCCACCGAGTGGTGTACGTTCCTCGGCGAACAAATGTTCGGTCTGAGCAGCCTTGAAGCTGCTGGTAGCAAGCCGCCTTCGTTCCGGTCACTGTTTGCGTACTTTGTGCGCCGACAGGCGAGCGGCGCTTTCATGACGCCGGAAAAGCAGGCCACGATGCAAGGAACCGGCGACATGCAGATGGCGCTGATGTTCTTGCTCGGACTGGACTGGCAGATTGCCCGGGATTGGCAGGCTGTCCGCGACCGGGAAAAGACTCTCGAAGAGCTGAAGAAGGCGGCCGGGAACGGCGCATTCGGTTCAATCATCGGCAAGGCCGCCGACTTGCGCACGGAGCTGACCATTCAAGAAGCCCGTCTCAAGAAGCTTCACGCAGAAGTTGAGACTTTTCAGGTCTTGCCAGAGTACCGGGAACTGGAAGTCGAAAGCGCCAGTTTGACTCGCCAACTCAACGAGTTGGCCAACGCCAATACCATCGACTTCTCAGCTATCCGTGATCTGGAAAGCGCACTGGCCTCGGAGGTTCCGCCAGACCATGAAGACCTCCAGGCGGTCTATCAAGAGGCAGGCATTGTGCTGCCCGGCCTGGTCAAGCGCCGCTACGAGGACGTGAAGAGCTTTCATGAATCGGTGGTGCGCAATCGCAAGGACTATCTGTCCAGCGAACTCGAAGCTGCGAAGCTGCGTATCGAGCTGCGCGATAGCAAGAAAGCTCAGATTGACCAGAGGCGTGGCGAAATCCTGGGCATTCTCAGGAGCCACGGTGCGCTCGAACAGTTCCTCAAGCTGCAAGGCGAACTGGGGCGACTTGAGGCTGAAGTGGAATCGCTGCGGCAACGCTTCGAAGCCGCAGAGCAGCTTGAAGGCACTAAGAACGAGTTGGAAATTGAGCGCAACCGCCTCACGATCCGCTTGCGGCGCGACTTCGCCGAACAGAAGGACAGACTGGCAGAGGCCATCGTCGCCTTCGAGGAAACCTCTCAACGCCTGTATGAGTCGGCCGGCAGCATGACGGTCGATGAAACGTCGAATGGACCGATCTTCAAGTTTCCGATGCAGGGCGAGCGCAGCAAGGGCATCAAGAACATGCAGATCTTCTGCTTCGACATGATGCTTATGCGCTTGTGCGCCAAGCGCCAGATGGGGCCGGGATTTCTGATCCATGACAGCCATCTGTTCGATGGCGTTGACGGACGCCAGGTCATCAGTGCATTGCGTCTTGGCTCAGAGATCGCGCAAGAGCTTGGTTTTCAATACATCGTGACGATGAACGAAGACGATGCCTTCAAGGAGACCATAGATGGCTTCGACCTCAACAAGTATGTACTCCCCACACGCTTGACCGACGCCACGGAGGACGGCGGGCTGTTTGGTATCAGATTTGGATGAGTGAGCAAGACGCATGATCGGACACAGAACCCGTTACTCGTTCGCGCAATTCCTCGAACTGCAGGAGCCCATGACTTCCATCGTGCTCCTGAGAAAGTACGGCGTGCAGCACCTTTCGTTCTCTCGAGGGCAACTGCTGTACGAACTGCTGAACATACTGCGCGATCTCGATGACCACATCATCATGCAGGTGCTCGCCGAGGTAGTGGCGACCCAAGGCGATCTGCGAACGACGGTCAATCCGAAGTATCGGTTCGAAGAGCGAATACGCGATCTGAAGCAGTGCCTACTACTGGACGGCTACATCATCCAAGACGAGAGGCTGGTCCAGACCGACCCGTCGATTTCCGATGCTGCGCCGCTGGAGGATGACCTGATCGACGCCCTACAGAACTCGGGGGCTCCTCGTGCGCAGGAGATCATCGCAAAAATCAACGATTCGGCCAGCGCATTCCGGGCGACACCACCCGACTACAACGCATCACTCGTGAATGCCCGCGTGGCGCTAGAGACGTTGGCAGGTGATGTAGCTGCCGACGTTGCATCGCGGTCGCAAGGCCACGCGACCTACAACCCCTCGAAGTGGGGCGAGGTGCTGTTGTTCCTGCGCACGAGTGGCGAGATCACGACCGAGGAGGAAAGAGGACTCGCCGGCGTATTCGGTTTCCTGAGTCCTGGCGCTCATCGCCCGGTGGGCATTCCGGAAGATCAGATGACACGGCTCGGCCGCTCCTTCGCGCTCAATATGTGCTGGTTCCTGCTCAAGAACCATCTCCTGCGAATCCGACAGCCTTGAACACACTTACTCGATCACGCAAGGAACGATGACATGCCGTTTGAGATCAGGCCGTGGGAAGCGATTGTCGAGAACTACGGTTGCACAATTCTCCTCGGCAACGGTGCCAGCATTTCCGTCAGTCCGAGCTTTTCGTATGCATCGCTGCTTCAACACGCTGCTGAGCACAACTTGCTTCCCGAGGACGCACAGCAGTTGTTCAAGTTCTTCCAGACCAACGACTTCGAACTAGTTCTTCGGATCGTCTGGCAGGCGTCGAACGTCAACCGTTCGCTACGAATACCGGATGAGCGCACCCATGCCGCCTACGTCGCTCTTAGGGACTGTCTCATCCAAACGGTCCGCAATATTCACCCGGAGCATGGTGCGGTAAGCGCCCACCTGCCAAGCATTTATCAATTCCTGAAGCGATTCAGTACCGTCATCTCGCTCAACTACGACCTGGTTGTGTACTGGGCTATGACCTACGGGTTGGACATCGACGACCAGCATGCGTTCAAGGACTGCTTTGTGGGAGGCGGTGCCTTCGACGATGACTGGCAGCGATTCAGGCAACCGATCCGAGGAGATCGTTCAACCTCGCTCGTTTTCTATCCGCATGGCAGTTTGGTGTTGTGTCGAAACTTGGTCGAACAGGAGCGCAAGATCCATAACCTTCAGGGCGGTTTGCTGGAGGCTGTCCTGCAACGCTGGCAGGACGGAGAGGTCGTTCCTTTGTTCGTGAGCGAAGGAACATGGTCACAAAAAGTTGCCTCCATCCAGAACAGCTACTACCTCTCCACCGTCTACAGAGAGGTTCTGAAATCGCACCGGGAAACGCTAGTGGTCTACGGCTGGGGCTTCGCGGACCAAGACATCCACCTCCTTCAGCGCATGAAGGACACGGGTATAAATCGTGTAGCGGTATCAGTATTCCGAGGCGATCAGGCGTACTGCAACCGGGTCTTCCAGATGATCCATGATGTATTGGGAGCGCATGTCGAAGTGGAATTCTTCGACAGCGAAAGTCCCGGTTGCTGGACCCACCCGACCCACCAAGAACCACGCCCTGCCGTATAGCGCGCGGCGCAACCCCTCTATGTCATCAATGCTGGACAGGTTCTATGAGCGGTCCGCTCATCTAAATGCCTTGCTGAACAGCAATCCAGCCGAGGCCGTGAAACAGGCCCGAGAGATCAATCTCGATCTCGATACAGATGAGCGATTCAACCTGATGGGCCTACGCGCAGCGATCCTGGTCGATGGCGGCACGTTGACTCACCAGCAGGACGCGATTGAAGAAGGGCTCGCGCTGTTTCGTGAACTCCACAGCTCATTTCCAATTGCTGACGTCACGTATAACTTGGCCAATGGGCTGGTCGCCGCGACAGGTTTCCCACCTCGCAATGCAGATTGGTTGAACCATCAGGAGCTAACTAGAGAGCGACGCGCAGAAGCACGACGATGTTTCTGGAAAGTAGCTCAGGATCCGGATGCCGATTCAGCGCTGCGAACTCAAGCTTGGACGAATCTCGCCAACCAGTTCAGCGGCAGCTATCGGCTTGGCGAAGCCCATGATGGATGGCTTGCTGCACTAGAAATTGATCCAGAGAACGGAGTTGCTGCAAGCTCAGCGGCCCGTAGTTTGCTTTGGCTCTATGAGCGAGGTGGGTGCTCAGAACTCACGCGTGTCGAGGCGATTTTGTTGGCCAAGATCGCGGACCGGCATAGGGATCGAGTCATCCAATACGCCGGCGTGCAGGCCGCGGAGCAGATCGCCGCGTTCGCAAGCAAATTGGGAGATGCGCCACCGCGATCACCGCATCAAGATCCATTCATTAGGTGGGTCGAGCGTGAACGCCTGACGCTTGCGCCCGTAGTCGAGCTCATCGATCCCAACTTGGGCAAGTTGGACTGGCTCATGCTGCCCGGAATTCTGGAGCGAGAGTCAGTTGCAGTCGGGATGCCTCCGCCCGTGTTCGCCATGTTCAACATGCTGAAGAGCGACTTCATACTCGCGCGCGACTTGTTATGGCGGGCTAGCGATGAAAACGCGTGGCCTGCAACAGGGCGATTTGGGGACACTCTCGACCATGCTACCTATGGCCCTGATGCGTCTGCCCTCATCTTGGCACATCGCACGGCGCTCGACTTGCTCGACAAGATCGCCGTAACAGCAAACCATTACTTCGAGCTTGGGCAATCGCCTGACAAGGTCTACTTCGGGAAATTGTGGCGCGGAAAACCTGACAAGACCACCGGCGCGCACCCACTTGCCGAAGAGGTGGAGAAGGCAATTCGTGGGGGCGCCAGTGCCCTCTATGGCCTTGTAGAGCTTGCCGAGGACTATGACAACAGCGCGGGAATTTTGCGTTCTCAAAAGGACCTCCGCAACGCAGGCACGCACCGATTCGTGGTACTGCATGACATTGGCGACCCAGCGAACAGCAGGCAAGCGCCTGAAATCGAGCATCACCGAAGGGAACCATTTACACAGGAAGTACTGCGTGCTTTGCGTGTTGCCAGGTCGGCCATCCAAATGCTGGCACTTTCGATTTCGCAGCATGAACAAGGTTTGGCACAGCGGACAGGCGGCCTTGTTGGATCACTGATCGTCCCCGACCACGACTGGATTCGTGGGCGCGACGACGAAACTTAGATCCATTCTTGTCCTTACCCTTATGGTGAAACGGCAGCTGCTTTCACGGTGCCGTCCAGCTTGCGGTGAATCAGCGATATCAGGGTCAGGATGTCCAGTGCATCTTGTTCGGACATGGGCCAATTCGTCTTGGGTGCATGCGCCAGCGGATTGCGCACGGCGCCGAACAGGCCGATCAGCAAGTTGGCAAAGCCTTTCTGCTCGCTCTTCTCAGACTCCGTGGTGAGCGGCCCCAAGGCCAGGACCGGCTGCTGGCCTGCGAATGATTTGTTCACCAGGTCAGCGCCGTCGCCGTTCAGACCTGACAGCAGGCGAATCCTCTCTGCAACGCCTTTTGTTGCCTCAAAGACAGCATGGAAATAGTTTTCGTCCAGCAACTCTGCGCGGCAGTAGTTCAGCACTTCCGCGTGCACGATGCGGCTTTCCAGCGCGGCCTTAAGTCGTCCCGCGCGGGCGCGTGCAGCGTCGAGCGTTGTAGCCTTGTCGGCGTGCGCGACCTTGCCATCCTCGCGCACGTAAAAACCCGAGAAGGCTAGGACGACGTTAAGTTCGTCGCGCCGCCACGCAAACGTCGCAGGGTCACGGGCGTAGTTGACTGGGTTCATCGCCCGGTTGACGAACATGATGAGATGGTTGCCGAACTCATGCTGGTTCTGCGCACCAACCAGCGCATTGAACAGCCGCTTCCACTTCGTCATGCCGGGCGAGGTGTCCGCAATCTCGATCTCCTGCAACAGGCGCTCGATCTGCGTACCGCTCAAGCCGCGCTCAGTATCGGCGAGAACACGACAGGCAGCTTCCAAGTGCTGTGAGCTGAATGGTGGAATTCGTGTCATGAGTTCTTCTCGGCAGGCCCTCAAGCCCATTCAAGTGCGATGATGATCGCCTGTCCCTCGGTGCCGACCTCCACGAACAGGGCGTGTTCGTAGCCAAGCTGCCGCTTGTAGCCTTGAAGTTTCCGAAGATCGATCTGTCGGTTAACGCGGCTCGTTGATTTCTTGAACTCCAAGACCAGATGGTTCTCCTTCGTTCCACGCCGATGCACGATCACATCTGGAAATACGGTCTTCGCCTCATCATCCTCGCTGTCCGGGTAAAGCTCCAGATGCCCAAGCCTTTTCGGCTCTATGCCATCCCGGTTGTATTCGCAATCGACAGTCCAATCAGGAAAATGACGCTGGAGATACATGGCGAAGCGAAAGGTGATGGATCGTTCATTGGCGTCGATGCCGAGCAAGTCATGGTCATTGACCAGTAGCTCGGACAGTGCGTGTACCACCGCATCGCCAGGTGGATGATGTTTGAGGTACGCAATTTGAGCTGCAGTCAGTGCCATGCGATGCCCCCCTACTGAACATCCACATCAAAGGACGCGTGCACGGATCGAAACGTCGTCAGGATTTTCCGCCTGGCTTCGTCCAGTTCGACGGCAACGCGCTCTGTGAGCTCGAACGTGGGGCAGTTCGGTTGACCGCATCCGCAGTGCTTGATCTCTCCTTCCTTGAGCCGGGTCACAAAGATGCGGCGCAGTTCATCGACCTGACGAACAACGTTTGCAAGCACCGCCTGGATACGTTGATCCTGAAGATGGTGGATCGAAGGGATACGCCTGATCTCGTCGCCCTCGCGCGTCCGCCACACGCCAGTGTTGAGTGCGCCAATGGTGTCTTCGACCGCCTGCTGAAAGGCAGGCAAAGAGCTTTCCTGCTGAAACGGCGTGCGCAAGGCCGGACGATCAAACACGGCCGCCATCAATTGCAGCGCATCGGCGTCCGAAAGGTCAGGGAAGTCGTCCACGAACTTTCGGATCTCCGCTTCAGCATCGGGAAACTCGATGCCCTGGACGAAGCGATGCAGCAGGTACTCGGCACGAAGCCGCAGGTTTTCCTCGAACTCCACTCCTGACCATATCGTCACATGCGCAACTCCCAGGGAAGCTGCGGCTTGCTCAATCCGTATTCGGCTTGCGTCTGAAACGGCGCCACGAGAGACGAACTTGAAGGCATCTGGCGCCCCGCCTATTGCCTTGACCACCTTGCCCATGTCGGCCTCGGCTTTCGCCAACGTCAATGTTCCCCGGTTCGCGCATTGGATGATGGTCTTGCGTGCCGGCTGGTCATCGAATGGCTCGATACCGGAGATGTCCCGCACTTGGTCGCCTCCCGATTGGCCGTGCCAAACGAGGCCGCGCCAGCCAACGCGCACATGGTACGCAAAGACCAAACGCTCAAACTGGAGGCCGCTGTAGTCCTCAAAATGAATCGGAGAAACCGTTACCGTCGCCATGCTCTCCCCCTCTTCCCTCGGCTATTTGTCTTCAGTACGCCTCACTACGCTCCTGAGAGTTTCCGCGATAGCCCATTAAAGACACGATATCGTCACGCGGCGGCAATCCATGCATCGCCTAACAATCACGGAGTTCGACATGGAGAATAACCCGTTAGGAAAAATCGACCTGGACACGGACCTGGCGATGCGCCCGCAACCGGCAAGACTCCCCTTACCGGGCTCGAACGCCTACGGGGATCTCCCGCAGTTCCCGATGGACGGTGCCCTTCCCTTCCGACGCACAATCCGCCGACACGAGCTACGGCAGATCGTCCCCTTGGCCGAGACGACGATCTACGAAATGGAGCGCCGCGGTGAGTTTCCACGGCGCTTCAATCTGACACCGCGCTGCGTGGTGTGGGACCTGGCCGAGGTAGAGGCCTGGATTGACGAACGCAAGCAAGCCCCTCGCGCCGGCGTCACCAAGCCGGATGTCCACCTGCGAAAAACCCGCCCTGTTCGGGCGGGTTCCAGTCAAAGATGAGGCTGGCGGCAGCCTCATCCAACGAGAGCTTCCAACCCCTTGGAAGCCGAACCCGATAGCCGCTGCCTTTCCTTGGCAACATTGACCTGGAGAGCCACGCGCGCCACCTCCAGAACGTCCAAAGCCAGCGAGTAGCTGCCCTTGGCCTGCAGCCAGGCCAACACATCCGCCAGGTGCCAGATCGACGCACTGCCCTCATGCACCGGCGCCGGGAAGCTGCCCGGGTGGGCCAGCATCAGCTTGCGCATGTTCTGCCGCGACACGCCGACGATGTCGGCCACATCGGTCAGCCCGACCAAATCCGGCGCAACCTCGATCAGCCTGGCCAACGGTACGGCGCGCCGCACGTCGGCCAGCGCGCTGCGCACAGCCGCGTCCGCACTGTGCGCCTCGCGGACGAATTCCAGCGCGAGCCGCCCCGGCTGCCCGATGCCGACCAGAGCATCGTCGCAGCCGGCTTCGCCCAGGCGCTCGACCAGCCCATCCGGGTCACTGTCATCATCGGCAAGCTGGTATTTCAGGGTGAAGGTGTATTCCATCGCGCTATTCCTCGGCACCGTCGGCCGCCTCCCGCTGCTTGCGGTGCGTGGTGCAGTTGTCCACGACGCGCCGCAAGGCGCGCGCGTGGTTCCCTGGGTTCTTCGGCGTGCTCCACACGCTGGTGATACAGAACTCGCCGCAACGACACTCCACGTCGTTATACGGACAGCAAATCCGCCCCCAGGCGTGGCTGCCGCCGACTTCCACGCGCCAACCCTGCCCTTCGGCATGCCTGAGTGCTTCCTCGACCTCTTTCTTCGGATGAGAGGAACGGGCCATCAAGAATCTCCAGTATGGGAATGATTGGCCAGGTTGTCAAGTGACAACCTAGCCACTGCTTCAGGCCATTGCACTCAACACCGGCACGACGACGTTGTCGGGCATCAGCTTTGGCACGTAGATCTGCCCGTCGATCCAAGCATCGACCATGCTGGCCCACTCCTGCAGCATGTGGCGCCGCTGCTCGGCGTACTCGGCCTTGTTGTAGATCGAGCGCGAGGAACGCCCCTCCTCGTGCGCAAGGCACTTCTCGATCCAGTCGCGGTTGAACCCGATCTCATTAAGCAGCGTCGAGCCCGTGCGGCGCAGATCGTGGACGGTGAACGGCTCCAGCGGCAGGCCTGCAGCCTTGGCCCGCTGCGCCACGATCTGCGTGACCCGGTTCAGGGTCGCGTGGGACATGCAGCGGTCGGAGTCGTAGCGCGACGGCAGCACGAACTTCGAGCCGGCCGCGCAGGTGTGCAACGCCACCAGGATGTCCAACGCCTGGCGCGACAGGTAGACCACATGCGGGTTGCGCCCCTTCATCCGCTGCTTCGGAATGGTCCAGGTCGCGTTCTCGAAATCGACCTCGTCCCAGGTGGCCTCGATCAGCTCGCTCTTGCGCACCAGCGTCAGCAGGACCATGCGCAGGGCCAGACGGATGGTCGGATAGGTGGCCACCGACTCCATCTGCCGCCACATCAGGCGGATCTCCAGCGGTGACAAAGCACGGTCCTTCGGTACGAAGGTCGCAATCGAGGCTGCGCCCACATCGGCCGCCGGGTTGTCCACCTTCTCCCCATGTAGGATGGCAAAGGCATAGACCTGCTTCACGATGTCGCGGACGTGCACCGCGGTGGCTGGCGCCCCGCGCCCCTTCACCTTGCCGCACAAGGCGCGCAAGTCATCAGCGGTGATTTCGTTGAGCAGGCGGTTTTGGAAGGCCGGCAGGATGTCCCGATCGACGATGCTCTTACGCATCGCTCGCGTGCTATCGGCCATCCTGGCGCCGGCCAGCCATTGGGCCGTCATGTCGCCAAAGTTCTTGGCGGCGGTCAGGCGGCGCTTCTCGCGCTGCTTCTCGTGGGCCGGAGACTTGCCCTGGGCGACGGCCTTCTTGGCATCCAGCAGCTTTTCGCGGGCCATCGCCAGCGAAATGCCCGCCGGCCCATAGCGGCCAATGGTCAGGGTCTCGCGGCGGCCGTTGAGACGGTAATCGAAGCGGAAGGTGACGGTACCGGTGGGCGATACCGTCACGTACATTCCATCCCGGTCGGAGGCCTTATAAGTCAAGGACTTAGGCTTCAAATTGCGCAGTGTGGTGTCGGTAAGCATCGAGGTTTTTCCTCCTGTTCATGACGGCTTTTACCGTCAGGGGTCAGGAGACCTGCTGATGCCTGGAAAGCCGCATGAAACAAGCTTTCCAGAGGAGTGATTTACCGTCAAAGACCGATTTGGTCTCGATAGTAAACAAGGAGGTCTTAATCCGACCTCCGGTTTCTACCGTCACCTCTACCGTCAATCCGTTTCGCTGCCCGGCGATAGCTGCCGATAGCTGCCGTGACGTATTTCCTTTGGAATCAACACGTTACGGCGGATTTTCGATAGGTAGCGATAGTCCCCGAAGGACCTAATTTCACTCCCACTCAATCGTCGCTGGCGGCTTAGAGCTGACGTCGTAGGTCACCCGATTGATACCCCGCACCTCATTGATGATGCGGCCGGAAACCTTCTTGAGCAGCGCGTAGGGCAGTTCGGCCCAGTCGGCCGTCATGAAGTCGCTGGTCTGCACGGCGCGCAGTGCCACCACGTAGTCGTAGGTGCGGCCATCGCCCATCACTCCGACGCTCTTGACCGGCAGGAAAACGGCGAAGGCCTGGCTCGTCAAGTCGTACCAACTCTTTCCGCTTGCCTCGTCCTTAAAGTTGCGCAGTTCCTCAATAAAGATGGCATCTGCACGGCGCAGCAGGTCGGCATATTCCGGCTTCACTTCGCCCAGAATACGCACGCCCAGGCCGGGGCCGGGGAAGGGATGGCGATAAACCATCTCGGGCGGCAGACCCAAGGCTACGCCTAGCTCGCGCACCTCGTCCTTGAACAGATCGCGCAGGGGCTCTAGCAGCTTCAATCCCAACTGCTCCGGCAGGCCGCCCACGTTGTGGTGGCTCTTGATGGTGACCGCTTTTTTGCTCTTGGCGCCACCCGACTCGATCACGTCGGGGTAGATGGTGCCCTGCGCGAGCCATTTGGCGCCCTTGGCACCAGCACTGGTCAGCTTGGCCGCTTCCTGCTTGAACACCGTGACGAACTCGCCTCCAATGATCTTGCGCTTGGCCTCCGGGTCGGCGACGCCCGCGAGCTTGCCGAGAAACAGCTCGCTCGCATCGACACGAATCACTTTGGCGCGCAGCTTGCCGACAAACATGTCCATGACCATGTCGCCTTCATTGAGGCGCAGCAGACCGTGGTCCACGAACACGCAGGTCAGCTGATCACCAATGGCACGGTGAATCAGCGCAGCAGCCACGGATGAATCCACTCCGCCCGACAAACCAAGAATCACTTCCTCGTCACCCACCTGCTTGCGAATCAACGCCACGGCTTCGGCCACGTGGTCGCGCATGACCCAATCGGGTGAGATCTGGCAGATGCCCAGCACAAAACGCTCGAGAATGGCCTTGCCTTGCCGCGTATGCGTCACCTCCGGGTGAAACTGCACTGCATAAAACTTGCGCTCCTCATCGGCCATGCCCGCGATGGGACAGGAATCGGTGGACGCCATGAGTTTGAAGCCAGGAGGCATCTCGGTCACGTTGTCACCGTGGCTCATCCAGACATGCAGCATGCCGTGGCCTTCGGGCGTTGCGTAATCCTGGATGCCTTCGAACAACTGGGTGTGGCCACGTGCACGGACTTCGGCATAACCGAATTCACGTTTGTGCCCACCTTCGACCTTGCCCCCCAGCGCGGCAGCTATTGCGTACATGCCAAAGCAGATACCGAGCACCGGAATACCGAGTTCGAACACCACCTGCGGCGCCCGCAGGGTTTCGTCTTCCCAGAGGCTGGCATGGCTGCCCGAGAGGATCACGCCCTTGAGCATGCCGTCTGCGGCGAACTCGCGGACCCAGGCATCGGTCACGTCGCAAGGGTGCACCTCGCAGTACACATGGGCTTCACGCACACGGCGGGCGATAAGCTGGGTGACCTGGGAGCCGAAATCGAGAATGAGAATTTTCTGGTGTTGCATGGCAGGCGACAGAAAGAAAGACAAAGGCCCGAACACCGTGAACTGGGTTCGGGCCTGCGGAGCAGTAGCGTCAGTCGGCGCGGTAGTTCGGCGCTTCCTTGGTAATCTGCACGTCGTGCACGTGGCTTTCGCGGATCCCGGCTGTGGTGATCTCGACGAACTCGGCCTTGTTGTTCATGTCTTCAATGGTGGCGCAACCGCAGTAGCCCATGGCGGCGCGCACGCCACCCGCCATCTGGTAGACGATGGACACCATGGAGCCCTTGTACGGCACACGGCCCTCAATGCCTTCGGGCACCAGCTTGTCGGCGTTCGGATTGCCCGTGCTCGATTCCTGGAAGTAGCGGTCAGCGCTGCCTTGCTGCATGGCGCCAATGCTGCCCATGCCGCGGTAGCTCTTGTAACTACGCCCTTGGAACAAGATAACTTCGCCCGGCGCCTCTTCCGTACCTGCAAACATGCCCCCCATCATGATAGTGCTGGCCCCAGCAGCAAGCGCTTTGGCAATGTCGCCGCTGAAACGCACGCCGCCGTCGGCGATCAAGAGCACGCCCGTGCCCTGCAAGGCAGTGGCGACGTTGTCAATGGCCATGATCTGCGGCACACCCACGCCTGCGACGATGCGCGTCGTGCAGATCGAGCCAGGGCCAATGCCCACCTTAACGGCGTCGGCCCCTGCCTCCACCAGCGCAAGCGCAGCTCCGCCCGTGGCGATATTGCCGCCGACGACGTCGATATGCGGATAGTTCTGTTTGACCCAGCGCACGCGCTCGATCACGCCCTTGCTATGCCCGTGCGCCGTATCGACCACAATGGCGTCCACCCCGGCTTTGACGAGCGCCTCAACGCGCTCTTCGGTGCCCTCGCCCACCCCCACGGCAGCGCCCACCCGCAGGCGCCCCGAAGCGTCGCGCGCAGCGTTGGGGAAACTGGTCTGCTTGGTGATGTCCTTCACCGTGATCAGGCCCTTGAGCTCGAAGGCGTCATTGACCACCAGGATGCGTTCAAGCTTGTGCTTGTTGAGCAGCGCCTTGGCCTGCGCAGGGGACGTGCCATCGCGCTCGTTCACCGTGATGAGCTTCTCGCGCGGCGTCATGATCTGGTGCACCTTGACGTCGTAGCGCGTCTCAAAGCGCAGGTCGCGCCCCGTCACGATGCCGACCACCTTGCCGCCATCACAGACCGGGAATCCTGAGATACCCAGCTGCTCGGACAATTGCAGCACCTGCAGCACGGTATGTTCCGGCGTGATCACCACCGGATCGCGCACCACGCCCGACTCGTAGCGCTTGACCTTGGCCACCTGGGCAGCTTGCTCCTGCGCGGTCAGGTTCTTGTGCACGATGCCGATGCCGCCTTCCTGGGCAATGGCAATGGCCAGGCGTGCTTCCGTGACCGTATCCATCGCGGCGGACACCAGCGGCAGGTTGAGACGGATATTGCGGGAAAACCGGGTGGCGAGAGAGGTGTCCTTGGGCAGGACCTGGGAATACGCTGGCACCAGCAACACGTCGTCGAAGGTGAGCGCTTTGCCAAGAAGGCGCATGTGAAAGCTCCAAAAAATCAATTGTACCCGCCACTTTTGCTGGCGACTTCGGCGCAGCAGCCGCTAAACTGCAAGCATGAAGCTGCACAAACTCTGTCTGGTGACGCTGGCCTGCGTTTGGTCGGTGGGCGCCCTAGCGCAATGGCAATGGATCGACAAGGACGGCCGCAAGGTTTTCAGCGACCGTCCGCCGCCGCTGAGCATTCCGGATAAAGACATCCTTCGCCAACCACAGCAGCAACCGCGACCCGTAGCGCCAGCCAACGCTGATGCAGACACGCAGGCAGATGCGCAGCCTGCCGCTGCCAAGGCGGCTGCAAAGCCTGCCGCCAATGCGCCAGGCAAAGGCGTAGACAAGGAGCTCGAAGAACGCAAGGCCAAAGCCGATGCGGAAAAAGCGGCCAAGGACAAGGCAGACGAGAAAAAAATGGCTGCCGCCAAGGCAGAAAACTGCACCCGCGCCAAGCAGTCCAAGGCCACGCTGGACTCGGGTCAGCTCATGAAACACACCAATGCCAAGGGCGAGCAAGTGTTCCTCGACGACGCAGCGCGGGCCGCCGAGCGCAAACGCGCACAGGCGGTCATCGACTCGGACTGCAAACCCTGAGCATCATCGCTTCGCAACCGGTTTGCGTACAAACAGCCCGGCGCTTCGCGCACCCTGGCTAACAAAGCGTTCACGCCGGGCCACCTTGGGATCCACCCTCAGCGCTCGGTAGGTCTCTACCCGATCGCCATCACGCAACACCTGGGTGAGCGGCGCAGCCTTGCCCCAGATACCGACAGAATCCAGGGCTGTCACATCGCAGCCAGCGAGGCGCAGGGCGTCCACAAGTTGCGCGCCGGCAGGCATATCGCCGCACCATTCGCGCACCGCGCTTGCTTCTGTGCAGATGGCCACCGTCACCCGCAGCCTCTGTGGCGCTTGGCCAACGTCAGCCATAGACCTGCTCAGCGCGCTTGACGAAGGCATCCATCAAGCTGCTGGCAATACGATCGAACACCGGCCCCACCACCGCGGCCAAGGGTGCGCTGTTGAACCCGTAATCCAAATGCAGATGAATGCGCGCTGCGCGCTGCGCGCCGTCCCCCACGGGTTGGAAATGCCAATCGCCATTCAAGCGGGAAAATGGACCCTTGATCAGTTGCATCTCCACCCGCCGACCGGCCTCATGCAGGTTGCGGGTAACAAAACTCTGGCGAATCCCCGCCATGGAAATGCCGATTTCTGCCACCACGCCGCTGCTTTCCTGTTCCAGCACACGGGCGTGGTCGCACCAAGGAAGAAACTCGGGATAACGGTCCACATCGGTGACGAGGCTGAACATTTCCTCCGGGCTGTACCAAATGAGGACAGATTTGTTGACGTTCTTCATGAAATGGGACTGCGGGGCGCCAGGCCGCGCTCCGACCATGGCACACCCTAGAATCAGGACTGCGCGAGAACAGCAATTGTAAGGAGGGGCGTCCGCCCCCTCCGCTGGCGCCTTACGACCCGATGGCCAAGAAACCTGATTCCAATTCCCGCATCGCCGACAACAAGAAGGCCGCGTACAACTACTTCATTGAGGAGCGCTATGAGGCAGGCTTGGTCCTGCAGGGCTGGGAAGTGAAGGCGCTGCGCGAAGGCAAGGCGCAGCTGACAGATGGCTATGTGGTGATCCGCGAGGGCGAGCTGTACCTGATTGGATGTCAGATCAATCCGCTCAAGACCGCGTCCACCCACGTCAGCCCCGAGGCCGCGCGCACCAAAAAGCTCCTGCTGCACAAGGAGGAGATCAAGCGCCTGATCGGCAAGGTCGAGCAAAAGGGCTACACGCTGGTGCCCCTGAATCTGCATTGGAAGGACGGCCGGGCCAAATGCGACATCGCCCTGGCCAAAGGCAAGGCCGAACACGACAAGCGCGACACCATCAAGGACCGCGAAGGCAAGCGCGAGGTGGAACGCGCCCTGAAAAGCCGCAGCCGCTGAGGCAGCGCGCGGTAGGGGCCCAGCGCCGAGTGCCAAAGGGCACCGGGCTTGGGTTTTTTTCCGGGGCCGTGGAATAAACATCGGGGCCCATGTGTTTGTTCAAGTGCAAGGCAGCATCCGCCTCCGCCTGCATCCCACCTGGAGAAACCCATGAAAAGATTGATCTCGATGGCCGTATTCGCCGCAGCAGCCTCGCTGGCTGGCTGCGCTACCATGGACGACTCGCCCGTGAAAACCATGGACGGCGCACTGGTCGGCGCTGGCGGCATGACGCTCTACACCTTCGACCGAGACGCCGCGGGCAGCGGCAAGTCGGCGTGCAATGGCCCCTGCGCCGCCAACTGGCCGCCGCTGATGGCCAGCAAGGCCCCCGGCGGCAACTACAGCGTCATTACCCGCGACGACGGCATGACCCAGCTGGCCTACAAGGGCAAGCCGCTGTACTACTGGTCCAAAGACACCAAGCCTGGCGACAAAACTGGCGACGGCGTGAACCAGGTTTGGCATACCGCACGACCATAAAGTTCACGAAGCACCGCAGGCATGAACCGCACCCAGGTCGTCGAGCAGCTGCCCGGGCTGCGCCGTTATGCCCGGGTGCTGACGGGCGAGGCCTGGGCGGCCGATGATCTCGTACAGGACACGCTCGAGCGCGCCTGCAGCAAGTGGCTGCTGTGGCGTACGGGAACTGACCTGCGCGCCTGGCTGTTCACGCTGATGCACAACCTGTACCTCAACCAGCGCCGCGCGCTGTCCTCGCCAACGCCCGTCAATATCGAGGACGTCCAGGACCAGTTGCCCGGTGGCAGTGGACCTTCGGATGAGGCGCTGGACCTGGAACGCTGCCTGCAGCGCCTGCCGCCCGACCAGCGAGCTGTGCTGCTGCTGGTCGCCATGGAGGACATGAGCTATGAAGACACAGCCCGGATCCTGGGCATCCCGGTGGGCACCGTCATGTCGCGCCTGTCGCGGGCCCGCACACGCCTGCGCGCGCTGATGGACCGCGAACCCACACCAGGCCTCTCACAGGCGGCCCCCGCGGGCGCGCCGACCACAGGCCCGGCACCTGCACTGCGCCGCCTGAAGTAACGACCATGACCCGCTCCTCCACCATCGATCCGAGCCAGCACGCCTCTCGCCCTCAGACCGACGAGAGTGCCCACTGGCATGCGCTGGTGGACGGCCAGCTGCCACCCGCACAGGCGCAGGCGCTGCACGAGCAACTGCTTGACGATGAGGCCGCCCAGGACGCCATGGCCCACTGGCGGGTGCAGGGGGACCGGCTGCACGCGCTGCACCAGGATCTGCTCCACGCCCCTGTACCCGACATGCTGCTCGCCGCCGCGTTGCGAACCGCAGACCGCGGGCAGCAGCAGGCGAGGTGGTGGCGCTGGGGTGGCATGGCCGCCTCGGTGGTGCTGGCCTTTGGGCTGGGATGGACGGGACGCAGCCAATGGCCCGGCGTTGCACCTGGCGTTGCACCTGGAAGCAGCATGGCAATCCGGGACGCAGCGCCGCTGGCGGCAGAAACCCCGCAGCGATTTGCCCAGCAGGCCGCGGTGGCCCACGCGGTGTACCAGCCCGAGGTGCGCCACCCGGTCGAGGTTACCGCCGCGCAGCAAGACCATCTGGTGCAGTGGTTGTCCAAACGGCTGGGCCGGCCGCTCAAGGTCCCTGCCCTGGGCTCGCTTGGCTACGAACTGGTCGGCGGTCGGCTCTTGCCCGGCGATACCGGGGTACGCGCGCAGTTCATGTACCAAAACAGCGCAGGCCAACGGATCACGCTGTACCTGGGCGCTCTCGCACCCGCGTCGGCCAGTGCCGTCCGCAGCGGCTTGCCGGGGCCAATCGCCCCGGCGCCCGGGGCGACTTCGCCCTCCGACACCGCTTCTTTCCAGTTCACCCAGACAGGCCCGGTGTCCGGCTTCTACTGGACAGACGCCGGATTTGGCTACGCCTTGAGCGGGCAGCTCTCGCGCCCGGAGCTACTGAGCCTGGCAACAGCCGTGTTCCAGCAGTTGAATCTCTGA
Organism: Simplicispira sp. GW247-4R2A; assembly: GCF_059424465.1. Lineage (NCBI taxonomy): Bacteria > Pseudomonadati > Pseudomonadota > Betaproteobacteria > Burkholderiales > Comamonadaceae > Simplicispira > Simplicispira sp. GW247-4R2A. Next base: position 197,105 of record NZ_JBWKZM010000002.1, on the reverse strand, counting down.
GGCCAACGACAGTTCAGGCCAACTGGGCCAGCGGATGTGCGTAGGCAGGCCAGGGGCTGGTAAAGAACGGCGCCACCATCGCGGGTGTCACGTCTTCGATGCGCGCCGGGTTCCAGTGGGGCGTATGGTCCTTGTCCACGGCGAGTGCGCGAATGCCTTCCAGGGTTTCGCTCTGGCCTGGACGCAGGGTGAAGCAGTGCCGCACCATGTCGCGCTCCATGCGCAAGTCATCCGCCAGGTCCATGCCGCGCGCGCGGCGGATCTGCTCCAGCACCACGCCGAGCATCAGCGGCGAGCGCTTGCGCAGCGTAGCGGCGGTGCGCTGCTCCCACTCACCGTCGGCGGCTTCGAGTGCTGCGACGATTTCAGGGACGCTCGGGAGCGAAAAATATTGGTCAATTAGGGCTCTAGCGCTTATCTGGTAAGCGTTAGAAGCTATTATTTTTGAATTAACCAAGGCAGTGACTGCATCGGCATTCTCAAAACGCTGTGCGCCCAGGGCGTTCCACAAAGGCGCCTGGGCTTCCAGCGCAATGCGGCCATCGGCCAAGCCAAGCGCCAAGGCCGTATCCACCCCAATGCTCTCGCCGGTCAGCGCCAGCCACTCGCCCGTGTAGCCGGGGCAGCGCGAAAGAAAATAGCCGCCGCCCACGTCCGGGAACAGGCCGATCGCTGTCTCGGGCATGGCCATCTTGGTCCGCTCGGTCACCAGCCGCAACGCAGCACCCTGGCTGATGCCCATGCCACCGCCCATGACAATGCCGTCCATAAAGGCGATATAGGGCTTGGGGTAGCAGTGAATCAGGTGGTTGAGCGTGTATTCCTCGGTGAAAAAATCTTCAATGCGCGGGTCGCCTGCGCTGCCAGCCTGGTGCAGAAAGCGGATGTCGCCACCCGCACAGAAGGCGCCAAAAGCGCCCTCTTTGTTGCTGCCGCGCACGGCGACCGCCAGCACGGCAGAGTCGTCCTGCCAGGCAAGGAGTTGTTGCATCAAGCCGCGCACCATGCCCAGCGAGAGCGCGTTGAGTGCACGCGGACGGCTCAAGGTAATGAAGCCCACCTGCCCCCGGACTTCGCACTGCAGTTCACTCAAATGTTCTGTCATGTCTGCTCTCTCCACCCCAGAAGTTCGTTGAAAACCAGCGCACCAATCACCAGTACGCCGCCAATCAGCACAGCAGGGCCAGGTCGCTCGCCCGCACCCAGCCATGCCAGCAGGATGCCAAAAATCACTTCCAACAAGCCCAGCAGCGCCATCTCGGGTGCTTTGAGCACACGGCCACAGCGCACAACCAACAGACAGGGAATAGCCAACTGCACCAAACCAAGAAAAGCCAGCAACAGCAAATCGTGACCCGATGCGGCAAATGGCAGTGCGAGTGGCAGGGTGGCAAGGCTGGAGATCACGGCGCCGATCAGTACCGCAGGCATCAGGTCGACCGATTCCCCATGGCGCTGCGCGTGCTGCACCACCGTCCAGTTCACGGCCGCAGCCAGGGGCACACACAGGGCAACCAAGGTGCCCGCCAGCGGCACGCTGCGCACCTGCGTACCGAACATCCAGGCGATGCCCAGACCCGCCACGGCAATGGCCACCCCGGTGCGGGGGGCGATGCGATGGCCGATGAAGACCCGGGCGACCAGAGCGGTCAGTAGCGGACCAGAGGCCATGGTAACCAGTACGTTGGCCACCGGCATGAGCGTGATGCCGACCATGAAGGCCGTGAACATCACGCTCCAGCACAGACCTGAGAGCCACAGGGCATGCCCGCCGCGCACCAGCGGCTTGAACGCACCGCGCCCGCGCACGGCGGGCAGCAAAATCAGCAAGGCGGCGAGCGTGAACACGCTGCGCCAGAACGTCACCTCAAAACTGCGCGCCTGCTCCAGCTGGCGCGTCACCACGCCCGCTATCGACCACAAGAACGTCGCACCCACCATGGTCCACGCCGCCTGGGCATGGTTCATGGAAGAGGCGCTCCGCCCTGCGGCGTGAGGCGCCAGGGCCTCACTCACGGCTGGCGCGCTTGCGGTCACTCTCTTTCAGGTGGCGCTTGCGCAGGCGAACGGACTTGGGCGTGATCTCGACCAACTCGTCGTCCTCGATGAACTCGACGCCGTACTCCAGCGTGAGGTCGATGGGCGGCGTGATCTTGATGGCGTCTTCCTTGCCCGAGACACGGAAGTTGGTCAGCTGCTTGGTGCGCGTGGCGTTCACCACCAGGTCGTTGTCGCGGCTGTGGATGCCGACGATCATGCCCTCGTACACCGGGTCGTTGGCCTTGACGAACATGCGGCCGCGGTCGTCGAGCTTGCCCAGGGCGTAGGTGAAGATTTCGCCGTCGTCCATGGAAATCAGCACGCCGTTCTTGCGGCTGCCGATCTCGCCCTTGTGCGGCTCATAGCTGTCAAAAATGTTGGAAATCAAGCCCGAGCCGCGTGTCAGGTTCAGGAATTCGTTGGTGAAACCAATCAGCCCACGCGCAGGAATGCGGTATTCCAGGCGCACGCGGCCGCGGCCGTCCGGCTCCATGTTCACCAGTTCACCCTTGCGCTCGCCCAGCGCCTGCATCACGCCGCCCTGGTGGGTTTCCTCGATGTCGGCGGTGACCAGCTCGATAGGCTCGTGCTTGACGCCGCCCACGTCCTTGAACAGCACGCGGGGTTTGGAGACGGCCATTTCGTAGCCTTCGCGGCGCATGTTCTCCAGCAGGATGGTCAGGTGCAACTCGCCCCGGCCCATCACTTCAAAAATGCCTTCTTCATTGGTCTCGCTGACGCGCAGAGCCACGTTGTGCTGCAGCTCTTTCTGGAGGCGGTCCCAGATCTGGCGGCTGGTAACGTACTTGCCTTCGCGGCCAGCCAGCGGGCTGGTGTTGACGCAGAAATTCATGGTCAGCGTGGGCTCATCCACCTTGAGCATGGGCAACGGCGCCGGGTTCGTGGGGTCGGTCACCGTCACGCCAATGCCGATATCCGAAATGCCGTTGATCAGCACGATTTCGCCCGGGCCGGCCTCGGTGGCCTGCACGCGCTCCAGGCCCTGGAAGGTGAGCACCTGGTTGACGCGGCCTTTGAAGGATTTCCCGTCCGGACCCTCCATCACGAGCACGTCCATGTTGGGTTTGATGGTCCCCTGGTTGATGCGGCCCACCCCAATGCGGCCGACGAAGGTGGAGAAATCGAGCGCCGAGATCTGCAGCTGCAGCGGCGCATTCTCGTCGCCCTCATGCGCGGGAACGTGCCCGAGCACGGTTTCAAACAGCGCCGACATGTCCGGGCCCCATTGTTCGCCCGGTTCGCCTTCTACCAGCGACGTCCAGCCGTTAATGCCCGAGGCGTAGACCACCGGGAAATCGAGCTGTTCGTCGGTTGCGCCGAGCTTGTCGAACAAGTCAAATGCAGCGTTCACCACCTTGTCGGGGTTCGCGCCGGGCTTGTCCACCTTGTTGACCACCACGATGGGCTTGAGGCCCAGCGCCAACGCCTTCTTGGTGACGAAACGCGTTTGCGGCATCGGGCCTTCCTGCGCGTCGATCAGCAGCACCACGCCGTCCACCATGGACAGCGCCCGCTCGACCTCACCACCAAAGTCGGCGTGGCCGGGGGTATCGACGATGTTGATGTGCGTGCCCTTCCAGGACACGGCGCAGTTCTTGGCCAGGATGGTGATGCCGCGCTCGCGTTCGATGGCGTTGTTGTCCATCACCGTGTCGACGACTTTTTCGTGTTCGGCGAAAGTGCCCGACTGGCGCAGCAGCTGGTCCACCATGGTGGTTTTGCCATGGTCAACGTGGGCGATGATGGCGATGTTGCGAATTTGCTTGTTCATGTCGTTTCCAAAATACCGGCGCTTGCGGCGCTCGGCGTGCTCTTCAAGATTTGTTCGATTTCGATCGGGCTCAGCAACCGGTCGGGGATAAGTTCGCCTGCCACCACGTGGCCCGCGCCCAACAGCGCGGCAGGCGCTTGCCCGAACACCGCAACTTCTGGCGCATCGGGCCAGGCGCCGCGGCGGCGCAGACCGGAGAGGAAACGCCCGGCCTCGTAGGCGTCCAGCTCAATGCGAGGTTGGCCGACGAGCAACAACTCAGCCGGCGCCAGGCAGGCAAGGCGAGCGTCTTCGTCCATGGCTTCCAGCGCCTCAAGCGTGACGCAATCGGCCAGCCCCAGGCCTCCGGTTTCAATACGGCGCAAAAAGGTCAGGTGGGCGCCACAACCGAGTGCCGCTCCGATATCTTCGCCGAGGGTGCGGATGTAGGTGCCTTTGCTGCATTTCACTACGATATTGATAGCTGAATGCGCAGATGTATCCTGCGCTGGAGCCAGATTTAACTCAAAAATTTCTACGTTACGCGGCGCGCGCTCCACCTCAATGCCCGCGCGCGCGTATTCGTAGAGCGCGCGCCCGTCCTTCTTCAAGGCGCTGTGCATCGGCGGCACCTGCGCCATGGGGCCGGTGAACTGGCGCTGCACGGCCGCAAGCCGCTCTGGGGAGAGTGCGTCAGCCGGAACCGGCCGCTCGGCCAGCACGTCACCTTCCGCGTCGCCCGTGCTGGTCGTCACACCGAGGCGCGCCACCGCGTGGTATGTCTTAGGGGCGTCGAGCTGCAACTGGCTGAATTTGGTCGCCGCGCCAAAACACAGCGGCAGCACGCCAGTGGCCAGCGGATCGAGCGTACCCGTATGGCCCGCCTTTTCCGCGCGCAGCAGCCATTTGGCCTTTTGCAAGGCCTGGTTGCTGGAGAGCCCCAGCGGCTTGTCGATGAGCAGCACCCCATGCACCGGGCGCCGCTGCACCCGAATGCGGGGAGCCGGCGCGGTCATTCGTTGTCTTCTTTTGAGCGCGAAGCGACCGCCTGGGCAATCAGCGCATTCATATCCGCCGCATGCTCGGGCGTGCGGTCGAACACGAAGTGCAGCGTGGGCACGGTATGGATGTGCAGGCGCTTGAACAGACCGGCACGCAAAAACCCCGCCGCCTGATCCAGTGCTTCTTGCGTGGCGGCCGGCTCGCCGGTCAGCACGCTGTAGAACACCTTCGCATGGGCGTAATCGGGGGTCACCTCCACCGACTGGATGGTGACCATGCCGACGCGCGGGTCCTTGAGCTCGCGCGCGATCAGCTCCGACAGATCGCGCTGGATCTGGTCGGCCACCTTGAAGGCGCGGTTGGGCGTGGACGATTTCTTGGCTGCCATGTTAGTAACCCACTGCGCCAATCACCGACGACGCCGCGTGAACGTGGCGCGGCCAATGCCAGCGCCCCCGCACAAGGGCCGCCCCGCCGTGCTGGGGGCGTCCCCCTCCCGAATCGCAAAGCGATTCGAGAGAGGGGGAAGGCGCGAAGCGACTCAGGGGGTGCTTCATAGCGTCCGCGCGATTTCCTTGACGTCGAAGAATTCCAGCTGATCACCTTCCTTGACGTCGTTGTAGTTCTTCAGCTTGATACCGCACTCGAAACCTTCCTTGACATCCTTGACGTCGTCTTTCAGGCGGCGCAGCGACTCGACTTCGCCGGTGTAGATGACGACGTTCTCGCGCAGCAGGCGGAACTTCGCATTGCGATGCACCATGCCGGACGTGATGTACGAACCCGCAACGGTACCGATCTTGGAGGCCACGAACACCGTACGGATTTCGGCCGTGCCGATGATCTCTTCGCGCTGCTCGGGTGCCAGCATGCCGGACATGGCCACTTTCAATTCATCGACGGCGTCGTAGATGATGCTGTAGTAGTGCAGTTCGACATCGTTGGCTTCGGCCAGCTTGCGCGCACCGGCGTCGGCCCGCACATTGAAGCCAATGACGATGGACTTGGATGCGATCGCCAGGTTGATGTCCGACTCGCTGATCGCGCCTACGCCGGTATAGACCAGTTGCACCTTGACTTCGTCGGTCGAGAGTTTGAGCAGCGACTGCGACAGCGCCTCTTGCGAACCCTGCACATCGGCCTTGACGATGATGGGCAGCATCTTGACTTCGCCCGCCGTCATGTCGGAGAACATGTTCTCCAGCTTGGCTGCCTGCATCTTGGCCAGCTTGGTATTGCGGAACTTACCGGCGCGGTAGGTCGCGATTTCGCGTGCACGGCGCTCGTCGGTGAGCACCATGAACTCGTCGCCAGCCTGCGGCACTTCCGTCAAACCCTGGATTTCCACCGGAATGGACGGACCTGCGGACTTGGCGGTCTGGCCATTTTCATCCAGCATGGCGCGCACGCGGCCAAAGGTCTGGCCGGCAAGCACCACGTCGCCCACCTTGAGCGTACCGGACTGCACCAGCACCGTCGCAACCGGGCCACGGCCTTTGTCGAGCTGCGCTTCAATCACGAGACCCTTGGCCAGCGTTGTCACCGGCGCCTTGAGCTCCATCACTTCGGCTTGCAGCAGTACCTGCTCAAGCAGCGCGTCGATGCCCATTCCGGTCTTGGAAGACACTTGCACGAAAGGCGTGTCGCCACCGTATTCTTCAGGCACCACCTGCTCGACCACCAGCTCCTGCTTGACGCGCTCGAAGTTGGCGTCGGGCTTGTCGGACTTGGTGATGGCCACCACCATGGGAACCCCGGCCGCCTTGGCGTGCTTGATGGCTTCCTTGGTCTGCGGCATGACGCCGTCGTCGGCTGCCACCACCAGAATCACGATGTCGGTCGCCTGCGCGCCACGGGCACGCATGGCGGTAAACGCCTCGTGACCGGGGGTATCGAGGAACGACACCATGCCGCGCGGGGTCTCGACGTGGTAAGCCCCAATGTGCTGCGTAATGCCGCCCGCTTCACCTGTCGCCACCTTGGTGCGGCGGATGTAGTCCAGCAGCGAGGTCTTGCCGTGGTCCACGTGGCCCATGACGGTGACAACCGGCGCGCGCGAGACGAGCTCGGCGGTTTGCAAGGATGCATCCTCTTGCGCAAAAGCTTCCGGATCGTCCAGCGCGGCGACCACGGCCGTGTGGCCGAGTTCCTCGACCACGATCATCGCGGTGTCCTGGTCCAGCGGCTGGTTGATGGTCACCATCTGGCCCATCTTCATCAGCGCCTTGATGACTTCAGACGCCTTGATGGACATTTTGTGCGCCAGCTCGGCCACCGTAATGGTTTCAGGCACGTGCACTTCAATGGCGCGCATCTCCACCGGTGCGGCGTGTGCGTGCTGATCAGAACGGTCGCGGTCGTTGCCACGGCGGCCGCCGCTGCGCGAACCGCTGCCACTGCGCCAGGCGCTGGCTCCACCACGTCCACCGCCCGTGTCGCCACGGGTGGGAATGCCCTTTTTCTTGGCTGCGTCACCCGCCCAACTCGACGAGAGCTTGGCTGACTTGACTTCCTTGCCGGCACCCCCTGGGGCACCTGGGGAGCCCGCCGCACGCGGTGCCGCACCAGGGGCGGCAGCCGGCTTGTGCAAGGTGCCCTTCTTGGCGTCGCCAGCGCGCGCAACCACCTTGGGCTCTTCCGGCTTCTTGGCTACCAGCACCTTGGCAGGCGCCGACATCATGGAGCGAATGGCAGCGGCTTCCGCCAATGCCTTGCGACGGCGCTCATCCAGATCGCTAGCGCGTTCGGCTTCCTCGGCGGCACGCGCGCGGGACTCGGCTTCGGCCTTTTCACGCGCTTCGGCCTGTGCGGCCGCGCGGGCTGCGGCCTCGGCGGCCTGCTCACGCGTGGCCTCCTGCTTCTCAGCAGACGCCTGCGCCTTTTTCTCGGCTTCCTGCGCGGCATAGGCTGCGGCGCGCTCTGCGGCTTCGCGTTCGCGCTGCTCGCGCATCTCGCGGTCGCGGCGTTTCTCGCTCAGATCTTGCTCCTGGCGGCTGATCAGCTCGGCCTGGCGACGCGCTTCCTCCTCGCGGCGTGCGAGATCAGCGTTGTCCTGTTCTGGCGCCTGCTCCACGTCTTCCGGCACGGCATCAATGTCCGACAGTGCTGCAGCCTCCGCCGCATCGTCACGCTTGACGAAAGTGCGCTTTTTGCGCACTTCCACCTGAATGGTACGCGCCTTTCCAGAGGCATCGGCCTGCTTGATTTCGCTGGTGGAGCGCTTTACCAAGGTAATTTTTTTGCGATCCGATGCTGCAAGACCATGGCTGGCCTGCAGATGCGCGAGCAGCTTTTGCTTGTCGCTCTCGGTCAGAACGTCGGACGCAGCGGCCTTGGAGACACCGGCAGACTTGAGCTGTTCGAGCAAGACGTCAGAGGTTTTTTTGAGTTCGCTGGCGAACTCGGCAACGGTATTACTGGACATATGTGGTTCGTGCCTCCCGACCTTTACGCTTGCCCCGCGAACCAATGCTCGCGTGCTTTCATGATCAATCCCTTGGCGTCGTCTTCGGTTTGCCCTGTCAGCTCGATGAGCTCATCCAGGCCCAAGTCGGCCAAATCGTCGCGTGTGTGTACGCCACCCCCAGCCAGCTTGGCAATCAGCTCGGGCGTCACGCCTTCGAGATCGCGCAGATCCTGAGAGACGCTCTCGACACTGTCTTCGCGTGCGATTTCCATAGTCAACAAGGCATCCTTGGCGCGCGCGCGCAGTTCGTTGACGGTGTCTTCGTCGAAACTCTCAATCTCCAGCATTTCCTGCAGCGGCACGTAGGCCACTTCCTCGAGGGTGTTGAAGCCCTCTTCGATCAGGGTGTCGGCGATCTCCTGGTCAACATCAAGCTTTTCCATGAACAGGTGACGCGCCATATCGGTCTCGTTGGCCTGCTTCTGGGCCGATTCGGCAGCGTCCATGATGTTGATTTTCCAACCCGTGAGGTCAGACGCAAGGCGCACGTTCTGGCCACCACGGCCGATGGCAATGGCGAGGTTTTCCTCGTCCACCACCACATCCATAGCGTGCTTTTCCTCATCGACCATGATCGATGAGACATTCGCTGGCGCCAGGGCGCCAATGACAAACTGCGCCGGGTCTTCGGACCACAGCACAATATCGACACGCTCACCAGCGAGTTCGTTGGTCACGGCATTGACGCGCGTGCCACGCACACCGACGCAAGTGCCAATGGGGTCCACGCGACGGTCATGCGAGAGCACGGCAATTTTGGCCCGGCTGCCGGGGTCACGGGCACAGCTCTTGATCTCCAGCAGGCCCTGCTCGATCTCGGGCACCTCATGGCGGAACAGCTCGATCATGAATTCTGGCGCCGAGCGCGAGAGGATGATGGGCGCGCCGCGCAGCGTCAGGTCCACCTCCATGATCATGGCGCGCACGCGGTCGCCGCTGCGCAGGTTTTCCTTGGGAATCATCTCGCTGCGGCGCAGACGCCCTTCGACGCGGCCAGACTCGACAATGAGGTCCCCCTTGTCCATGCGCTTGACGGTACCTGTCAGAATCTTCTCGCCACGCGACATGAAGTCGTTCAGCAACATTTCGCGCTCGGCGTCACGAATCTTCTGCAGGATGACCTGCTTGGCAGCCATCGCGCCAATGCGGCCGATGGGCACAGATTCGATGCCTTCCTCAATGTACTCGCCGACCTCAACGTCTGGAACGCGCTCCCGCGCATCCATCAGCAACTCTTCAGCGTCAGGGTTTTGCAGACCGGCGTCGTCAGGCACCACCAGCCAGCGACGGAAGGTTTCGTAGTTACCGCTGTCGCGATCAAGCGCCACGCGGATATCTACTTCGCCGGAATAGAGTTTTTTCGTCGCCTGGGCCAAGGCGGATTCAACGGCACCCAGCACCACGTCCCGCTCAACGCTTTTTTCGCGCGAAATGGCATCCACCAACATCAACAATTCGCGATTCATGCAACGACTCTCCTATTTCTTTCACCTTGGGGCCACACGCAGGCGGCCCGGACCGACTTCATCCCTCACGGGAAATCACCCCGACGCCGCCCCCGCGCCGCGCCCTTTGAAATTCACAATGGGCGCCAAGCGCACCTCCTTGAGTTCATCAAGTGCAAAACCCAGCGCCTGGAGCGGCGTCTGCGCCCGTTTGGCGCTGACACGCTGACCAGGCTTGATCGGCGGCTCGTCGCGCCACGTAATCTGCCAGCCACCACCCTCGGCACGCTCAAGCGTCCCGCGAAACTTCTTGCGCAGCGGGCTCACCTGCCCTGCCGCGGCAGCGCCTATGGGCTGCTTGAGGACAAGATCAATTACCTGCCCCTCAAAACGCACAAAATCCTGCTCGTGGCGCAAAGGCCGATCGATACCGGGCGAAGACACCTCAAGCCGCGTGTACTCCACCGCATCCACTTCCAGCGCAAACTGCAGCTGCCGCGTGACCTTCTCGCAATCTTCCACGGTGATGAATTGCTCAGACCGCGAACCACCGATTTCTGCCGGCGCCTGCCAAGGCAAATCAATGGTGATGCGCAACAGGCCACCGGGGCAGCGAGCCACCTCGACCAAGTCGTACCCCAGGCCGATGACGGTTTGCTCGACGATTTGCTGCAGCGCCACGTATTGAATTCAATTCCGGAAAAACAAAAAACCCGAGAACCCCCTGAGGCTTCGAGCTCCAAAAGCTTACGGCCAAAAAAAACGGGCGGTTGGTACCCGCCCGCTTGGTCGTGAGAGAGCCATTGTAGCCCGGAAAACCTCCTCACAAAAGCCCCTGGCCCCTGAAAAACGCAAAAACAGGCCTTGCCATACCCCCAGCAAACGGCTGGCGCAGGGCCGCACGGTCAGTTCCTGCTTGCACGGACCCGCTCGAACAGCGCCTGCCCCTGCGGGTCCACCCCAGGCGCCAGCCCTGAGGCGCCCGCCTGCAGGTTGCTGATGAGGCGCGTCAGAACGCCGGCCTGCGGCAGCAAGGGGCCGAGAAAGCGCGTGCCACTGGCATCGGCCACTAACAGCGTGGGAAAGGTTTCCACGTCGACATCGCCCGTGACTTCGGCTTCATCTTCGATGTCTACCCATTCAAAGCGAATCGCCGGCCACTGGCGCGCAACGGCTTCGAACGTCGCACGGTAATCGCTACAAGTATTGCACCAGCCGGCGCATAGACACACCACCCACAAGAGGCTGGGGGCCGACTTCGGTTCGGTGGCCAAAGGTTTCACGGCGTGGGACTGCGTCATAGGCATTTAAGGGAGGCGCCGCACCATAGGTGCGCACGACAGGTCGCCATGGTAGCCGCAGTCGCTCTGGTCACAGAACATGTTTACGATCTCTCCAAGGTCACACAAGCGTCTTTTCAGAACGGCATACAAGATGCAGCAGCCTGCCCGGAACGTCGCTTTCCCTTCAGATTGGGGCGAAATCGGGCGATTTCCACGTCCGGCGGCTTGGCAATGGGCATGCGCCCATGCTGCTCAGCCGGGCTTAAACTTGTCCTGATTGCGCCCGAATGCGGCCCCGGATGGATCGTCAACACGTTCTGATAGGAGATCCCATGAACAAGGTCTACGCCTGCATCGACGGCCGCACCACCACCGCCGCCGTCATCGACTGGGCCGCCTGGGCGGCGCAGCGCCTGTCTGCGCCACTCGAATTGCTGCATGTGCTGGAGCGCCCGCCCGAGCTGCCCAACGTGGGCGACTACAGCGGCACGATCGGCCTGGGGGCACAAGAGGTGCTGCTACAGCAACTGAGTGCACTCGATGAGCAACGCAGCAAGCTGGCGCAGCAGGCCGGACGCGACATGCTGGAAGCTGCCAGCCTGCGCGCCCAAGCTGCCGGCCTGCCGGTGCCCGCCACGCACATGCGCCACGGCGAACTCGTCGATACCCTTTTGGAACTCGAACCCGAGCTGCGTTTGTGCGTGCTGGGCGCGAACCACCGGGCCAGCGGGCCGCGCCGGCTGCACCTGGACCACCATGTCGAGCGCGTCATCCGGGCGCTGCAACGGCCGGTATTGGTCGCCACCAGCGAGCGCTTTGCCCCACCCGAGCGCTTTGTGGTGGCCTACGACGCCAGCCCCACCGCCCGCAAGATGGTGGACATGGTGGCTGCCAGCCCCCTGCTGCGCGACCTGCCGGCACTGATCGCCATGGTGGGCGAGGACACGCCCGAGGCGCAGGAGCCGCTCGCTGCGGCCGCCGAGCTGCTGCGCGTCGCGGGCTTTTCGGTGCAGACGCGGCTGTTACCGGGCGAGCCCGAAAGTGCGCTACCCGAACTGCTCGCCAGCCAGGGCGCGGCCCTGCTGGTCATGGGTGCCTACGGCCATTCGCGCATTCGCCAGCTCATCGTCGGCAGCACCACGACGACGCTGCTGCGCTTGTCCGATGTGCCGGTGTTGATTCTTCGGTAACTCTGTTTTTGATAGCTGCTAGCGCTTACCCAATAAGCGCTAGAGGCCATTTTCATCGGATTAAATGCCTGCCTCAGACACGGTCCGTTCTCCCTGAGCCTGGAAGGCCGATCCGGCAAGCTCCAGCAGGCGCGCAATGCCCACGGGCTCCTCGCTCAGCAGCGGCACGATGGCCCAGCGCGTGGCGTGCTGCGTGGTCACGGCGTCGATCTCGCGCAGCTCGTTGCGGGCGCGCTGGCGCAGCAGCGGCGAGGTCACCCGAGCAGCCGCCACGCTGTTGTTGATGACCCAGGCCCAGGGCTCAATGCCGGCGCGGCGCAGGTCGTTCTGCAGGTTGGCGGCTTCCAGCACCGGCGTGGTCTCGGCCAGCGTGACCAGAATCACCTTGGTCTGCTTGGGGTCCTGGAGCTGCATCATCGGCGTGGTGAAGTGCACGCCCGTGCTGCCCATCTGGCGCACGATGTCGCGGTGGTAGGCGCCGGTGGCGTCCAGCAACAGCAGCGTGTGGCCGGTGGGGGCCGTGTCCATCACGACAAACTTCTTGCCCGCTTCGCGGATGGTGCGCGAGAAGGCCTGGAAGACGGCGATTTCTTCGGTGCACGGCGAGCGCAGGTCTTCTTCAAGCAGTGCGCGCCCTGCGGCGTCGAGCTTGGCGCCCTTGGCTGCCAGCACCTGCTGGCGGTACCGCTCGGTCACCTCGTGCGGGTCGATGCGGCTCACGGTGAGGTTCTCCAGCGCGCCGCTTAGGGTTTGCTCCAGGTTGGCCGCCGGGTCCGACGTGGACAAGTGCACCGCAAAGCCCCGGTGCGCGAGTTCCACCGCGACGGCGGCGGCCAGGGTGGTCTTGCCCACGCCGCCCTTGCCCATCAGCATGACCAGGCCGTGGCCATCGGCAGCAATGCCATCCACCAGCGCGGCCAGGCGCGGCAGGTCGGTCTGTGGCTGCTCGCCAGCGTCGTCAGACATCACCGCCGGTACGGTCTCCACCAGCAACTGGCGCAAGGCCTCGCGCCCCACCAGGTTGAAGGGCTTGAGCGCCACGAGGTCCGTGGGCAGCGCCTGCAAGGCGGGCGGCATGGCGGCGAGCACGGCCTGCTCGCGCCGGCATATGGCGGCGGCCAGCGGGTCTTGCGCCGCTTCGCCGGGCGGAAACACGCCGTTCACCACCAGGAATTGCTGCCCCAGGCCGATGGCGTGCAGTTCGCCATGCGTGCGCGCGGCTTCGCGCAGCGTGGACTGCTGCGCGCGCGCCACCAACACCAGCCGGGTGCGCGTGCCGTCGGCCAGCGCCGCCACGGCCGCCGCGTACTGGCTGCGCTGCTTCTCCAGCCCGGCCAGCGGGCCCAGGCAGGAGGCATCGCCCTTGCCAGACTCCAGAAAACCGCTCCAGGCCCCCGGCAATTGCAGCAGGCGGATGGTGTGGCCGGTGGGCGCGGTGTCAAAAATGATGTGCTCGTAGCGCGCGTCCAGGCTGTCGTCGGTCAGCAGCGCGGTGAATTCGTCAAACGCGGCAATCTCGGTGGTGCAGGCGCCCGAGAGCTGCTCTTCGATGCCCTTGACCACGTCGTCGGGCAGCACGCCGCGCACCGGCCCGACGATGCGGTCGCGGTAGCCCTGCGCGGCCGCCTGGGGATCGATCTCCAGTGCCCACAGGCGCGGCACCTCGGGCACGGCCGTGACCTGGTTGCCAATGGCAACGCCAAACACCTGGCCCACGTTGGAGGCCGGGTCGGTGCTGACCAGCAGCACGCGCTGGCCCTGCGCGGCCAAGTGCATGGCCGTGGCGCAGGCCAGCGAGGTCTTGCCCACCCCACCCTTACCGGTGAAAAACAGAAAACGCGGTGCGTTGTCGAGAAATTGCATAGGGTGACTCTGGGTGTTTCAGCAGCAGGCCCCGCCCGAGCAGCAACTGCCGGCCGACTGCGGCTCGGCAGCAGGCAGCGCAATGCCGGCCCAGCGCGCCAGATCGCTGCGGCTGGGGTAGCGGCCAGCCAGCGCCACCTCGCCCGCCACCAGCGTGAGCGGCAGGGCCTCCTGGCCGGAGCGCTGCAGAAAGCCTTTCACCAAGGGGTTCTCGGCAAACGCCATCGGCTGCTGCGCGAGGTTGAAGCGCTCGATCTGCGCGCCGTTCTGGCGCGCCCAGTCGGCATCGGCGGAGAAGTTGACGAGGGCTTGGTCCACGTCGGTGCCGCACACGCCGCTGCTGCAGCACAAGGCGGGGTCAAAAATCTGGATGGTGGTCATGGGGAACTCCTATTTGGGGCCTGTTAACACTATCCAAGGGGATCGCGTTGCAAGGTGTTAACAGACCCTATTGGGAAGACAGGCCGCGGGCGGTTTCCTGCAGCAGGTTTTGTTGCAGCTTCTCGGACGGCAGGTTGAGCAGCAGTTCGAGGCGGCGCTTGATGGCGTGCAGCGTCTGGCGGAAGGCCTCGCGCTTGACTGCATCCGGCGCATCGCCTTCCGACGGGTCGGCATAGCCCCAGTGCGCGGTGGCTGGGTGGCCGGGCCAAATGGGGCACACCTCGCCTGCGGCACTGTCACAGACGGTGATGATCAGGTCCATGTGGGGCGCGCCCGGGGCGGCGAATTCGTCCCAGTTCTTGCTGTGCAGGCCCTCGGTAGAAATGCCGGCGCGCTGTAGAACCTCCAGCGCCAGCGGGTGCGGCTGCTGCCCGGGCCGGGGGCTGCTGCCAGCCGACCAGGCCTGGAAGCGCCGCGTGGGTGCCCGGCTGTCCAAGTGGTTAAGCAACGCTTCGGCCAGGATGCTGCGGGCGGAGTTGTGGGTGCAAAGAAACAGGACATTGCGCATGGCTTGTGGTCGATCCGAAGGATGGTGGAGTAAAAAAAGGCCTGCGTTTTGGGGCGTCAGGCGCGGTTGGTGCAGGCTGCCATGGCGCCAGCCGGCAGACAGGCCTCGGGGTGGCCTGCGCAGCATTCGTCCATCAGGTAAGCGATCAGTTCGACCATCAGGGGAATGTGGGCGCGGTAGCGCTGGTAGCGCCCCTCCTGTGTGGCGGTGAGCAGGCCGGCCTGCGTGAGGGCCTTCAGGTGAAACGACAAATTGGTGGCTGGCACCCCCAGCGCGGCCGCAATCTCGCCCGCCACCAGGCCCTCAGGGCCTTGTTTGACGAGGAGGCGAAAGACATCAAGCCGGACACCCGATGCCAGCGATTCAAAGACAGTGGTAGCGGTTTCTTTTTTCATTTTGCAATTATTCAATAATAATTGAATGATTGCAACGTAATGAACCCAAGCGCACAAGGCGTCAGGCGGCCCGAACGAACCTGCTCAGCCTCTCAGGCCGACACGCGGATGGCCGAAAAAGCCAGGTGGTGCATGAATTCACGCAGGATCAGCAGCACAGCCGCAAACGCTGTGCTGTCGGGCAGGCCTTCGAGTACCGCCGGGCGGCCCTCGGCCACGGCGGCCAGCCGCTCAAAAGTCTGCTCCATGCGCTCCAGGGGCAGCACCATGCACGCGCCAGGGGCCACGCCCGCCATCAGGGCAATGTCACGCACCGACGGGTCCACCGACCACAGAGTGGAACTGGGCGGCAACAGCGCAGCCAGGCGCATCACTTCGTCCTCCACCGTGGCAATGGCGTTTTCCATTTCCAGCGGCGTCGGTGGGCTGCGCCGGAAGAACGTTTGCGCCGTTTTCAGCGCGCCGATCGGCAGTACGAGGGTGGCGGCCGCCTCGGCGCCCTCCCCCGTGGCCACGACCGTGTGCTCGGCACCGATGTGCAGCACCGTAAGAGCCTCGGTCGACCCGGCATGCACGCGCACCGTTCGGTAGGCATGGCGGATGCTCGCCTCCGCATCCCAGGGCGTCGGTGCGGGTTCAGGGGGCGTAGCGTGTGGTTCCATGGAATATTTCCTTCGGTGAGCGCCCTTGCCGCCAAGGGCCAAATGCAAACCAAGCGCCTGAACGGTCCAGGCGGGGACCGAGCACACTAGGCGATCTGCTCAAAATCGATGAAACCGCGCTCCACATTGGTCGCCACCAATTTGACGCGCAGCTTCTGGCCCACGTCCAGGTGGGTGCCAGCACCCACCAGCATGCCCTCGGCAGGCGGCACGAAGATGCGCACCCAGGTGGCGCGGTCGGTCGCGCCGGTGACGACGGCGTCGAACTTTCTGCCCACCAGCCCCTGCAGGTACAACGCGGCTTCGGACTTGCGCACACTGCGCTCCACCTTCTGCGCTGCGTCTTCCTGCTGCGTGCAGTGCTCGGCCAGAAGCTCCAGCTCCGCCGCGCCATAGGGCGAGTGCTCGCCCTGCAGCAGCGCCTTGACCATGCGCAGCGTGATCAGGTCGGGGTAGCGCCGATTGGGCGCGGTGGAATGGGTGTAGTCGCGCACCGCCAGGCCGAAGTGGCCGATCGGCTCGCCGCGCGGGTGTTCCACCACGTATTCGCCTGAGCCCATGAGCTTGACGATCACTAACGAGAGGTCGGGAAACCTCAGCGGGTCGGCCTTGCGCCGGCGCGCCAAAAAGCCCTCCAGCGCGCGCGAATCGGGCGCCGACGGCAGGTGCTCGGCGTACTTGGCGGCCACCTCCACGATGCGCTGCCAGCGCTCGGGCGAGCGCACCACCCGGCGCAGGGAGCTGGCGCCGTGCTGCGCCAGGAACTGCGCGGTGCAGGTGTTGGTGGCGATCATGAATTCTTCAATCAGCTGGCGCGCGCGGTTTTGCGCCTGCTGGACGATGTCCACCACGCGCTCTCCCTCGAACACGGCGCGTGGCTGGAAGGTTTCCAGGTCGAGCGCGCCCTGCTCGCGCCGGCGCGCGCGCATGCGCTGGGCCACGGCGTCCTGCGTGCGCAGTTGCTCGTCCATGCCCGGCACGTCGCGCGCGGCGTCGGGCAAATCGCCCACACCCTCGATCCACGCGGACACGGCGTCGTAGGCCAGCTTGGCCTGGTTGCGCACGCGGGCACGGTGCACGGTGCTGTGGGTCACCACGCCATCGTGGTCGACCAGCATTTCGGTGACGATGGCCAAGCGGTTCTGCCCGGCATTGAGCGAAGTCAGGTTGGTGGACAAACGCTCGGGCAGCATGGGAAACACCCGTGCCGAGGTGTAGACCGAAGTGGTGTTGGTGCGCGCATGCACATCGATGGCGGAGTTTTTCTTCACCAGCGCGTCCACATCGGCCACGGCGACAAAAATCTTCACCGCACCGCGGCCCATGGCAGCGCAGGCGGTGAGCTGGTCGAGATCGAGCGAATCGTCGTTGTCGATGGAGCACCAGGGCAGCGCCGTGAGGTCGCGGATGGTGGAACTGGCGTCTCTGCCTGGGCCCGTGATGGCATGGAGTTCCTGGAGGGCGCCAGCAGGAAATTCGGGTTCCAGGCCGCGCTCCACCATAGCCTCGGTGGCAATGCGAACCAGGTCGCTGCGGCGAAAGTTTTGTGGATGGCTCATGGTGCAACTGTAGGGCAGCGGATCAGTGCGCCGGACCCGCAGCGGGCCGCACGCGCACAAAAACCGCCATCGCCGCCAGCGACAACGCAGCCGCCAGGCCAAACGCCAGGCTGGGGGACAACGTCCACAGCGCCCCGGCCACGAGCGAAGCCGGCAGGTACAGCAAACCCGTAACGAAGTTGTAGGCCCCCATGGCCGTGGCGCGGCGCTCGGGTTCGATATCGGCAATGAAGGCCTTGCTTTGCGACTCTTCAATCGCATAGAAAACGCCGTAGATGCAGAACACCGCGATCATCTCCCAACGCGTGCCGGCAAACACCATCCACAGGTTCAAGCCGGCGTACGCCCCGTAGCCCAGCAGCACGATACGGCTGCGCCCTACCCGGTCGCCCAGGTGTCCCACCAGCGGCGCCACAACGACGCAGGTGGTGTTGAACAAGGCATAGAGCAGCACCACGTCGGTCATGCTGAAGCCCACGTCGTGCGCGCGCAGCAGAAAAAAGCCCAGGCTGAAGTAGCCCAGCGCAAACACGCCGGCCGGCAGCAGGAAGCGCTTGAAGCCGGGGCTGAGCTGCTGCCAGTTCTGGCGCAGGCCTTCGCGCGGATGCGGCTGGCCCGGAGCGTTCGAGATGAGCATGAGCACCAGCACGGCGAGCACCGCCGGCACCACGGCCACCAGGAACAGCAGGCGGTAGGTGCTGGCGGATTCGCCCAGCCATTTCAACAAGCCGTAGGCCACCAGGGGGCCGACGACGGCGCCCGATTTGTCCAGCGCCTTGTGCACGCCGAGCGCGTAGCCGCGTGTGGCCTGGCCCGCCACCGACACCAGCCAGGCATCGCGCGGCGGCCCGCGAAAGCCCTTGCCCAGGCGCTCGAGCACACGGAACACCGCCAGGCCGGCAATGGACGAAGACACCAGCAAAATCAGTTTGGCCAGCGACGAAAACCCATAGCCCGCCGTGGCGAACCACTTGCGCTGGCCGCTGCGGTCCGACAACCAGCCGGCCAGGTAGTTGAGCGAGGAGGCGGAAAAATCCGCCAGCCCTTCGATGAGCCCCAGCAGCGCGCTCGACGCGCCGGCCACCGTGGTGAAGAACACGGCGAACACCGAGAAAATCATCTCCGAACTCAGGTCGGTGAGAAAGCTCACCAGGCCGAGCTTGAGCACATCGGGATGCAGCTTGGCCCTGGGTTGGCCCAGCGCTGGAGGCGCCGTGGAGTCAGGTGCTGCGGGTGCGGACGGAAGCGGTGGCTCTGGGTGCATGTCTGTCGGGCGGCGCCCAGAGGCGGCCGGGTTAGATACTATTAAAACTATAGCTGGTAGCGCATACGGTATAAGCGCTAGAGGCGATTTTTATCTGAAATTTTTCTGCCCATAGCAAGGCAGCATCAAGGAAGCGGCGCGAAATCAATAAACCCCTGGGCCACATCGGCGCTGAGCAGCTTGACACGCAGCTTCTCGCCCACCTCCACCTGCGCCCCGGCGCCCTCCAGTTTGCCTTCCACCGGCGGCACCAAGGTACGAATCCAGGTGCCCCGGTTGTTCCTGCCGGTGACGATGGCGTCGAACTCGGCGCCTATCTTGTCCTGCAGGAACAGCGCGGCCTCGGACTTGCGCAGACTCCGCTCCACCTTCGTGGCGGCGCTTTCCTGGTGGTTGCAGTGCTCGGCCAGGGCCTGCAGTTCGGCCACGCTGTAGGGCGAAGGCGCCTCGGCCAGCACCGCCTTGACGAGCCGGTGGCTGATGAGGTCGGGGTAACGGCGGTTGGGTGCGGTGGAGTGCGCGTAGTCCCGAATCGCGAGGCCAAAGTGGCCATAGTCCTCGATGGCCACGGTTTTTGAGCGATCCACTGGCACGCCGGGCTGGGCAGCCTCGATCACGTATTCGCCCGCGCCCATGAGCTGCACGATGGTGAGCGAGAGGTCGGGGAAACGCAGCGGATCGGCTTGGCGCTGGCGCTCCAGAAAGGCCTCCAGCGCCTTCGAATCGGGCTCGGCCGGCAAGCTATCGCCGTATTTCTTGGCCACCTCGACCACGCGGCTCCAGCGCTCGGGCGAACGCACCACGCGGCGCATGGCCAAGCCGCCGTGCTGTTCTAAAAACTGCGCGGTGCAGATGTTGGTCGCCACCATGAATTCTTCAATCAGCTGGCGCGCGCGGTTGTGCTCGCGCTGCGAAATGGCCACCACCTGATCGCCTTCGACCTGTGCGCGCGGCTCGAAGGTTTCGAACTGCAATGCGCCCTGCGCCGTGCGGCGTTGGCGCAGCGCCTGGGCGGCGGCGTCCTGCAGGCGCAGTTGTGCATCCATGCCGGGCGCGGCACGAACGGCGGCAGGCATTTCGCCGTTGCCGTCCAGCCAGGCGGCCAAGGCGTCGTAGGCCAGCTTGGCCTGGTTGCGCACCTGGGCGCGGCAGATGGAGAAGCCACTCACCTGCCCTTCCGCATCCACCACCATGGCCGTGACGATGGCCAGGCGGTCCTGGTGCGCGCCCAGCGAGCTGAGGTCGGTGGAGAGCCGCTCGGGCAGCATGGGAAACACGCGTGCCGCGGTGTAGACCGAAGTGGTGTTGCGCTGCGCCTGCAGGTCGATGGCCGAGCCCTTGTGCACCAGCGCATCAACATCGGCAATGGCGACGGACACCGTCCACCCGCTGCCCGACGGCTCACAGCAGCTGAGCTGATCGATGTCTTGCGAATCGTCGTCGTCAATGGAGCACCAGGGCAAGGCACGCAGGTCGCGGATGTTGGGCCCAGCCTCCTGCGCAGGGCCGGCAATGGTGGCCAGCTCGGCCAGTGCAGCGGCTGAAAAATCCGGGGCCAGGCCGTGCGCGGCCAAGGCCGCCACCGCGAGCTCCACCAGCTCGCTGCGGCGCGAAATGGCTGGGGTGGTCGCTGTGGCATGGGCCTGAACGGCTTCGGTGCTGGAGGGTTCGCTCATGCCGCAATGGTAGAGCCTCACGCGCCTACCAAAGGGGTATCCGCCCATGGCGCTTATTCCATTGCCCAATCCATCGAGCACGCGAAGGCGAAGCGCAGACAGTGCTGTAGCACAGGAAGCGAAGTCGGCAAAGGAATCGCTTGATTGAGAAATGGAATCACCCGGCGTTCGGAGTCCGAAACCTGCTTTCGTCGATTGGCTGGGGCCGGGATGGCACCATTCAATGGCATTCAGGTCGAGAGGGGATTGCTAGCATAACAATAGCATGAACCGCTGAACTGAAAAGCGCTAGGTGCCAATTCCGGCAAAAAAATCTACCAATACCGTCAGGACGGATGATCGGCTGCCTACACTGAGACACGCAGCACGCTTGGCCACGCCAAATTGCGGCGACCCATGCCCCGTCCAATGAAGTGATTTCCATGCCTACCAGAATGACGCGCTCGCCTTCTCCACCCGAGGCTACCGGGTCAATCGCCACCCACCATGGCCTGAGCGCCGCCGAGGCTGCCCGCCGCCTGGCTGCGGACGGACCCAATATGCTTCCCGGCAGCGCACCCAAGTCCAGTTGGGCCATCGTGCGGGACGTGCTCACCGAGCCGATGTTCCTGATGCTGTTGGCCGCGGGCGGCATCTACCTGGCGCTGGGCGACCGGGGCGAGGCACTGTTCCTGCTCGGCTTCGTGTTCGTGGTCATCGGCATCACGCTGGCACAGGAGCGCAAGACGCAGCGCGCCCTTGAATCCCTGCGCGATCTGTCGGCACCGCGCGCGCTGGTCATCCGCGACGGCCAGGAGCAGCGCGTGGCCGGACGCGACGTGGTGCGCGATGACCTGCTGGTGCTGCATGAGGGTGATCGCATCGCCGCCGACGCCCTACTGATCGACGGCCAGCTCGAAGTGGATGAATCGCTGCTCACCGGCGAAGCGGTGCCTGTGGCCAAGCTGTCCGTGGTACAGAACGAGCAGACGGCCGCCAACGCCGGGCCGCCCCAAAAGAGGCCAGCCCCCTTGGGGGGCAGCGCGGCACACGAAGTGGCAAGCGTGGGGGCACTATTCGCCAGCACCGTGGTCACGCGGGGCGTGGGCATGGCCCGGGTGTGCGCCACCGGAGCCCAGACAGCCGTCGGACGCATTGGCGCCGACCTGGCGGCCACCACCGAGCCGCCCTCGGCGCTGCAGGAAGGCTCACGCCGGCTGGTGCGCAACCTCGGCATCGGTGCCTTAGTGCTGGCGCTGGCCCAGGTGCTGCTGGGCTGGTGGTGGAACGGCCGGCCGCTGCTGGAGAGCCTGCTCTCGGGCATCGCCCTGGCCATGGCCATCCTGCCCGAGGAGATTCCGGTCATCCTCACCGTGTTCCTGGCCCTGGGGGCGTGGCGCATCGCGCACCAGAAGGTCCTGACGCGGCGCGTCACCGCCGTCGAGGCGCTGGGCGCCATCACCGTGCTGGCCGTGGACAAGACGGGCACGCTCACCGTCAACCGCATGGCGGTGGCCGAGCTGGCCACGGCCGACCAGCATTTCCGCCCCGAAGGCGCCGGCCATCTGCCCGAAGACTTTCACCTGCTGGCCGAATTCGCCATGCTGGCGACGCCGGGCGATCCGTTCGACCCCATGGAAAAGGCCATTCAGCATTTCGGCCACCAGTGGCTGGAAGGCACCGAGCATGTGCATGACGGGCGTGAGCCCGAGTTCGAATACGCCCTCTCGGGCGAGATCCTGGCCATGACGCGCGTGTTCGCCAGCGACGAGCCGGACGTGCACCTGCTGGCCACCAAGGGCGCACCCGAGGCCGTGGCCGATCTGTGCCATCTCGACGCGGTGCGGCTGGGCGCGATCCGCAGCCAGGTTGAAGCCATGGCCGAGCGCGGCCTGCGCGTGCTGGGCGTGGCGCGGGGGCGCTGGCGGGGCCAGGCCCCGGCGCCCGACCAGCCCCCGCCCTGGCCGCAAAGCCAGCACGACTTCGATTTCGACTTCCTGGGCCTGGTGGCCCTGGCCGACCCACCCCGCCCCGAGGTGCCCGCCGCGCTGGCCGAATGCCGACGCGCCGGCGTGCGTGTGATCATGATGACCGGCGACCACCCGGCCACGGCCCGCGCCATTGCCCAGCAGGTGGGCCTGTCAGACCGCCCCGACGTCATCACCGGCGCGGAGCTCGAAGCGCTGGACGATGCGGCCCTTGCCGAGCGGCTGCGCCACGTGGACCTGTGCGCGCGCCTCCAGCCCCAGCACAAGCTGCGCCTGGTGCAGCTGCTGCGCGCCAGCGGCGAGGTGGTGGCCATGACCGGCGACGGCGTGAACGACGCCCCCGCACTCAAGGCCGCCGACGTGGGCATCGCCATGGGCGAACGCGGCACCGATGTGGCGCGCGAGGCCGCCGCGCTGGTGCTGCTGGACGACAGCTTTGCGCGCATCGTGGCCGCCATCCGCCAGGGCCGGCGCATCGACGACAACGTGCGCAAGGCCACGCGTTTCACCTTTGCGGTCCACATCCCCATCATCGCGCTGGTGCTGGGCCCCACGCTGCTGAAATGGCCTACGCTGCTGATGCCGGTGCATATCGTGCTGCTGCAGTTGCTGATCGACCCCACCTGCGCGGTCGTGCTGGAAGCCGAGCCCGAAGCCAGCGGCAGCATGGAACGGCCGCCCCGCCCTGTTTCCGACTCGCCCTTTGCCATGGGCCCCTTGCTTTACTCCGTGCTGCAAGGCATTGGCATGGCGGCCGTGCTGCTGGCTGGGCAGGCCTGGCTGGCGGACCAAGGCTGGAGCAGCGCCCAGAGCCGCACCGTGGTCTTCCTCACGTTGGTGCTTGGCGTGATGCTGTTGATTCTGGCAAACCGCGATCTGTCGCGCCCCGCGCTACTGGGCATCACCGCCCCCACTCCCTGGCTGTGGCGCATCACCGCCGCCATGCTGGTGCTGCTGGCTGCGGTGCTGGCCATTCCATGGCTGCGCGCCCTGATGGGGTTGGTTTTGCCCGGATCTCAGGGCATGGTGGTGGCCGCAGGCCTGCTGGTGCTGTGCCTGGCGTGGCTGGAACTGCTGCGGCTGGCGGGACGGCGCCTAGTGCGGCCCCGGTTGCCCGGGCCTGCTCTGCGCCAATAAAACGACCTACCGTGCCACGGGCGGCGCGGCGTGGTCCAGGTCGGGCAGGCGCCACGGGTCCACATGGGTCATGAGGTTGAGCACGCGGTGGCGCTGCAGCACGCGCTGGCGCGCTGCAACGGCAATGTCGTGGCCGGCCTCCACGGTCAGCGCGGCATTCACCTCCAGGTGCGCATCGACGACGATCATGTCGCCCATCTTGCGCGTGCGCACGTCGTGCACGCCGCTCACGCCAGGGGTGTCGAGCAGCGTCTGGCGGATGGCCTGCACCTCCTGCTCGTCCACCGAACGGTCCATGAGGTCGTGCAGCGCATCCCAGCCGAACCCCCAGCCCATTTTTGCGACCATGAAGCCGACGATGAGCGCGGCGATCGGGTCCAGGATGGGATAGCCGGCCAGATTGCCGGCAATGCCGACACCCACCACCAGCGACGAGGCGGCGTCCGAGCGCGCGTGCCAGGCGTTGGCCACCAGCATGCTCGACTTGACGCGCTTGGCCACGGCCAGCATGTAGCGGAACAGCAGCTCCTTGCCCAGCAGCGCGCCGCCAGCCACCCACAGGGCGATCACATGCACCTGCGGTACGGTTTCGGGGTTCTCCAGCTTGACAACCGCCGACCACACCATGCCCACGCCCACGCCCAGCAGCAGCAGACCCAGCACCAGCGAGGCGGCTGTCTCGAAACGGTGGTGACCGTAAGGGTGGCCCTCGTCGGCGTCTTTCTGGGCATGGTGGTTGGCGAACAGCACCACGAAGTCGGCCACGAGATCCGACAGCGAATGGATGCCGTCGGCGATCAGGCCCTGCGACTTGGCCAGCACGCCCACCACGATCTGCACCGAGGTCAGCAGCACATTGACCCCCACGCTCACCCAGGTGCTGCGCGATGCGGCGGCGGCCCGCTGCTGGGGCGTGTGTTCGGTGTGCTCGGTATCGTCTTCAAGTTCGCTGAATTTCATCGCCGGGGTTCCGTAGTGTCAGCACGCCTTCGCGCCACGCGGGGATTCTGCCCCGCCGCTGCGGCGGCCTGCCGGTGGCATAGAAGAAAACATCAGCCCGCAGCGCCAGCGCCGGCGGATTGGATCTCGACCGTGATATGGACCAGTTCCTCGTGCACCCGCAACTGCTGCTTGAAATATTCCGGGTTGGCACCCGGTGCCGTCACCAGCGACACGATGCAGGCATAGTCGCCCCGGCCCACGCGCCAGACGTGCAAATCGCTGATGCGCGCCGGCACCGGGCTGGCCGCGATGACCTCGCGGATTTCCTCCACCACCGGCGCCTCCATCTCGGCATCGAGCAACACCTTGCCCGCGTCGCGCAGCAGCCCTTGGGCCCACACGGCCACCAGGCCCGCGCCCGCCAGGCCCATCACCGGGTCGAGCCAGTCGAAGCCCCAGAGCTTGCCGCCGAACAGCGCCACGATGGCCAGCACCGAGGTGGCCGCATCGGCCAGCACATGCAGGTAGGCCGAGTGCAGGTTCAGGTCGTGGTGGTGGCCCGCATGGCCATGGGAATGCCCATGGTCATGGCCATGGCCATGGTGGTGGCCATCGCGCAGCAGCCAGGCACACGCCAGGTTGACGAGCAGGCCCAGCACACCGATGGCGATGGCCTCGTCATAGTGGATGGGCTGGGGCGCCAACAGCCGCTGGAGCGACTGCACCAGCATCACGCCCGCCACCAGTACCAGCGCCAGCGCGCTGGTGTAGCCCGCCAGCACCTCGATCTTCCAGGTGCCGAAGGAAAACCGCCGGTCGTGCGCATAGTGCCGCGCCGCTGCATAAGCCATGGCCGACAGGCCCAGCGCCAGCGCGTGCGAACTCATGTGCCAGCCGTCGGCCAGCAAGGCCATGGAGTTGAAGATCCAGCCGCTCGCGATCTCCACCACCATCATCACCGCCGTCAGGGCCATCGCCCAGCGCGTATGGCGTTCGGCCAGCGGGTTGCCCTGGTGGAAATGGTGGGAATGGGTCCAGTCCGGGTTCTGGGCAGAGGCTTGCATGGGAGGAAGGCGGCGGGAGAATGCCTGAAATATACTCCACCCCAGTATCAAAAAGGGCAAGCACCATGGCACACACCATCGCAGGGAAGAAGCAGTTGCTGGCGCGCGTGCGCCGCATCCAGGGCCAGGCCGCTGCGCTGGAAAAAGCCCTGCTCGCCGAGACCGACTGCGCCGCCGTGCTGCAGCAGATCGCGGCAGTGCGCGGCGCTGTCAACGGGCTGATGGCCCAGGTGCTGGAAGGCCACCTGTGCGAGCACGTAGGCGCACCGGGGCTTTCAGAGGCGGCCCGCAGCGAAGCCATGAACCAGGTCACGGCCGTGCTGCGCTCGTACCTGCGCTAGCCTCTGCACGAATCGTCGCGCCGTGTGCATCTGCGGCTTCGGGCGATCCGCAGCGCCCACTTGCCACGCAATTCGTGCAGAGGCTCCTTAGCCGAAATGCATCGGGCCGCACAGAGCGGCCCGATGATTGCTACTTATTTAATAGCTATATGCGCTTATCCAGTAAGCGCCACAGGCCGTTTTTATATAAAACAGGCACTGTGCAGAGCGCTCGCCCTGCCTGTCCGCTTCCCCTCAGGGGAAAGTGAAGTTGGCGGTGGCGGCGCCCCCAGCGGTCAGGGCGGGCAGCACGGCGTCCTTGTCGGCAAAGCCCGGCAGGCTGGCGCGCAGGGTGTACCGGCCGGCCGCAGACGCGTCGGCAGCGAACACCAGCGGCGCGGGCGCTGCGGCATAGGCGGCCACCAGCGGGGAGCTGACCGGCAGCGAGAAGGCATAGGCGCCCGTAACGCTGTTCACGTACTGGCCGTCGATCTCCACGGTGCCCACCGCGAGCGGTTGCAGCGCGCGCACCAGCGTGTCGGCTGGCGCGGTGCCCGTAGCGCTGGCGCTGGCCGAGGGTGGCAGGGCCACGGGCGCAGCCGCACTGGCCACTGGTGTCACGGTCTCCGCCGCCACTGGCACCCCGGTGACCACAGCCGACGTACGGCCCGGTGCCGCCATGACCAGCGTGTAGTTGCCCGGCGCCACGGGCTGCAGCAGGAACTTGCCGGTGCTGTCAGGAGTGGTCGCTTTCACGACGGTGCCGTTGACCTGCAGCGACACGCGGGTGGCACCCGCGCTCAGGGCCGGGTCCACATACCCTTGCACGCCGGACACGTAGCGCGGGATCACCGCCACCACCGGCTTGAGCAGGTACTGGCCGGACGCCCCGGCCTGCACCACCGACTTGCAGGCATCGAAGTCCAGCACGAAATCGGCCATCTTGTTCTCGGCGATGTCGATATTGATGTTGGTCTTGACACCCGACTGCTGGCCGCTCGGCGTCTTGAGGGCCACTTCGCGGCCGCCAGTGGGCAGCACCGAATTGGCCAGCGGCTGGGTGGTGCTGTTGTCGGCCAGCACCAGGCGCATCTGGGTGTATTTGCCCGTGGGCAGCGGTACCTGGCCCAGTTCCATCAACACGCCATTGGTAAGACCGAGGAGGTCCACCCGGCGCGCGGGGTTCAGCACAATTTCGGACCAGCCGGCATCGGCATCGCTGGCGCTGCTGTTCTGGTGGACACGGACTTTCGTGACGGTGACATTGACAGCGTCGTAACCGCAACTGGGCGCATCGGTCAGTGCCAGGCGCAGCGTACCGCTGCCCGCGGCGCTGTCGCTGCCACCACCACCGCAAGCCGCCAGACCGGCCAGCAGGGCGGCGCCCAGGGTGAACTTCATATTTCGGAATAAGGTCATGAGGGGTCTCTCTCGGTTGGCACACTCTTCAGGCAGTGCGATTGAATGCGAATTTTTCACATTCATAGAATAAAGGCCCGACACCCCGCGACCCGTAGGACTGCGCCCTCCGCGTGGCAACAGATGTAAGAACGTGTGTTCACGATCTCCCAGCCTGCGCACGGGGCCAGACCATGGCGCGCCGGCTTTGGCCTGCGTCTTGTTGCCGCCGGCGCCCCGGTCAGCGCGCCAGCGGCACCGTGGCCGCCGCCACGAGGCGCTGCGTATAGGGGTGGCGCGGTGCGTCGAGCACCTGGCCGACGCTGCCGCTTTCGAGCACCTCGCCATCCTTCATGACGAGCACGTCGTGCGCCATGGCGCGGATCACCTCCACGTCATGCGTGATGAGCAGGTAACCCAAGCCCTTGTCCTTCTGCAGGCGCTGCAGCAGGGCCAGCACCTGCTGCTGGATGGTGACGTCGAGCGCGCTGGTGGGCTCGTCGAGCACCAGCACGCGCGGCTGCACGATGAGCGCCCGCGCAATCGCCAGGCGCTGGCGCTGGCCACCCGAAAACTCATGCGGGTAGCGCTCCAGCAGGCCCGGAAATTGCGCGTCTGTCAGGCCCACCTCGGCGAGCGCAGCCTCCACCCGGCGCCGGCGCTCGGGCAAGGGCAGAGCCGGTTCATGCACGCGCAGGCCCTCACCGGCAATTTCCTCCACCGTCAGGCGCGGCGAGAGGGACGAGAACGGGTCCTGGAACACCACCTGAATCTGCCGGCGCAAGCGCTGGTTGGCGGGCGTGTTGCGCGCGCTGGGCGCCTGCCATGCGCTGCCCACCACCTCGACGCTGCCCTGGTACGGCAACAGGCCCAGCAGTGCCTGCGCCAGCGTCGATTTGCCCGAGCCCGATTCACCCACCACGCCCAGCGTGCGGCCGGGCAACAGGCACAGGTCGGCGCCGTGCACCGCAATGAATTCGCCCTTTTTGAACCAGCCGCGCACCCCCGGCAACGGCGTCGGGTAGCCCACGCGCAGGTGTTGTGCACGCAACAGCGGCTTTGCGGCCGCATCCGGCGCGCCCTCCACCACGTCGCGCTTGGGCTGGCTGGCGATGAGCCGGCGCGTGTAGGCGTGCTGCGGGGCCTGAAAGATGTCGGCCACGGGGCCCTGTTCGACCAGCACGCCCTGCTCCATCACGGCCACGCGGTCGGCAAAGCGATGCACCAGATTCAGGTCGTGCGTGATGAGCAACACCGCCATGCCAGTCTGGCGCTGCAGGTCGGACAGCAGGTCAAGAATTTGCCCGCGCAGCGTGACATCGAGGGCCGTCGTGGGCTCGTCGGCCAGCAACAGTTTGGGGCGGCTGGCCAGCGCCATGGCAATCATGGCGCGCTGGCGCTGCCCGCCCGAGAGCTGGTGCGGGAACGCGGTGGCGCGGCGCGCAGGCTCGGGGATGCCCGTGCTTGCAATCAATTCGATAGCTGCCTGCCAAGACTGCGCCTGCGTCAGCGCCTGTTTTAGCTCAAAAACTTCGCTGATCTGCCGGCCCACCGTCATCAGCGGATTGAGCGCCGTCATGGGTTCCTGGAAGACCATGGCAATGTCGCCACCGCGCACACCGCGCAGCTCGCGCTCGGTGAGCGCCAGCAGGTCGCGGCCATCGAACAGCGCCTGGCCCTGCACCAGCGCATCGCCTGCCAGGCGCAGCAGGCTGAGCGCGGTGATGGTTTTGCCCGAGCCCGATTCGCCCACCAGTGCGAGTTTTTCGCCGGGTGCGATCTCGAAGCTCACATTGCGCACCACTTCCTTGGCGCCAAAGCGCACGCACAGGTCGTGCACTTGCAGCAAAGGCTGGGCCGAAGTTGCCATCACTTATCTGCCTTGCGGGGGTCGAGCGCGTCGCGCAGCGCGTCGCCCATAAAGGTCAGCAGCAGCAGCGTGACCACGAGCACGGCGAAGGTGGAGAGCGAAATCCACCACGCATCAATGTTGTTCTTCCCCTGACTGAGCAGTTCGCCCAGCGACGGCGTCCCCGGCGGCACGCCCAGGCCCAGAAAATCCAGCGAGGTCAGCGCCAGAATGGCGGCACTCATGCGAAACGGCAAAAACGTGACCACGGGTGTGAGGCTGTTGGGCAGGATGTGGCGCCAGATGATTTGCCCGTTGCCCACGCCCAGCGCCCGCGCGGCCTTGACGTAATCGAGCTGGCGGTTGCGCAGGAACTCGGCGCGCACATAGTCCGAGAGGCCCATCCAGCCAAACAGGCTCAATAAAACCAGCAGCAGCCCAATGCTGGGCGCGAGCACTGCGCTGAAGATGATCAGCAGATACAGCTCGGGCATGGAACCCCAGATCTCGATGAAGCGCTGGAACGCCAGGTCCGTCTTGCCGCCAAAGAAGCCCTGGATGGCGCCCGTCACCATGCCCAGCAGCACGCCGGTGGCGGTGAGCGCCAGTGCAAACAGCACGCTGACGCGAAAGCCGTAGAGCAGCTGCGCCGCCAGGTCGCGCCCCCGGTCGTCCGTGCCCAGCCAGTTGTCGCGCGTGGGCGCTGAGGGATTGGGCTCTTTGGCAAAGTAGTTCAGCGTGTTCGGGCCGTAGGGGTTGAGCGTGAACAGCGCCCAGTTGCTGCCTTCCTTCAACTTCTTTCGAATGTACGGATCCAGATAGTCGGTGGCGGTGAGAAAGTCGCCGCCAAAGGTCGTCTCGGGGTAGTCTTTCAACATGGGAAAGTAGAGTTGCCCTTCGTAGCGCACCACCAGCGGCCGGTCGTTGCTGACCAGCTCGGCACACAGACTCACCGCCACCAGCACCACGAAAATCACCAGGCTCCAGTAGCCCAGACGGTTGCGCTTGAAGCGCAGCCAGGCGCGGCGGCTGGGCGACAAGGACGGCGGCGCCGATGCCACCACAGCGCCATCGCCAGAGCCCCCACGGATCGGGCTTTGTCCTGCCGCCAGGGGCGGCCTCCCTGCGGTGCGAAGGCGGCCTTCGGCCGATGCAGGGGGGTTAATCGAATTTGACACGCGGGTCCACCCACACATAGCAAAGGTCGGAAATCAGCTTGGTGACCAGGCCGATCAGCGTGAACAGGTACAGCGTGCCCATCACCACCGGGTAGTCGCGCCGGATCACGCTCTCGTAGCTCAGCAGCCCCAGGCCGTCGAGCGAAAACAGCGTTTCGATCAGCAGCGACCCCGTGAAAAACGCGCCAATGAACGCCGCCGGAAACCCCGTGATGATGGGGATCAGCGCATTGCGAAACACATGCTTCCACAGCACCTGGCGTTCAGACAGGCCCTTGGCACGCGCGGTCAGCACATACTGTTTGCGAATCTCTTCCAGGAAGGCGTTCTTGGTCAGCATGGCCGTCACCGCAAAGCTGCCCGCCACCATGGCGATGATGGGCAGCGTGATGTGCCAGAGGTAGTCCGCGATGCGTGCGCCCCAACCCAGCTCGTCCCAGTTGCTCGACGTCAGCCCGCGCAGCGGAAACCACTGCAACTGCCCGCCGAATATGACTAGCAGTGCCACACCAAGCACAAAACCCGGAATGGCATAGCCCACGAGAATGAGCAGCGTGGTGACCAGATCGAAGCGGGAGCCCGCCCGCACGGCCTTGGCCACGCCCAGCGGCACGGCGACCAGGTAGCTGATGAAAAAAGTCCACAGGCCCAGGCTGATGGACACCGGCATCTTTTCCTTCACCAGTTGCCACACGTCCTTGTTCTGAAAGAAGCTGCGCCCCAGGTCGAAGCGTGCGAACTGGCCCAGCATCTGCAGAAAACGCTCGTGCGGCGGCTTGTCAAAGCCATACAACTTCTTGATTTGCTCCAGGCGCTTGGGGTCCACGCCCTGCGCGCCGCGGTAGCCCAGCCCGCCGCCTTCGGCCCCCGCCCGCCCTGCGCCCGCTTTGGCCTCGGCGAGGTACTGCTCCACCGGCCCGCCGGGCACGAACTGCACCACGGCGAAGGTGAGCATCAGTACGCCCAGCAGTGTGGGCAGCATGAGCAGGATGCGTTTGAGGATGTAGGCGAACATGGCTTAGCGCGGGCTGGGTTCGGTCTGAGGTGGAATGCGTGCCCACCAGGTGTCGATCACCCAGGTTTCTCCCGGAGAATACGGCGGCACCACGTCTGGCTTGGCCAAGCGCCAGGCGTTGTAAGCCATGCGGTGCGTGCCCGCGCTCCACTGCGGGATGAGGTAATGGCCGGCCACGATGGTGCGTTCGAGCGCGTGGCAGGCGGGCAGCAACTGTTGCTGCGTTTTGGCGCTGGTCATGGCGCTGATCATGGCATCGACCGCCGGGCTCTTCACCCCGGCGAAGTTGCCCGAATCCTCCGTGTCTGCCGCCTTGCTGCCAAACAGGTCGGCGAATTCCTGGCCGGGGTTGTTGGTGCCCTGGTACGCAATCGACGTGATGTCGAAATCGAACTTCTGCAGCCGCTCCTGGTACAGCGCGAAATCCACCGAGCGAAACTTGAGCGTGATGCCGAGCTTTTCCAGATTGCGCATCCAGGGTGAGACGGTGCGCACGCCGCCCTCGTTGCTGTCCATGTATTCGAGCACCATGGGCTCGCCCTGAGCGTTGCGCAGCAGTCCGTCTTTCACGGCCCAGCCTGCCTCATTCAGCAGGGTTTTCGCATGGCGCAGGTTGTCTCTCAAACTGTGGTCGCCATCGGTGCGCGGGGGCTGCGGCATGGGACCGAACGCAGCAGCGGGAATGCTCTTGCGCCAGGGCTCCATCAGCGCCAGTTCCTCGGACGAGGGGCTGCCGTGCGTCTCGCAAGCGGTGTTGCCAAAGAGGCCGTGCACGCGCTGGTAGGCGCCATAGAAGAGCTGGCGGTTCATCCACTCGTAATCGATTGCCAGGCCCAAGGCCTCGCGCACGCGCTCATCTTGCAGATAAGGCCGGCGCGTGTTGAGCACGTAGCTTTGAAACCCCGTGGGAAGCTTGTGCGCGAATTCGCCCTTCACCAACTCGCCCGTGTCGAACTTCTTGCCGTTCACGCGCCGGGCCCAATCGCCCGCGCTGAAGAAACGCATCAGGTCGAATTCGCCCGCCTTCAAGGCTTCGAGCCGGGCCGTGGCGTCCTTGTAGATCTTCACCTCGATGCGGTCGAAATTGTTCTGGCCGCGTCGCACGTTCAAATCGCGCGCCCAGTAGTTCGGGTCACGCACGTAGGTGATGTCCTTGCCAAACCGGACCGGGCCAATCTTGTAAGGCCCGCTGCCGATGGGGATGTCGGTCACCACCTGGTCAAAGGGCTTGGGCTTGCCGTTCTCCCTGCCCCAGGCACGGCTGAAAATGGGTAGGCCGCCGACGGTCAGTGGCAGTTCGCGGCTGGGCTTCTTGAAACGAAAGCGCACGGTGCGGTCGTTCACCACATCCACACCCGCCACGTCGATCAGCAGCGTTTTGTAGGCGGGCGAGGTAAAGGGCCCCACCAGCGTCTCGTACGTCCAGGCCACGTCCTGCGCCAGCACCGGGTCGCCGTTGTGAAAGCGCGCCTCGGGCCGCAGACGGAAGGTGGCCGAGAGGCCATCGCTCGCCACGCTCACGTCTTCGGCCAGCAGGCCGTAGCCGGTGGCGGTTTCATCCAGCGAGCCGGTCAGCAGGCTGTCGAACATCAGCTCGGTCAGGTAGGCCGGCGCCGCGCCGCGCATGGTGAAGGGGTTGTATTTGTCGAAGGTGGAGGTGCGCTGGTTGCTCACCAGGCGCAACTCGCCACCCTTGGGAGCATCAGGATTCACATAGGCGAAGCGCGTGAATCCGGGCGCATACAGCGGTTCGCCCCACAGCGCATACGCATGCGCTGCCCAGGCCGGCAGCGCCAGCCAGCAGGACAGGAAGATCAGCCAGATTCGCATGCGAGAATTCTGCACCACGCTGGCAAGGCTCCCGCCCCACAAGGCATGCGGCAAACCCTGCCCTGGCCAGCGCATTCACTTTCCCATTTCGCTACAGGAGAACCACCATGGGCTTTCTAACCGGCAAGAAGCTGCTGATTACCGGCGTGCTGTCCAACCGCTCCATTGCCTACGGCATTGCACGCGCCTGCCACCAGCAGGGCGCCGAACTCGCCTTTAGCTACGTCGGCGAACGCTTCAAGGACCGCATCACCGAATTCGCCGCCGAGTTCGGCTCCGAGCTGGTGTTCGATTGCGACGTGGCCAGCGACGAGCAGATCGAGCGCATGTTCCGTGATCTTTCAGCCACCTGGCCCAAGCTCGACGGTTTCGTGCACAGCATCGGCTTTGCCCCGCGCGAAGCGATTGCCGGGGATTTCCTCGAAGGGCTCTCGCGCGAAGGCTTTCGCGTGGCGCACGACATCAGCGCCTACAGCTTCCCGGCCATGGCCAAGGCCGCCCTGCCCTACCTGAACGACAAGTCGGCGCTGCTGACGCTGTCGTACCTGGGCGCGCTGCGCACCATTCCCAACTACAACACCATGGGCCTGGCCAAGGCCAGCCTGGAGGCGAGCGTGCGCTACCTGGCCGAAGCGCTGGGCCCCAAGGGCATGCGCGTCAACGGCATCAGCGCCGGCCCCATCAAGACGCTGGCCGCCAGCGGCATCAAGGATTTCGGCAAGCTGCTGTCCGGCGTGGCCAGCGCCTCACCCCTGCGCCGCAACGTGACCATCGAAGACGTGGGCAACGTGGCAGCGTTTCTGCTGAGCGATCTGGCCAGTGGCATGACGGCCGAAATTACCTACGTGGATGGCGGTTTCAGCCAGACGGCAGGCATCAGCCGCGACATGGTGTAGGCGTCAAAATTTAAAGCCAAATCAGCCTCTATCGCTTACCCCTTATGCGCATGCAGCTCTCACTAACATAGCAACATGCAGAGACGGCTCGCGCTTTTTTGGTGTGCGCTGGCGCTGTGGGCACCCGCCCAGGCCGGGGAACCGCCGGCCCTGCTGCTGGCGAGCGTCTACCGGCCGGGCCTGCCCCTGGCCGACTATTGGGTGAGCGAAAAGTACGACGGCGTACGCGGCTATTGGGACGGCCAGCACCTGCGTACCCGAGGCGGCGAGCCCGTCACCCCACCCGCCTGGTTCACCGCCAACTGGCCGAGCACGGCGATGGACGGTGAACTGTGGGCGGGTCGGGGCCAGTTTGCACAGGCGCAATCCACCGTGCGCAGCGTGGACGCTGGCGACGCCGCCTGGCGGCAGATGCGCTACATGGTGTTTGACCTGCCGGCATACCCTGGCACTTTCGACCACCGCCTGCCAGAGCTGCAAAGAACGATCGCGCACATTGGTCACCCCTGGGTACAGGCGGTTGCGCAACACCGCATCAGCAGCCCGGAAGCACTGCACGCCCTGCTGCTGCGCACCGTGCGCGCCGGGGGTGAGGGGCTGGTGCTGCACCGCAGCGATTCGCTCTACCGCGAAGGTCGCAGCGACGATCTCGTCAAAGTAAAAACCCACGACGACGCCGAAGCGCGTGTGGTCGCTCACCTGCCCGGCAAGGGCAAGCACGCCGGCAAGATGGGGGCGCTGCTGCTCGAAATGCCGGGTGGCCAGCGCTTCAAGCTGGGCACGGGCTTTAGCGATGCAGACCGCGCCGCACCGCCTCCGGTGGGCAGTTGGGTGACCTACCGCTTTCTCGGCACGCACGACAGCGGTCTGCCGCGCTTTGCCAGCTTTGTCAGGGTGCGCGAGGACATGCCGACCGAGCATTAAAAAACCCGCCGGCCATGTGCACGGCGAGCGGGTCGGGCTGGGCAAGCCGCACTTACTTGGGCATGAGCACCTTGTCGACCACGTGAATCACGCCATTCGACTGGACCACGTCGGCAATGGTCACGTCAGCCGTGCCACCCTTTTCGTCGGTCACCGTGACGCCCTTGCCCATGGCACCCGCCTTGGCTGTCAGCGTGCCGCCCTCTACCGTCTTGAGCCTGGCCATGCCGTGACCGTCGGCGATCATTTTCATGATGGCAGCCGCGTCGTACTTGCCGGCCACCACGTGGTACGTCAGCACCTTGGTCAGCGTGGGTTTGTTCTCGGGCTTGAGGAGCGTGTCCACCGTGCCGGCGGGCAGTGCAGCAAAGGCGTCGTTGGTGGGGGCAAAGACGGTAAATGGACCTGGACCCTTGAGCGTCTCGACCAGGCCTGCAGCCTTGACGGCGGCGACCAGGGTTGTATGGTCGTTGGAGTTGACGGCGTTGTCGATAATGTCCTTGCTGGGCAGCATGGGCGCGCCGCCCACCATGACCTGTGCCATGGCAGGCACTGCAGCGGCAGACAGGGCAACAGACAGGCCGATGGCGGCAAGACGGGGTTTGAAATGAATGCGCATGGAAAACTCCTGTGGGGTTTGAGACAGACCGCTCGAACAAAAAATCGGGCGGCTGACAACCCATACGCATGCGTTGGCCGAGTGGATTCGGAGGGCCTCAAAAAAAATCGCTCCACGGCCTGCGCCGGGAGCGATCTCATGCCGGCGTCTTCGCGTCAGACCTGCCGGTGAAACGGTCCATCGTCGCCCACCTGCACCAGGTTTTCGACAGTGGCCAAGGGCTTGGGCGCGCGTTCTGCATCGCCCGCGGCCACGCAATCGGCGTAGTAGCGCACGGTGCCCGCGTCGTCCTCGATTTCCACCAAACCGTGAATGTCGGTTTCGAAGCCTGGGCACAGCTTGGCAAATTCGCGCGCGAACTTGAGGTAGTCCACGATCTTCTTGTTGAACACCTCGCCCGGAATCAGCAGCGGAATGCCGGGTGGGTACGGCGTGACCAGGCCGACGGTGATGCGGCCCTCCAGATGGTCGATTTCCACCCGCTCGGTCGTACGGTGCGCGATATGCGCGAAGGCATCCGATGGTTTCATGGCCGGGGTCAGATCCGAGAGGTACATCTCGGTCGTCAGGCGCGCGATGTCGTACTTGGCGTACATCTCATGCACGTGCTGGCACAACTCCTGCAGCCCCATGCGCTCGTAGCGTTTGTGCTGCTGGCAGAACTCGGGAAGGATGCGCCACATGGGCTGGTTCTTCTCGTAATCGTCCTTGAATTGCTGCAGCGCGGTCAGCAAGGTGTTCCAGCGGCCCTTGGTGATACCGATGGTGAACATGATGAAGAAGCTGTAAAGCCCCGTCTTCTCCACCACCACGCCGTGCTCGGCCAAATACTTGGTGACGATGGATGCCGGAATGCCCGTCTTGTCGAACTTGCCGTCGAGGTTCAGCCCAGGCGTGACGATGGTCGACTTGATCGGGTCGAGCATGTTGAAGCCGTCGGCCAGCTGGCCAAAGCCGTGCCACTTGCTGCCCACCTTGCGGCTCTTGCTGTCGCTGCGGATGATCCAGTCTTCAGCGCGGCCAATGCCTTCGTCGACCAGCTTTTCCGGCCCCCAGACCTTGAACCACCAATCTTTCTTGCCGAACTCTTCTTCAATCTGGCGCATGGCGCGGCGAAAATCCAGCGCCTCCAAAATACTTTCTTCCACCAAGGCAGTGCCACCGGGCGGCTCCATCATGGCGGCGGCCACGTCGCAACTGGCAATGATGCTGTACTGCGGGCTCGTGCTGGTGTGCATCAGATAGGCCTCATTGAAGAGGTGCCTGTCGAGCTTGGTGGTCTGCGAATCCTGAACCAGCACATGGCTCGCCTGGCTGATGCCGGCGAGCAGCTTGTGGATGGACTGCGTAGCGTAGGTCACCGAATGCTGGGGCCGCGTACGCTTCTTGCCCATGGCGTGGTAGCTGCCATAAAACGGGTGAAACGCTGCATGCGGCAACCACGCCTCGTCAAAGTGCAGGTTCTCCACGTAGCCGTCGAGCATGCCCTTGATGGTTTCGGTGTTGTAGAGCACACCGTCGTAAGTCGACTGCGTAAGCGTCAGCACGCGCGGCTTCACCTTTTTGGCATCCACGCCCTTGAGCAGTGGGTTCTTTTTGATCTTGGCCTGGATCGTGGCAGGCTCAAACTCGCTTTTCGGAATCGGGCCAATGATGCCAAAGTGGTTGCGCGTGGGTTTCAGGAAAACCGGAATCGCCCCCGTCATGATGATGCTGTGCAGGATGGATTTGTGGCAGTTGCGGTCCACCACCACCACATCACCCGGCGCTACGGTGTGGTGCCACACCATTTTGTTCGACGTGCTGGTGCCATTGGTCACGAAAAAGCAGTGGTCGGCGTTGAAGATGCGCGCCGCGTTGCGCTCGCTCTCGCCAATGGCGCCGTTGTGGTCGAGCAGCTGGCCCAGCTCCTCCACCGCATTGCAGACGTCGGCGCGCAGCATGTTCTCACCATAGAACTGGTGGTACATCTGCCCCACCGGGCTTTTGAGGAACGCCACACCACCCGAATGCCCTGGGCAGTGCCAGGAATACGACCCATCCTCTGCGTAGTCGAGCAGCGCCTTGAAGAACGGCGGCTGCACGCCTTCGAGGTAGCTCTTGGCCTCGCGGATGATGTGCTTGGCCACGAACTCGGGCGTGTCCTCGAACATATGGATGAAGCCATGAAGCTCGCGCAGGATATCGTTGGGCAAGTGGCGGCTGGTCTTGGTTTCACCGTGCACGTAAATAGGCACATCGACGTTCTTGCGCCGCACTTCTCCAATGAAGCTGCGCAGGCTCAGCACGATTGGATCCAGCCCTGATCCCAGGGTGAATTCTTCATCGTCAATCGACAGAATGAAGGCGCTCGCCCGGCTTTGCTGCTGCGCAAACTGCGACAGATCGCCGTAGCTCGTCACCCCCAGCACCTCGAAGCCCTCGGACTCAATCGCCTGGGCCAGCGCGCGAATGCCCAGCCCGGACGTGTTTTCCGAGCGGTAATCCTCATCGATGATGATGATGGGAAAGCGAAACTTCATGCGGGGCCTCCGAGCAGCCGCGCCTCTGCGCGGCGATAAAAAGCGAAATAGCCGCGCAGTGTAAGGAATATGTCGACCCGATCGCGTAAGTCTCTGTCTTTTGACCCAGAATGCGGGCTCATGAAGCAATAAGCATACGGAGGCGGCGGGATGGCGGAATCGACAATCTGGTGGCTGCTGGCGGGGGGCACGGTGGTGGCCGAACTGCTGACCGGCACCTTCTACCTGCTGATGCTGGCCGTGGGCTTTGCAGCGGCAGCCCTCGCGGCGCACGCGGGCGCGTCCACCGTGGTGCAAATCGTGACCGCCGCCTTGGTGGGAGGCGGCGCAGTCGTCGCGTGGCACTGGGTCCGGCGCCGGCGCCCCGGCGATCCTTCTGCCCGGGCAGACCGCAGCGTGAATCTCGACGTGGGCGAGTTGGTCATGATCGACAGCTGGAATGCCGATGGCACCGCCGCTGTCAAATACCGCGGTGCCAACTGGACTGCCGTGCACCGCAATGGCGTCACGCCCAGCGTGGGCATGCACCGTGTGGCCGAACTGGTGGGCAGCCGTCTGTTGGTCGATCCAGTCTGAGCGCCCACACCTATTTCAACGACACAGAGGGAACGTTCTCCATGCAAGTCGCCATCGTCATTCTCGTCATCGCCATTCTGTTCATCGCGCGCTCAATCAAGGTCGTGCCGCAGCAAAACGCCTGGGTCAAGGAGCGCCTGGGCAAGTACGCCGGCACCCTCACGCCCGGTCTGAATTTCCTCGTGCCGTTCGTGGACCGCGTGGCGTACAAGCACAGCCTGAAGGAAATCCCGCTCGACGTGCCCAGCCAGATCTGCATCACGCGCGACAACACGCAGTTGCAGGTGGACGGCATCCTGTACTTTCAAGTGACCGACCCGATGCGCGCGAGCTACGGTTCGAGCAACTACATCGTCGCCGTGACGCAACTGGCGCAGACCTCGCTGCGCAGCGTCATCGGCAAGCTCGAACTCGACAAAACCTTTGAAGAACGCGACATCATCAACGCCCAGGTAGTGCAAGCCATTGACGAGGCAGCGCTGAACTGGGGCGTAAAGGTGCTGCGCTACGAGATCAAGGACCTCACGCCTCCCAAGGAAATCCTGCACGCCATGCAGGCCCAGATCACCGCCGAGCGCGAAAAACGCGCCTTGATTGCCGCCTCCGAAGGCCGCCGCCAGGAGCAGATCAACATCGCCACCGGTGAGCGCGAGGCCTTCATCGCCCGCTCAGAAGGCGAGAAGCAGGCGGTCATCAACAACGCACAGGGTCAAGCGGCCTCCATTCTGGCCGTCGCCGATGCCACGGCCCAGGCCATTGAACGCGTCGCCAACGCCATTCGCCAGCCCGGCGGCGATCTGGCGGTGCAGCTCAAGGTGGCAGAAAAAGCCGTGGAGGCGTACAGCAAGGTCGCAGCCGACGCCACCACGACGCTGATCGTGCCCAGCAACATGACCGAGGTATCGGCATTGATCGGGTCGGCGATGAAGATGGTGCAGAGCACTGGGCAGCGCGCCGCGTAGAGGTTCTTTCTTCCAACGCTTTTCGCATTGCTAGCCGAACGGATGGCACAGGCCATGCGGTAAACGGACCAAGTGTCCGGGTTTGGTGGAGAAGCGTTGGTACTGTTGCAGCCCGATACCTCGGAAGAGAATTCCCTGCACCTGGCCCACAAGCTGCGACAAAAACTCGCCGATCCGCCAGTTGCCAGCCTGGGCACGCTCGGGGCTGCCAACATAGGCTTGGCTTGCATGGCGGCAGGAAGTACACAGCGCTTGGACGCCTGGCTCCAGCATGCAGACGACGCACTCTGGCAAGCCAAATACGAGGGGGCGCAACCGAACCATGGCGGCGAAAATTTCTGGTGACCGTCCACCAACCTGCCTTGCAGGCAGAGCAGGCGATCCGCACGACGACCATTGACGGTGAGGCGGACACACTGCCCGAGCTTGCGGCCCCATCCCCCATGAAACTGGCCAGGGCGCTGAAATCGCACACGGGCGCAAGACAGACGCGCCAGTCACGCGCTTAATCACGCCAAAGCGCCGGGCACGCACCGCGTACATGGCATAATCGCGGGCTTCGGAGAGGTGGATGAGCGGTTTAAGTCGCACGCCTGGAAAGCGTGTGTGGGTTTATCCCCACCGCGGGTTCGAATCCCGCCCTCTCCGCCAGATACAGGCCTAAGTGATTGATTCACTTAGGCCTTTTTTATTTTTAAAAGCACTCACGCTGAAGCAGCTAACGGCTCTCGATTCAGGCTGCGCCCGACACCGTCCTGCCAGCGCCAAGCATCCTGGCACATGCGCTCCACGCCATGACGCGCCCGCCAGCCCAGCAGGCGCTCGGCCAGCGCCGGGTCGGCCCAGCACTCGGCCACGTCGCCAGGGCGGCGCGCCACCACCTGGTAGGGTACTGGGCGGCCGCTGGCCTGCTCGAAACCGCGAACCATCTCCAATACGGACACGGGTCGCCCAGTTCCCAGATTCACGGTGAGTACGCCCGTGTGGCTTTGCAGGTAGCGCAGCGCCGCCACGTGGCCCTCTGCCAAATCGCAAACGTGGATGTAGTCGCGCACACCCGTGCCGTCGGGTGTGGGGTAGTCGTCGCCATACACGCTGAGGCATTTGCGTTGGCCAGCGGCCACCTGCGCCACATAGGGCAACAGGTTGTTCGGAACGTCTTGCGGGTCCTCTCCAATCAGACCACTCTCATGCGCCCCGACCGGGTTGAAGTAACGCAGCCGGGCAATGCGCCATTGGCCAGGATTGGCCGTATCCACATCGGCCAGCACCTGCTCCATCATGAGCTTGCTCCAGCCATAAGGGTTGGTGGCAGTGAGCGGGAAATCTTCGCGGATGGGCGATCTGGCCGGATCGCCGTACACCGTGGCGGAGGAAGAAAACACCAGCGTGTGCACCTGTGCCCGCTGCATGGCGCGCAACAGCGATACCGTGCCCACCACGTTGTTGTCGTAATAGCGCAAGGGCTCACGCACAGACTCACCCACGGCCTTGAGTCCAGCGAAGTGCATGACGGCAGTAATGGGGTAGTTCGCAAACACGCTGTCCAGCAAGGCCGCATCGCGCACATCGCCCTCAATGCACTGGGGCACCACCCCGGTGATACGGCCGACGCGCTCCAGCACGCTGCGGCGGCTGTTGCTGAAATTGTCGAGTACGACATACGGCTGGCCTGCCGCTGCGAGCGCCACGCCAGTGTGTGAGCCAATATAGCCGGCGCCTCCGGTCACCAGAATCATGTAGCGGCTCCCATTAGTAGCGATTGGATGGCGAACGCGAGGTCAACAGAGCAGAAGCGGCATGAATACATCGAAAAATCCTGTGCTTGCTTTGGAGAAGGCAGCGAACGAAACCCCTACAAGAAAAACGGGCCTTGACGGGCCCGTTTTCGCTAATCCAACCTCTCCGTGCAGTCCTATTGTCGCAGCGTCACCCCGGTCTTTGCCTGCAATGCCTCGAACGTTACCCCCGGTGCGAGTTCGATCACCTTGAGGCCCTCGGGCGTCACGTCGATCACGGCCAGGTCGGTGATGATGCGGTCCACCACGCCCACACCCGTGAGCGGCAGCGTGCAGCTGGGCAGAATTTTCAGGTCTTCGGTGCCGTCCTTCTTGCGCGCCACGTGCTCCATGAGCACGATCACGCGCTTCACACCGGCAACCAGGTCCATGGCGCCGCCCATGCCCTTGACCATCTTGCCGGGAATCATCCAGTTGGCCAGGTCGCCTTCTTCGCTCACCTGCATGGCACCGAGAATCGAGAGGTTGATCTTGCCGCCGCGAATCATGGCAAAGCTGTCGTGGCTGCCGAAAATGGACGATCCGGGCAGCGTGGTCACGGTCTGCTTGCCGGCGTTGATCAGGTCGGCGTCCACCCGGTCTTCGGTGGGAAAGGGGCCGATGCCCAGCATGCCGTTTTCCGACTGCAGCCACACCTCTTTGTCACCAGTGAAATTGGCGACGAGCGTAGGAATCCCGATGCCGAGATTCACATAGAAACCATCTTCGAGTTCTTGCGCGGCGCGGGCCGCCATCTGGTCTTGGGTCCAAGGCATGTCAGGCTCCTTTCTTGTCGGTCAGCGTGCGCTTTTCAATGCGCTTTTCCGGGTTCGGGTTGTGCACGATGCGGTGCACGTAGATGCCAGGCAGGTGCACTTCGTCAGGCACCATGGCTCCGGTCTCGACGATTTCCTCGACTTCCACGATGCAGACCTTGCCGGCCATGGCCGCGGCCGGGTTGAAGTTGCGTGCCGTCAGGCGAAACTGCAGGTTGCCCGATTTGTCTGCGCGATGCGCCTTGACGAGCGCCACGTCCGGCACCAGCGAGCGCTCCATGACGTAGGTTTCGCCGTCGAATTCGCGCAGTTCCTTGCCTTCGGCCACCATGGTGCCCACGCCGGTCTTGGTGAAGAACGCTGGAATGCCGGCGCCACCCGCGCGCAGCTTTTCGGCCAGCGTACCTTGGGGAGTGAATTCCAATTCAAGCTCACCGGCCAGGAACTGGCGCTCGAACTCCTTGTTTTCCCCTACGTAGCTGGAGATCATTTTCTTGATCTGGCGCGTCTCAAGCAGTTTGCCAAGACCGAAGCCGTCCACGCCTGCGTTGTTGGAGACCACGGTGAGATCCTTGACCCCGCTGGCCTGGAGCGCCTCGATCAGGGCCTCCGGAATCCCGCACAGCCCAAACCC
Organism: Simplicispira sp. GW247-4R2A; assembly: GCF_059424465.1. NCBI lineage: Bacteria > Pseudomonadati > Pseudomonadota > Betaproteobacteria > Burkholderiales > Comamonadaceae > Simplicispira > Simplicispira sp. GW247-4R2A. The sequence goes on along the minus strand of NZ_JBWKZM010000002.1, from coordinate 154,153 downwards.
GCCAACCGCCAGCAACTGGCCGTCCTCCACCACCCCCGCGAGGGCTTCGGTGGCTGAAGCAAATACCTTGTTCACGCGTCTCTCCTGTTGATTAGGTTTATCGAACGATACTACGTATTAATATAGGTAGTTTTTCGTAGATATTTTCACCATGCCCATTGACTATCGTCTTGCATTTGAAATGGCCCCGGTGGGCATGGTGGTGTCCCGCAATCGGGACATGATCGACTGCAACGACCATCTCTGCGCCATGTTTGGTGCCTCGCGCGAGGTGCTGGTGGGGCAGTCGTTTCGCATTCTCTACCCGAGCGCCGAGGAATACGAACGCCTGGGCGCGCACATGGAACCCATCCTGAACGCCAAGGGGCACTACTCGGACAACCGCATCATGAAGCGGGCCAACGGCGAGATGTTCTGGTGCCATGTCTCGGGCCGTGCGCTCGACCGCGCCGATCCCCATGCTGCTGGCATCTGGACGCTGGAAGACCTGAGCGAGCGCCGCGCCGTGAAATCCAGTTTGACAGGACGCGAACGTGAGGTGGCAGCACGCCTGCTCGAAGGTCTGACGTCCAAGGAAATTGGCAAAATTCTGGACATCAGCCACCGCACCGTAGAAATTTACCGCGCCCGGCTGATGCGCAAATACAGCGCATCCACCGCCGTGGACTTGGTGCACAAACTCGTCACGGGCTGAAGCCGAGACTCTCACCCCTGCCCGCCTTCAAAGGCACCGGCTATCACCGCCTTGCATAAATACGATGGGCCAAGGCTTGCCCTTTTAATAGAAAATGAAAATAATAAATTCACATTAATAGTTATTAGCTATTAATTGGGATAGAGACCCTGCCCCTTGCCATCTGGCCAGGAGCCAGCGCTCAATATTTTGTTTTCGTATGAAAGGATTCACCATGTCCAAGCTCACCACCGCCGCCGGCGCACCTGTTGCCGACAACCAGAACGTCATGACAGCAGGGCCACGTGGCCCGATGCTGCTGCAGGACGTGTGGCACCTGGAAAAACTCGCCCACTTTGCCCGCGAAGTGATCCCCGAACGGCGCATGCATGCCAAGGGATCGGGTGCGTTTGGCCACTTCACCGTCACGCACGACATCACGCGCTACAGCAAGGCCAAGCTGTTTTCAGCCATCGGCAAGAAAACGCCTTTGGCGATGCGCTTTTCCACCGTGGCCGGCGAGCGCGGCGCTGCCGACGCCGAGCGCGACATACGCGGCTTTGCCATGAAGTTCTATACCGAAGAAGGCAACTGGGACCTGGTGGGCAACAACACGCCGGTGTTCTTCCTGCGCGACCCGCTCAAGTTCCCCGACCTGAACCGCGCCGTCAAGCGCGACCCGCGCACCAACATGCGCAGCGCCGAGAACAACTGGGACTTCTGGACCCTGCTGCCCGAGGCGCTGCACCAGATTACCATCGTGATGAGCGACCGGGGCCTGCCCAAGTCCTACCGCCACATGCACGGCTTTGGCAGCCACACCTTCAGCCTGATCAATGCGAAGAACGAGCGCTTCTGGGTCAAGTTCCACCTCGTCACGCAGCAAGGCATCCAGAACCTGACCGACGCCGAAGCCGAGGCCCTGGTCGGCAAGGACCGCGAAAGCTCGCAAAGCGACTTACTGAACGCCATCGACAACAAGGACTTCCCGCGCTGGAACCTGAAGATCCAGGTCATGCCCGAGAAAGACGCGGCCACCTACCACCTCAACCCCTTTGACCTGACCAAAGTCTGGCCGCACGGCGACTACCCGCTGATCGACGTGGGCGTGTTGGAGCTCAACCGCAACGCCGAGAACTACTTTGCCGAAATCGAGCAACTGGCCTTCAACCCGGCCAACGTGGTGCCGGGCATCGGTTTCTCGCCCGACAAGATGCTGCAGTCGCGCCTTTTCAGCTATGGCGACGCGCAGCGCTACCGCCTGGGCGTGAACCACCACCAGATTCCGGTGAATGCGCCCCAGTGCCCGTTCCACAGCAACCACCGCGACGGCGCGATGCGCGTGGACAGCAACAACGGCGCGGAGGTGGGCTACGAGCCCAATAGCAAGGGTGCATTGCAGGAGCAGCCCGACTTTGCCGAGCCACCGCTGTCGCTCGAAGGCGCTGCCGACCACTGGAACCACCGCGTGGACGAGGACTATTACACGCAGCCGGGCAACCTGTTCCGTTTGATGGCGCCGGAAAAGCAGCAAGTGCTGTTTGACAACACCGCCCGCTCGGTCGGTGGCGCGTCAAAGGCCATCCAGGAACGCCACATTGCCCACTGCACCCAGGCCGACCCGGCCTACGGCGCCGGCGTGGCGGCGGCACTCGCAGCACTCAAGGCGGGCACGCTCAAGTAAGCAGCGCGGCATGACGCAAGGCCCTCGGCTTCGGCCCGGCGCCTTTTTCGTGCCCGCCTCTGCCCAAAGATGGCCGCACGTATCATTCCCGGCAGAGACAACAGCTGAAACCAAGGAGCCCACCCATGACCGCCCGCTACCCCGCGCCCGACCTCAACGCCCTGCCCGACGACATCAAGGCCAAAGTGCTGGAAGTGCAGGAAAAGGCGGGCTTCATCCCCAACGTATTTCTGGGCTTCGCGCGCCGCCCCGCAGAGTGGCGCGCCTTCTTTGCCTACCACGACGCGCTGATGGACCCCGAGAGCGCGGGCCGCACCAGCCATCTCACCAAGGGCGATCGGGAGATGATCGTCACCACCACCAGCGCGGCCAACCAGTGCCTGTACTGCGTGGTGGCCCACGGCGCCATCCTGCGCATCCACGAGAAGAAGCCTTTTGTGGCCGACCAGGTGGCGGTGAACCACCGCAAGGCCGATATCAGCCCACGCCAGCGCGCCATGCTCGATTTTGCGATGAAGGTCTGTCTGCGCTCGGCCGAACTTGACGACAGCGATTTCGAGGCGCTGCACGCGCATGGTTTTGACGACGAGGACATCTGGGACATTGCTGCCATCACCGCGTTCTTCGGCCTGTCCAACCGCATGGCCAGCTTTGCCGGCATGCAGCCAAATCCCGAGTTCTACCTGATGGGGCGCGTGCCTCGGCAGAAGCAATAACTCCTGAATTGATAGCTGCTAGCGCTTATGGGATAAGCGATAGAGGCCAATTTTCCTTGAAATTTTGACAATGCGGCGCTTGCGCACCACCGCGCGGCTCACGGCGTCACCAGCGCCCGCATCCAGCCGGGCAAGTCCATCGCCTTCTGCCTGGGGAAATCCACCCAGATGGTCGTCGCCCCGCCGGCTGCGCAGACCACGCCAGGCGCAGCAATGCGCTCCATCGTTCCCCAGGTTTCAAACGTGGTGCGGCCCGGGTCGCTGACGTAGAGCTTGAGCAGCACCTCGTCGGGATATTGGAGCTGCTGGTAAAAGTTACAGAAAGCGTTGACGATGACCGGCCCCTGGCCCGCCGGATCGGGGTTGCAGCCCGCGGCCACCATCCAGTCGATGCGTGCCGTCTCCAGGTAGCGGAAGTACACCGTGTTGTTCACATGGCCCATGGCGTCCATGTCGCCCCAGCGCACGGGAAAGCGCATTTCGTGCACCAGCTTCTTGTGTTCGGGGATATCGATTTTCATGGAATGCAACCGGTTAAAGCTAGGAAGGCCTGGCGTGATGCGAAGCGCAAAAACTGGCGCGCGCCAATACCAGTGCCGCCGTGGATCTGGCTTCGCCAGTCCACCGGAGGTGTCCCCCTTGGGGGAAGGCACGAAGCGAAGCAGGGGGAATTCAAACCGCAAAACCGTCGTCGGCGGCAATCACCGCGCCATTGACAAAATGGCTCTGGTCGCTGGCCAGCATGACGATCAGCGCGTCCAGGTCTTGCGGCTGGCCCACGCGCTTGCGCGGCAGCATGGCAACAAGTTTCTGGCCGTGCTCGGTGTGCCAGTGGTCGTGGTTGATCTCGGTGTCGATGTAGCCGGGGCACAGCGCGTTCACATTGATGCCAAAACGCCCCCATTCAAGCGCCATCGCCTTGGTCATTTGCACCACGGCCGCCTTGCTCATGCAGTAGGCGCCAATCTGCGGCAGCACCTTGAGCCCCGCCATGGAAGCGATATTGATGATGCGCCCACCGGTAAAGCTGCCGGGCGCGGCACCGCGCGAGCGCGCCAGCATGCGCTTGCCGACTTCCTGCGCGACGAAAAAGGCGCCTTTGACGTTGGTGTCGAAGATGTAGTCGTAGTCGTCGGGTGTCACATCCTGCAGGCGCTGCGTGGTGGAGACGCCCGAGTTGTTGACCAGGATGTCGATGGAGCCCATCTCCGTCTCGGCATGCGCCACGGCGGATTTGATGGAATCGAAATCGGTCACATCCAGCTCGATCACGTGCGCGTCGCCGCCCTCGCCCTCGATACGGGCGCGCAGTTCCTTGAGTTTCTCTATGCGGCGGCTCGCCAGCACCACGCCAGCGCCGGCCTTGGCCAGGGTGCGCGCAAACTGCGCCCCAAGGCCGCTGGACGCGCCGGTGACAAAGGCCACACGGCCCGAGAGATCGATGCTGTAGGCCATCACTGCACTCCTTGAAAAATCAAAAATAGAACGGTCGTTCTTTTATCATCGCCGTTGCATACAATCGGTCGCATGCCGGACAGTTGCGCCCCATGCGCTGCCGGGAGAATCCCCTTCATTATCAAACGCAGATCCCACGCCATGACCAACGAAGAAATCCTCAGCGCCCACGGCCCCCGTGAATCCATGGAATACGACGTGGTGATCGTCGGCGGCGGGCCGGCGGGCCTGTCCACCGCCATCCGGCTCAAGCAGCTCGCCGCGCAGCACGCGAAAGAAGTTTCGGTGGTGGTGCTTGAGAAGGGCTCCGAGCCGGGCGCGCACATTCTGTCTGGCGCCATCATGGACCCGAAGGCCCTGACCGAGCTGTTCCCCGACTGGAAGGAGCGCGGCGCCCCGCTCAACCAGCCCGTGACCGGCGACGCCATGGTGTTCCTGAGCGAAAAATCGTCGTTCCGCACGCCCAACCTCTTTTTGCCCAAGTGCTTTCAGAACCACGGCAATTACATCGTCAGCCTGGGCAATGTCACGCGCTGGCTGGCCGAGCAGGCGGAAGCGCTGGGCGTGGAGATTTTCCCCGGCTTCCCCGCCGCCGAAGTGCTCTACAACGACAACGGCAGCGTCAAGGGCGTGGCCACCGGCAACATGGGCGTGGGCAAAGACCACGAATTGACGGGCGACTTCCAGCTTGGCATGGAGCTGCACGCCAAGTACACCGTGTTTGCCGAAGGTGCACGTGGCAGCCTCGGCCGCCAGCTGATTGCCCGCTTCAAGCTCGATGAGGGGTGCGATCCGCAAACCTACGGCCTGGGGGTGAAGGAGCTGTGGGAGATCGACCCGGCCCGCCACCAGCCCGGCTTTGTGCTGCACACCGCCGGCTGGCCCATGGACAGCGACACCTATGGCGGTGCCTTTCTGTACCACGCCGAGGACAACAAGGTTTCGCTGGGCTTCATTACGGGGCTGGACTACAGCAACCCCTACCTCAGCCCGTTCGAGGAATTCCAGCGCTGGAAGACGCACCCGAACATTCGCTGGTACCTAGAAGGCGATGAATCCAAGGGCATCAAACCAGCCAAGCGCATTGGTTACGGCGCACGCGCCATCACGGCGGGCGGCCTGCTGAGCCTGCCCAAGACCGTGTTCCCCGGTGGTGCGCTGGTGGGCTGCGAGGCGGGTTACCTGAATGTGAGCCGCATCAAGGGCAGCCACGCCGCCATCAAGACCGGCATGCTGGCGGCAGAAGCGGCATTCGACGCGATTGCCGCCGGCCGCCAGCACGACGAGCTGACCGCCTACCCCAAGGCATTTGAAGAAAGCTGGCTCTACACCGAGCTGAACAAGGCGCGCAACTTCAAGGCCTGGTTCAAGAAGGGCCTGACCACCGCCACGCTGATGAACGGCATCGAGCAATTCGTGCTCAAAGGCAGCATTCCCTGGACGCTGCACCGCGACAAGCCCGACCACGCCTACCTCAAGCCCGCCGCCGAATGCAAGCCCATCGTGTATCCGAAACCCGATGGAAAACTCACCTTTGACCGGCTCTCCAGCGTATTCATCAGCAACACCAACCACGCCGAGAACCAGCCGGCGCACCTCACGCTCAAGGACGCCAGCGTGCCGGCGGCCATCAACCTGGCGAAATACGCCGGCCCCGAGCAGCGCTACTGCCCGGCCGGCGTGTACGAGTTCGTGCCGGACGAGGCCAAGGGCGGCAATGCACAGCGCCTGCAGATCAACGCGCAAAACTGCGTGCACTGCAAAACCTGCGACATCAAGGATCCGACGCAGAACATTGTCTGGATTCCTCCCGAGGGCGGTGGCGGGCCGAACTACTCGGGGATGTGACAACGCATCAAATTCGATAGCAAAGAGCCCTTTATCTACCTGCGATAGAGGCTGTTTTCCCTTGAAACTTTCACGGTGGAAGGCGTTGGCGTGGTGCAGCGCTTCGGCTTCCTCCCGCGAATGCGTCAAGCCGCCGGGGACAGCACAAACTGGCCCATCGCACCGGCGAGCCGGTTGGCTTGTTCCTTGAGGCTCTGGGCAGCGGCCGCCCCCTCTTCCACCAGCGCCGCGTTCTGTTGCGTCATCTGGTCGAGCTGGTCCACCGACTGGCTTACCTGCCCAATCTGCTCGCTCTGCTCGGTGGAGGCGGCGTAAATCTCCGACATCAGCGTGCTGACGCGTTCCACGCTGCGCACGATATCCCCCATGGCGCTGCCTGCCGCCACCACCAGCTTCGCTCCATCGCTGGCCTTGGTCACGCTGTCGGAAATCAGAACGCGAATTTCGCGCGCCGCCGCGCTGCTGCGCCCCGCCAGCGCGCGCACCTCGCTGGCCACCACGGCAAAACCCCGGCCCTGCTCGCCAGCACGTGCCGCCTCAACGGCCGCGTTGAGTGCCAGGATGTTGGTCTGGAAAGCAATGCCGTCAATGATGCCGACGATTTCGGCAATCTTCTGGCTGCTGGCGTTCACGTCCTCCATGGTCCTGACGACCTGACTCACCACCGCGCCGCCCTTGCCGGCCACCTGCGAGGCGTCGGACGCCAGCACATTGGCCTGGCGGGTGCTTTCCGCGTTGGCGGACACCATCTGCGCGAGCTGGGTGATGCTGGCGGCGGTCTGTTGGAGGTTGCTGGCGGCATGTTCGGTGCGCGCGCTCAGGTCGGCATTGCCGGCGGCCACCTCCACCGCGGCCGTATGGATGGAGTCGCCAGAATCGCGCACCTCGGTGACGACGAAATGCAGGGACGCCACCATCTGGTTCAACGCCGTGAGAAGCTGGCCGATTTCATCGCCGCGCTCCGTCTCCAGATGCACCGTGAGATCCCCACGCGCCACCGTAGTCGCCGCCTCTGACGCCTGGCGCAGCGGCAACACGATGGAGCGGCGCAGTAGCCAGCCGAACAGCGCCGACAACACCAGCACGATCAACACCGCCACGCCGCTGATCCATTGGGCGCGCGAGGCGCCCGCAATCATTGCGTCTCCTTCGGCCAGTGACGCCTTTTCGGAATCGACCAGCAGTTGGTCAATCGCGCCCAGGTACGCGGTCAGCGCCTGGGCATGCTCGGCCAAGTCTTTCTGGCTGGCGATCTTGGATTCCAGCGCATTCTTCATTAGCGCGTCGCGCAGCGCGCTGTATTGGGCGCGCTGAGCCAGCACAGCCGCCCAGACCAGCTCGGTCGCATCGCGCGTGGAAGACTGCGCGCGCGCCGCTTCGATGCGCTTGCGCGATGCCTCCTCCTTGACCAACTGCGCGCGCATTTCGGTCAGCAGGGGAAACACTTCCTGCGTCGCCGTGGCGCGCAACGCAATCTGACCAATCAGCACGGACTGGGTTTTCCAGTCGCGCACGGCGCGCTCTATGGGCAACTGTTCGCGCACCAGCAAGCCCGCCTGATGCTGCGTGGCCTCTCCGGTGAACCAGGTGGCCGCGCCCAGAACCGCCACCGCCAGCCCCAGCAGGCCAAAGCTGAGCGCCAGTTTCTGGCCCACGCTCAAGCCAACCCTTCGCCCAGGCGCCGGCGATGGGGCGCGCACAGCCGCAACATCCGCCGGGAGGCCGGCTTCAGTGCTGCTGCCCAAACATCCATATACCGGCACAGCAGGCAAGTGGTTCATTTTGATTCCTTTGCATTCCACAGAGCCCAGCAAAACGGTTGTGCAAACGCTGTTGGCGCCGCCGCATCCCCAGCGAACAAGGCGCCCTCCTCGCAAGACACTCAAGCACCTGGCGCGCCGAACCCGCCGCCGCCAGGCGTCGCGATCTCAAAGACATCGCCCGCAGCCATCTCAGCCTCACCGATGTGGCCAAGCGCCTCGATGTCGCCATTGGCGCGCACCACCCGGTTGGCGCCAGGGCGGCCCGGCGCCCCGCCGGCCATGCCGAAAGCAGCATGGACTCGGCCGTTGGACAAAATGCTGGCCGTCATCGGCTCGAGGAAACGCAGCCTGCGCACGCCACCATCACCACCGGTCCATCGCCCGGCACCACCCGAACCCTGGGCGATCTCGAAGCTCTCCAGAAGCACCGGGAAGCGGAACTCCAGAATTTCCGGGTCGGTCAGACGCGAGTTGGTCATGTTGGTCTGCACGACGCCGGTACCGTCAAAGCCGCGCAAGGCCGCTCCATTGGCATCCAGCACAGCGCCAGCGCCACTGCCGCCGGCAATGGTTTCGTAGTACTGGTACCGCGCATTGCCAAAGGTAAAGTTGTTCATGGTGGGCTGGCTGCCCGCCATCACGCCCAGCGCACCGAACAGGGCATTGGTGATGCAGGTGGACGTTTCCACATTGCCCGCCACCACGGAAGCCGGAGGATTGGGGTTCAGCATGGAGCCCTGCGGAATGACTACCTCGAGTGGTTTGAGACAGCCGGCGTTGAGTGGAATATCGTCGTCCACCAATGTGCGGAACACGTACAACACCGCCGCCATGCACACCGCACGAGGCGCATTGAAATTGTTCGTCTGTTGCGCGCTGGTGTCGGAAAAGTCAATTACCGCGCTGCGCTCTGTGGCATTCACTTCAATCGACACGCTGATCTGCGCGCCGTTGTCCAGTGGCAGCGTAAAGCGGCCACTTTTGAGGTGCGTGATGACGCGCCGCACCGACTCTTCGGCGTTGTCCTGCACGTGGCCCATGTAAGCCTGCACGACGTCCAGGCCGAACTGCTCCACCATGCGGGTGAGTTCCTGTACGCCCTTTTCATTGGCCGCAATCTGCGCACGCAGGTCTGCCATGTTCTGCGCAGGATTTCGGCTGGGGTACGGCGTGGTGCCGCCGCCCGTGGCAAGCAGCGCCAACACTTCGGTCTCCCGCAAAGTGCCACGGTCCACCAGCTTGACGTTGTTGAGCTGCACGCCCTCTTCTTCGATGCGGGTGGAAAACGGCGGCATGGAACCTGGGGTCGTGCCGCCGATATCGGCATGGTGCCCGCGGCTTCCCACGTAAAACGTGGGCGCGTTCGCGTCCGATACATACACCGGCGTGATCACCGTCACGTCGGGCAAATGCGTGCCTCCGTGGTACGGGTCGTTGAGCATGTACACGTCGCCCCGGTGCATGCGCCCAGCGTTCTCGCGAATCACTGTCTTGATGCTCTCGCCCATGGAGCCCAGGTGCACCGGCATGTGCGGCGCATTGGCGATCAGATTGCCTTCGGCATCGAACAGCGCACAGCTGAAGTCGAGCCGTTCCTTGATGTTGACCGAGTAGGCGGTGTTCTGCAGTTGCAGGCCCATTTGCTCGGCAATGTTCATGAAGAGGTTGTTGAACACTTCCAGCAGCACCGGGTCCACCGTGGTACCGGCGGCGTATTGCAGGGCGCGCGCCTCGACACGGTCGAGCACCAGGTGGTCTCGGTCCGTCAGGCGGGCCGACCAGCCGGGCTCCACCACGGTGGTGGTGTTCTTCTCGGCAATGATCGCTGGTCCGGGAATCACGTCGCCAGGCCGCAGGTCCTCGCGCACGACCAAGGCCGCTTGGTGCCATTGGCCGCCGGAATACATGGGCGCTTTCTCGCGCAGCGGCACCGCGCGCTCAGGGTGCACATCCATCCTCGGCTCTTCGGGCGCGTCGCCGGCAATCACGGCCTCCACGGATACCGCTTCCACCACCAGGCGCTTTCCTTGCATCAGGAACGCGAAACGCTGCCGGTAAGCCGCCTCAAACGCCTGTTTGATCGAATCGATATCGCCAAACGGCACGATCAGAGCCGAATCCGTGCCTTCATAACGCACGTGAACGTTGTGGTGGACGGCGACTGGGTTGTTCCCCACCTGCTGGGACTCCAGTTCGGTCTGGGCGGATGCGCCCAGCGCTTCGAGTCGCTCCGCGATCAGCGGCAGATTCTGGGTATCGAGCAGCATCTCCACTGCCTGCTCACGGATCACTGTCTGGTCCGCCAGACCCATGCCGTAGGCAGACAGAACGCCCGCCAAGGGATGCACAAACACGCGCGACATGCCCAAGGCATCGGCCACCTGGCACGCGTGCTGCCCACCCGCGCCGCCGAAGCATTGCAGCGTGTAGCGCGTTACGTCGTACCCGCGCGCCACACTGATCTTCTTGATCGCGTTGGCCATCTGCTGGACCGCGATCTGGATGAAGCCTTCCGCTACTTCTTCTGGCTTGCGGTGGGTGGTGGCCGCCAGTTCAGCAAATTTGGCGCGCACGGCGTCTGCGTCTAGCGCCTCGTCGGCATTTGCACCAAACACCTTGGGGAAATACCGGGGCTGGACCTTGCCCACCATGACGTTCGCATCCGTCACAGCGAGCGGCCCCCCGCGGCGGTAGCTGACCGGACCCGGGTTGGCGCCTGCGCTCTCTGGTCCAACGCGGAAACGCGCGCCGTCGTATGTCAGCAGCGACCCCCCACCGGCAGCCACCGTGTGGATGCTCATCATGGGAGCACGCATGCGCACGCCGGCCACATGGGTTTCGAACTCGCGCTCAAAGGCGCCTGCATAGTGGCTCACATCGGTCGATGTGCCGCCCATGTCGAAGCCAATAACCCGCCCCTGCCCTGCTATGGCTGCCGTACGCGCCATGCCCACAATGCCACCGGCAGGGCCACTCAGGATCGCATCCTTTCCCTGAAACAGGTTGGCGTCGGTCAGGCCACCGGACGACTGCATGAAGAACAGCCGGACTCCGGGCATTTCGCTGGCCACCTGATCGACATAGCGCCGCAAGATGGGCGAGAGATAGGCATCGACCACCGTGGTATCGCCCCGGCTGACGAACTTCATCATGGGGCTGGTTTCGTGCGAGGTGCTGATTTGTGTGAATCCAACTTCCTGCGCAAGCCGCTTGGCGATGGTTTCATGCTCCGTATACCGGTAGCCATGCATGAATACGATGGCCAGGCTGCGGATTCCACTGGCGTAGGCGCCGGCCAGGTCGGCACGCAGCGCCTCTTCGTCCAGCGCCTCCAGCACTTTGCCGTGCGCGCCGACACGCTCCTTGGCTTCCACCACTTGGCTGTACAGCAGTTCAGGCAGATGAATCTCCCGGTCGAATAGGCGTGGCCGGTTCTGGTAGGCAATGCGCAGCGCATCGCGAAATCCGCGCGTCGTGACCAGCAAGGTGCGCTCGCCCTTGCGCTCCAGCAACGCATTGGTGGCAACCGTGGTTCCCATCTTCACGCACTCGACCAGATCGGATGTGACTGGCTGGCCAGGTGCAACCCCCAAAAGGTGGCGTATGCCCGCCACAGCCGCATCCCGGTACTGTTCGGTGTTCTCCGACAACAGCTTGTGGGTGAACAGAGAACCATCGGGAGCCTTGGCGACGATATCGGTAAAGGTACCGCCTCGGTCTATCCAGAACTGCCAGCGGCTGGCATGGGTCGAGGAGGAAGTTTGCGTGGTATTGAGAGCCATGGTTCAACGTTCGAAGTAATAAGGAATGAAAATCTTGGTGGCTTCATAGCCGACGCTGTTTACCCATTCACGGGAAAAGCGTTCTCCCAGGCGCTTGAGATCTGCATCGAAATCAGGCGGTACGCGCTCCACCTGGATTCCGTTGTGCTGGAGTTCTGTAACGGACGCCTCGGCGGCGGCCTGGCTCATAGCCCAGCCGCGCTTTTCGGCATCGGCGGCGGCCGTCACAAGCGCCTGCTGCATGGCCGGCGTCAGTGCGTCGAAGGCCTTCTGGTTCACAAACACGATGTTCTTGGGGAACCAGGCATTGATGTCGTAGTAGTACTTGATCTTTCCCCAGACCTCGTTTTCCACACCGGTCAAAGCGGAAGTGATCATCGAATCGAGCCGATTGGCGGACAGCGCGCGATGGACGCCCACCATGGGAACATCCACCGGTTGCGTACCCAGCAGCTGCGCGATGCGCACCGTGGTCGGGTTGTAGGTGCGCATGCGTGTCCCTTGGAAATCGCTTTTGCTGCGCACCGGTGCGATGGAGAAGAGCCCTTGTGGTGGCCACGCCACCGCGTACAGGGCTTTCAAGCCGATTGCTTTGAAATGCGCGTCGATCAGCGGCCGTTGCAGCTGCCACATGCGCCTGGCGTCTGCATAGGTACGAACCACGAACGGCACGGCGTCGGCACCCGCGATCGGAACCTCGCCCACAAAGCTGGTCATGATCGCCTCGCCCGCCTGCACCTTGCCGCTCTCAACCGCTTTCGGAATCTCGGCCAGTTTCACCAGCGTGTTGTTCGGGTGCACATCGATGTGCAACCCGCCCTGGGTAGCTTGATCGACATCGTTCGCGAACTGCACCAGGTTGCGGGTATGGAACGTGTTGACCCCATAGCCGGTAGCCAGCTGCCACTGGGTCTGCGCATGCAGGACAGGAACAGCGAACAACGCTGCCGCCATCAAGATGACTTTCATGCAAAGCTCCTTGTGAAAAGGGTCGGGCGATTCGTCCGTGGGCGCCACCGCCGCGCACGCTGGCAGAGGCTCTGCGCCTTGCGCCGGGTCTTGCAAACGTCTTCAGTTCTGCATCTGGTGTGGCAGCCAGAGCACGATGTCGGGTGCGAAGTAGGTGATGAGCACGGCTACCAGCATCAGGAAGAAGAGCGGCATCGCGGTGCGTGCAATCCAGGTCACCTCTCGCCGGGTGAGCCCCTGCAGCACGAACAGGTTGAAGCCCACGGGCGGCGTGATTTGCGCCATCTCCACCACCAGCACGATGAAGATGCCGAACCACAGCAGGTCAAACCCTGCCGCCTGCACGGTGGGCAGCAGCACGGCGATGGTCAGCACCACCATGGAGATTCCGTCCAGAAAGCAGCCGAGCACGATGAAGAAGATCACCAGCAGCACCATCAGCGCAAAAGGTGCCAGATGCAGCGAACCAATGAATTCCGCAAGGTGTCGCGGCAGGCCGATGAAACCCATGGAGAGCGTAAGAAACGCGGCCCCTGCCAGGATCAGACCGATCATGCAGTAGACGCGGCATGCGGCCACCAGTCCGTCCTTGAAGCGCTCCCAGCTCAGCGAGCCCTCGATCGTGGCCAGCAACAAAGACCCTGCAACCCCCAGCGCAGCGGCCTCGGTGGCGGTAGCAATACCGGTGTAGATACCGCCGAGCACCAGCACGATGAGCGACACCACCGGAATCAGAAAGCGCGAGGCATGCAGCTTTTGCACGAAGGTGGTGGGCGCATCCGGCGCGGGGACCTTGTCCTTGTTCAGCAAGGCCCAGACGACGATGTAGCCCATGAACAGGGCCCCCAGAACCAGACCTGGAATGATGCCGGCCAGAAAAAGCTTGCCGATGGACACGTTGGCCGCTACGCCGTACACGATCATGATGATGGAAGGCGGAATCAACAGGCCCAGCGTACTGGCGCCAGCCAAGGTCCCCACCGAAATGTCGTCGGGGTAGCCGCGCTTCTTCAACTCCGGCAGCGTGATCTTTCCGATGGTGGCGCAGGTTGCGGCAGAGGAACCGGAGATCGCCGCGAAAATGGTGCAGCCCACCACGTTGGTGTGCAGCAACCGGCCGGGAAGCCGATCCAGCCAAGGCGCCAGCCCTTTGAACATGTTGTCCGAAAGGTGGCTTCGAAACAATATCTCGCCCATCCACAAGAACAGGGGAAGCGCGGTCAGCGTCCAGGTCGACGTAGAGCCCCAGATGGTCAGCATCATGCTGTCGCCCACCGGACGGCTGGTGAAAAGCTCCATGCCGATCAGCCCCACGCCCAACAGCGACAGGCCAATCCACAATCCCGAACCAAGCACTGCAAACAGCAGCACAACGAGCGCAACGGCAATAATCAAATCCATGATGGGTGTTCCTGTCAGGCTATTCGGTACGTGCGGCCTCGCCGCCTTCAGCAATCAGAGCGCCGCCCCGCAAACACAGCAGCAGCGCATGCACAAAAGACAGTACGAAGCCGAGGCAACCGATGGCCATGCTGATCTGCGGAATCCACAGCGGCGACGCGTCTGCAGCAGGCGATACGTCGTGGGTGATGTAGGAGATCCAGACCGCCCGGCACGCATACCATGCAACGAACAATGCAAGAGCAGTTGCCGCAAACAGGCAACCGATCTCGAATATTCCCCGGCCTCTTGGCGACAGGCGGTTGATAACCAAGGTGACGCGAATGTGGTCGCCGTTCACCAGCGTTGTTGGCAGCGCAAAGAACAGCGCCGCTGCAATGGCATATCCCGCATACGCATCCAGTCCATTGATCGCAATGAACGGCACCTCGCGTGAAATGACGCCCAAGATGACGATGACAAAGGCTGCCACCATGGAGATGCCTGAGAGCACCATCAGCAGCCTGTAGAAATTTCGGACGAAGTGGTCCATCGCGTGCTCCCTTGCCGCTGAATAAACGTATTGGTTTTCGCTGGTCCTGCGCTGCAAGCACAGGGTTGCGGGCCTCGCGAATGTCACCCGCAGCGTTGGTGGCTCTATGGCTTGCGATAGGCGTCGACAATGGCCTTGCCATCCGGCCCGACCGACTTGATCCAGTCCGCGGTCATCTTCTCGCCGATATCGGCGAGGGTCTTCTTGATGGCATCGCTGGGCTCGCCAATCACCATGCCCTTGGCACCCAGCTCCTTGATGTACTCGGAATCGAGTTTTTCACTGGCGGCCCAACCGCGTGCTTCCGCGTCCGCGGCAGCTTTCATGACCGCCTCCTGGGCAGGCTTGTCGAGCGCCTCGAACGCCTTGATGTTCACCACCGTGGCATTGCGCGGCAACCACGCACTGACCGGATAAAAATATTTCACCTGCTCATACAGTTTGGACTCGACACCGCTCGCACTCGAAGTCAGAAAATTCTGGACCGTATTGGTCGCCAGCGCTTGCCCCAGTTCCGAGAGCTGGATCGTGACCGGCTGCGCCTTGAGCATTTCAGCGATTTTGGTCGTGGCCGGGTTGTAGGCACGCATGCGCGTTCCGACGAAATCGGCGGGTGTGGTCACCGGCTTGAGCGAATACAGCGACTGGCCCGGCCACGGCACGGTAAACAGAACCTTCAGGCCTTGCGAGGCGAGCAACTTGTCCTGCGCGGGCTTGGCCGCCAGATACAGCCGCTTGGACTGGGCATAGTTGGTTGCCAGGAACGGCACAGAATCGATACCGAACAGCGGGTTCTCATTCGATGCCCCCGAAAGAATGAACTCGGCGGCCGGAACCTGACCCGTTTGAACGGCTCGCTTGATTTCATTCGCCTTGTAGAGCGAACCTCCGGGGTGCAGTGTGATCTTGAGCTGTCCACCTGTCGCCTTGTCGACGTCCTTGGCAAACTGCTGCACGTTCTCCGTCTGGAACGTGTTGGCCCCGTAGCCGGTCGGCAGGTCCCATTTAACTTCGGCGTGGGCGCCCCACATGCTCAGGGCGGCCGTCATGCACAGTGCAAATTTCTTCATGTCTATCTCCTTTAAAAACTGGCTAGCTGGTGGTTCAGAAGATCGGTGACCAACATGCACCCCGGCGCATGCGTGATGCAAAAAGGCGGCTGCGCATTCAGGATGACCGACTGCGGCGTCACCCCGCAGGCCCAGAAAACCGGGATGTCGCCAGGCATCAGCGATACGGCGTCGCCGTAGTCGGGGCGGGCCAGATCGGCGATACCGATCAGCGCCGGGTCACCGATATGCACCGGTGCCCCATGCACGTTGGGAAAGCGCGAGGTGACTTGCACGGCGCGGATCACATCGGCGGCAGGCATGGGGCGCATGGTCACCACCATGGCCCCGCCAAAGGGGCCGGCCGGCACGGTTTGCACATTGGTGCGGAACATGGCGACGTTCTTGCCTTCGTCGACGTGGCGCAGGCGAATTCCAGCCTCGATCAACGCGTACTCGAAGGAGAACGAGCAACCGAGGATGAAGGTGACCAGGTCCGGCCGCCAGACGCTGACAATGTCCGCGACCTCCTCCGCTGGCTCTCCATGGCGCCAGATGCGGTACAGCGGCACGTCGCTGCGGATATCGATGCCCTCACCCAGCGAAGGCAGGGTGAACTGGCCGGGCTCGCTCACGGCCAACACCGGACAGGGCTTGGGGTTGCGCTGACAGAACCGCAGAAAATCACAGGCAAGCACCTTGGGCAGGATGACCACGTTGCCCTGCACGTGGCCGTCTGCCAGACCACTGGTATGCGAGGTCCACAGGCCCCGGCGGATGGCGTCACGTACCTGATGCGGGTTGCTGCTGCCCTCGGCTCCAAAGACCGCAAGCACTTGTTCTTGAGTTGAATCCACCGTATTTCCTTGCATTGAGAGAAGTCAAATGCATGACGTTGGGCGGATTGTGTTGGCCTGGAATCGCGCTGGCAAACTCAAAAATTTCTTGTCAATGCATCGATTTTTTCGATGCATTACAGAGGAGCGGCCCACCTCAGAGAAAAACATAGGGATATCCCTAGGTTTTTCTCTGAGGGTTTTTACGGAGGTTTTCAAAGGCTCACGGCGAAACCAGAAGCAAGGGCTCGGCGTGCCATCTGCGAGAACGTCGGACACCTTTTGCGATGCAACGTCCAGGGCAGCAGACCGGGGCCGTGCGCATAACGCCGCCGGATCTACTTGTTCTGAACAGGCAAGGTGTCCAGCGCAGTCAACAGCTTGTGCGCGTCAATGAATGCCAACGCAGAACGCACCACCGTTTCTGCAGCGGCGGACGCAGGATCTTCGTGGTAGCTCAAATGAATCGGTAGCGGTTTGAGCGTTACCTCACAAGGCAGTGCACGCAGGTCTGGAAACGACAGCATTCGCTCCACCGCTTGCCGAGGCAGCGTCGCTACCCCAAATCCCGCCTGCACGAGCTGCACCATTGCCGAAATGGATGAAATCGCGTGCACGCAGCGCGGTTCCACTTGCGCATTTCGGAACAGATCGAGCAGATACACGTGCGGCTGCGAGCCACGCTGGAACGTAAGAATATCGGTCGCAGCAAAGTCGCCAAGCGCATAGCTGCGTTTTCTGTGCAGTTTCCGATTTCCGACAAACACCATTTCCATGGGCGCGAGCGCCTGCGTGCGTATTCCATCGCCCGAAACTGGCAGCGCCGCAAAGCTGGCATCGAGCATGCCGCGCCTGATCTGGTCCAGAAGAACAGGGGTCGTCTCCACCGTCAGTTCCAGTTCAAGCAGCGGGTTGTCCCGGCGCAATTGCTCCACCCACGGGATCAACCAGGAATGCAGAACGGATTCAATGACACCAAGACGAATCGAAACCTCCAGCGGCGCGCCCGAGCCCATTTCGGCTTTGAGCTGTCGCTGCAGTTCAAGCATGCGCTTGGCATACACAAGGAAACGTGTTCCTGCTACGGTCAGCTTGAACTGCTTGTCCCGGCGGTCAAGCAGAACGACGCCCAACTCGTCTTCCAGTGCTGCTACCCGGCTCGACATGGCCGACTGCGTAAGAAACAACTTGTCTGCCGCGCGCGTCACGCTCTTGAGGGCGGCGACCCAATAGAAGGCTTCAACAAATCGCAAATTCATGGCGGTCTCAGGCAATGCAGAGTCAATAGATTTCCAGGGGAAGGTCTGCCTTCTTCAAGGTACGCAGGACGAAGCTGGAACGGCTGTGCCGTATGCCTTTGATTTTGTAGAGTTTTTCGCGCAGGAGGCGCTCGTAATCGCGCGTATCTTTCACCACCACACGCAGCAAATAGTCGTAGTCGCCCGAGACCAGATGCGCCTCGATCACCTCGGGAATGCTGGCGAGGATCTCGCCAAACTTCTCCAGCGTGTTGTCGGAATGGCTGTCGAGCGTGACCTGCACCAGCACCGTATCGGCCAGATCCAGCGCCTGCGGGTTGATGCGCACCGTATAGCCCTCGATCACGCCGGCCTCTTCCATCTTCTTGATGCGGCCCCAACACGGCGAGGGGCTCAGGCCCACGGCTTGGCCAATCTCTTGCAGGCTGGCACGGGCATTGTGTTGCAGTACAGCGAGAATTTTTCTGTCGAGACGATCCATATCCAAAATTATTCAATAAAACTCTGCGATACAGAAAATTATTCTTCAATTTTCGGAAATTGACGGAAATTCAGCAAATTCGTCTTTGAGCTTTCCGGCACACTGTGGACATCAAGGCGCTCTTACCGGAACGCACGAACTGCCGGGGCCCTGGCTGGTTACCACTAGCCAGGGCACAGTCAGACCGGTAATTGCCGGCTGGTCATCCCCTGCTGCGCGCCTGCCGTAGAATTCCACAGGTCAGGAGAGAGCGCCCGCCCCGCACCGGGGCTGCGGCGCCGCCGAAGGCGCAGGTTCACCGAACGCTCAGGCAAAAGGACTGGCAACCGCCCGCAGCGATGCGGGCGTTTCCTTGCTGGAGAGAGGCCGGGCGCTGCGCAGAGCAGCGCCACTGGCCCACCGAAGGAGCAAGCCGCACGGCCAGCCAGGGCGATGGGGTGAATCTCTCAGGTAAAGCGGACAGCAGGGCAAATTCCGTGGCCTCCGAGCTGCGGCCCGCATTTGCCCCGAGATCTGCCCATGACCGCTCCTGCTACCGACCTCAAGACCACACCGCTCAACGCCCTGCACCTGGAGCTTGGCGCGCGCATGGTGCCGTTTGCCGGCTATTCCATGCCCGTGCAGTACCCCGCCGGCCTGATGGCCGAACACCGCCACACGCGCACGGCGGCGGGCCTTTTTGACGTCTCGCACATGGGCCAGCTGCGCCTGACCGGGACCGACGCTGCGGCTGCCTTTGAAACACTGATTCCCGTGGACGTGATCGGCCTTGCGGTGGGCAAACAGCGCTACGGCCTGCTGCTGAACGACGAGGGCGGCATCCTCGACGACCTGATGTTCTTCAAGGAAAGCGCCGACAGTCTGTTCGTCATCGTCAATGGCGCCTGCAAGGTGGCCGACATCGCCCACATCACGGCGCGTATCTGCCAGCGCTGCACCGTGCAGCCCCTGCCAGACCACGCCCTGCTCGCCCTGCAAGGCCCGCAGGCGGCCAACGTGATGGCACGGCTGGCACCCGGCATCGACCAACTTGTCTTCATGACAGGCGGCAACTTTGCCGTCGCTGGCACCGACTGCTTCGTCACGCGCAGTGGCTACACCGGGGAGGATGGGTTTGAGATTTCGGTGCCCGCGAGCGAGGCCGAGGCCCTGGCACGTGCGCTGCTGGCCCAGCCGGAAGTGGCGCCCATCGGCCTGGGCGCGCGCAATTCGCTGCGACTGGAGGCCGGCCTGTGCCTCTACGGCAACGACCTGGACACCAGCACCACCCCCAGCGAAGCGGGCTTGAACTGGGCCATCCAGAAGGTGCGCCGTACGGGCGGGGCGCGCGCTGGCGGTTTCCCTGGCGCCGAAAAGGTGCTGGCGCAAATCGACGACCCAACCCTGCTTATCCGCAAGCGCGTCGGCCTGATCGCTACCGAGCGCGTGCCGGTGCGCGAACCCGCGGTCCTGGAGAACATGGACGGCCAGCAAGTCGGCCAGGTCACCAGCGGCCTGCTGAGCCCCACGCTGAACCAGCCGATTGCCATGGCCTATGTCAGTTCGGACTATGCAGCGCCCGGCACCCAACTGTTTGCCATGGTGCGCGGCAAGCCCGTGCCGATGCAGGTCGGTGCCATGCCGTTTGTCCCGGCACGCTATTTCCGCGGGTAACCCTGCGGCAGTTCCGCATTGCCCCCTGCGACACCGACCGCTACAGTGGCCGGTCCTCTTTCTTCAAGCTTTTTTCTGGAGCATTTTTATGACCGTCAAATACTCGCGCGACCACGAATGGGTGAACATCAGCAACCCCGAAGCCGCCACGGTGGGCATCACGCTGCACGCACAGGACGCGCTGGGCGACGTGGTATTCGTCGACCTGCCCGAAGTGGGTGCCACTTTTGCCCAGGGTGAGGTGGCTGGCGTCGTGGAGTCGGTCAAGGCCGCCGCCGACGTCTACATGCCGGTCGCCGGCGAGGTGGTGGAAGTAAACGAAGCACTGCGCGCCGACCCCTCGCTTGCCAACACCGACCCGCTGGGCGCGGGCTGGTTCTTCCGGGTGCGCGTGAGCGACCTGACGCAGTTCGATGCCCTGATGGATGAGCCGGCCTACGCCAATTTCACCAAGGGCGCCTGAGCGACTCCCTCGTTTCCCCCGCTTTCGCCTGCGCAGCCCGCGCGGGCGAAAGCTCTATTTTTCTGTCCACGCCGATGACTTCCACCCCTGCCCTGCGCGCGCTTGAAAACGCAGCCGAATTTCTGCCCCGCCACATCGGCATTGACGCCGAAGACGAAGCGCTCATGCTCTCGGCCATTGGCGAGGCCTCGCGCCGAACGCTGATCGACTCCATCGTGCCGCGCTCCATTGCGCGCCGCACACCCATGGATTTGCCGCCCGCCTGCACCGAAGCGGATGCGCTGACAGAACTCAAGGCCATCGCCGGGAAAAATCAGGTACTGCGCAGCTTCATCGGCCAAGGCTATTACGGCACACACACGCCGGGCGTCATCCTGCGCAACGTGCTGGAGAACCCCGCCTGGTACACCGCCTACACGCCCTACCAGGCCGAGATTTCGCAGGGGCGCATGGAGGCGCTCATCAACTTTCAGACCATGGTCTGCGACCTCACCGCCATGCCGGTGGCCAACGCGTCGATGCTGGACGAAGCCACGGCCGCAGCCGAGGCCATGACGCTGGCGCGCCGCTCGGTCAAATCGAAGAGCATGCGTTTCATCGTGGCCGGCGACGCGCACCCGCAAACCATTGAAGTCCTACAGACGCGCGCCGCGCCCATGGACATCGAGGTGGTGCTGGCCAATTCGCTCGAAGAATGGAACGCCGCGTTGGATGGCGACTACTTTGCCGTGCTCGCCCAGTACCCCGCCACCAGCGGCCGCATCGACGATCTGCGCGCCGACGTGGCGAAGGTGCATGCCAAGCAGGCGGCCTTTGTCGTGGCTGCCGATCTGCTGGCGCTGACGCTGATTGCCCCACCGGGCGAATGGGGCGCCGACATTGTCGTTGGCAGCACGCAGCGCTTTGGCATGCCCATGGGCGCGGGCGGCCCGCACGCCGCATTCATGGCCTGCCGCGATGACTTCAAACGCTCCATGCCCGGCCGCCTCGTAGGCGTGAGCGTGGACGTGCATGGCGACCCCGCCTACCGCCTGGCGCTGCAAACGCGCGAGCAGCACATTCGTCGCGAAAAGGCCACCTCCAACATCTGCACCGCGCAGGTGCTGCCAGCCGTGGTGGCCAGCATGTACGCCGTGTACCACGGGCCACAGGGCCTCTCGCGCATTGCGCAGCGCGTGGCGAGCTACACGGCCATTTTGACCCGCGGGTTGCAGCAATTGGGTGCGCCGGTGCGTGAGCAGGCCACGTTCGACACGGTCACGCTCAAGACCGATGGCGCTACCAAAGAAATAGCTGCTCGCGCAGTATCCATGGGCGCCAACCTGCGAATTTACTTTGAAAACTGGCTGTGTATCTCGCTCGACGAGACCACTACCCGCGCCGATATTGAGTTGCTGTGGAAAATTTTCGCCAAGGATGGGCAGGCGACTCCTTCCTTCGGCGCATTCGAGAACGGCGTTGAGTCGCTGATTCCGCCCGCCCTGCGCCGCAGCAGCGCCTTTCTCACGCACCCGGTGTTCAACACCCACCACAGTGAGACCGCGATGCTGCGCTATATCCGTCTGCTCTCGGACAAGGACTTGGCGCTGGACCGCAGCATGATCCCGCTGGGCAGTTGCACCATGAAGCTCAACGCCACCAGCGAGATGGTGCCCATCACCTGGCCGGAATTTGCCAACATTCACCCGTTCGCGCCCGCCAACCAACTGGAAGGCTACCGCTTGCTCGATGAGCAGCTGCGCGCCTGGCTGTGTGAGGCCACCGGCTACGCGGGCGTCAGCCTGCAGCCCAATGCCGGCTCGCAGGGTGAATACTCCGGCCTGCTGGCCATCCGTGCCTACCACGCTGCCAACGGCGGTGCGCACCGCCATATCTGCCTGATTCCGGCCAGCGCGCATGGCACCAACCCGGCCAGCGCACAGATGGCCGGCATGCAGGTGGTGGTCACGGCGTGCGATGCCAACGGCAACGTCGACATGCTTGACCTGGCGGCCAAATGCCAGCAGTACAGCGCCCATCTGGCCTGCGTAATGATCACCTACCCCAGCACGCACGGCGTGTTTGAAACACAGGTGAAAGAGCTGTGCGCCCTGGTGCACCAGCATGGGGGCCGCGTGTACGTCGATGGTGCCAACATGAACGCGCTGGTCGGCATTGCCGCACCGGGGGAATTTGGCGGCGACGTCAGCCACCTGAACCTGCACAAGACCTTCTGCATCCCACACGGCGGCGGCGGGCCGGGCGTGGGGCCGGTATGCGTGGTGGAAGACCTGGTGCCTTACCTTCCAGGCCATGCCACAGGCGGTATCGCTGGGCGCGTGGGCGCGGTGAGCGCCGCGCCGCTGGGCAACGCCGCGGTGCTGCCGATTTCCTGGATGTACATCCGCATGATGGGCGCAGTCGGCTTGCAGGCCGCGACCGAAGTGGCCATCCTCTCGGCCAACTACATCAGCGCGCGCCTCAAACCCCATTACCCGACGCTGTATGCATCGGCCAACGGTCACGTCGCGCACGAATGCATCCTGGATCTGCGGCAACTCAAGGACACCAGCGGCGTGATGGCCGAAGACGTGGCCAAGCGCCTGATCGACTACGGTTTTCACGCGCCCACGCTCTCGTTCCCCGTGCCCAACACGCTGATGGTCGAGCCCACCGAGAGCGAGACATTGTTCGAGTTGGACCGCTTCATTGGCGCCATGATTGCCATCCGTGACGAGATCCGCCAGATCGAATCGGGCGCCTGGCCGCGCGACGACAACCCGCTCAAGAATGCGCCCCATACCGCCCACAGCCTGGTGTCTGAAACCTGGGACCACCCGTATCCCCGGGCGCTGGCGGCCTACCCTGTCGCGGCCCTGCGCAGCAACAAATACTGGGCGAGCGTGGGCCGCGTGGACAACGTGTACGGCGACCGCAACCTGTTCTGTAGCTGCATTCCGGTCAGCGCTGCCGAATAGCCCCGCGCGATGCGCCCCACCCGCGCCTGCCTGGCCTGCCAGCCCTCGGCACGGTATGCGTTGGTGCAGTCGGAGCCCGCCATGGCCCGATGGCATTCGGGGCGCTGAACCAACGCCGCTCCAGCCGCGTCGCAGCGCTCCCGCGTACACTCGCTCGCATGCCCGCCGCCCGTGCGCGCCTGCGCCACGGGTGCTTGCCCCATGAATGAGCCTGATCTCTCCTACCTGCTGCGCAAATCCGATCCGGCTGCGTATCCGCCGCAAGCACAGGACTGGCCGGTGTCAGAGCGCCGCAACCTCGACGCTCGCCCCGCCGGCTCTGTCGCGAGCCTGATCGCGGAGCTGCGCAAATCCCAGGCCGAACTGAAGGCGCAAAACGAGGTGCTGCGCTACAGCCAGGCCGCAGCCGAGAGTGCATCCGAGCGTTTCGAAGCGCTGTTTGCCAGTGTGCCACTGGTACTCATGGTGATCGATGCACACGACATGGTGGTTCAGGCCAATCCCATGGCGCACCGCTCGTTTCAGCCAGGCGAAGGCGATCGCCCGCTGACTGCGCTCATGCCCTTTGTGGATGCTGCACACGCACAGCGCGTGCAGCACGCGTTTTCGCAGGCGGCGGCGCAAGGACATGCCGAAGCAACCGAAGTCGTATTTCGCATTGGCGAGACCACGCACATCACGGGCGACCTGCACATCGCGCGCATCGAGACGCCACAGGAGAACAATCTCTCGCAATACCAGTTCCTCTGCGCCCTGGTAGACCAGGGGCCGCTGCTGGCCGAGCGCCGCGCCTTGCAACAAAGCACAAGAGAGCTTCAACAGCGCAACGAACAGCTCTACGCTGGTGAAAAGCGCCTGGCGGCCGTGATCAACTCAGCGCTCGACGCCATCGTGTGCGTGGACCGGCACCAGCGCATTACCGTGTTCAACCCCACGGCTGCCGCGCTGTTTCAGTGCGCGGTCAGCGACGCCCTGGGAAGCCCGCTCGAGCGCTTTCTGCCCAAGGCGGCCGAGGCGCTGTTGTTTGCACCGCTCACCACACAGGCCCTGCTGGGTGAAATGACGGCGCGCACCGCAAGCGGACACGAACTGGCCGTGGAGGTGAGCGTCTCGTTCGAGCAGCACGCCGACGGCGAGACCACCACTGTGTTTGCCCGTGACCTCACGGCGCGCAAGCGTGCAGAGGAGCGGCGTGGCGAACTGGAACTGCAACTGCGCGAATCGCACAAGATGCAGGCCATCGGCACCATGGCCGGCGGTATTGCGCACGACTTCAACAACATCGTCGGGGCTATTCTGGGCAACGTGGAGCTGGCGCGGGCGGATTGCCCACCAGACTCTCCTGTGCAGGAAAGCCTGCGCGAAATCGCCAAAGCCGGCCGCCGCGCCCGCGACCTGGTGCGCCAAATCCTCACCTTCAGCCGCAACGAGCCACCTCGGCGAACACCGGTTCGCCTGGAGGCGCTGCTGCACGACACCGAGCGTCTGCTGCGGGTCACGCTACCGCCCACGGTTGAACTGCAGGTGCGCGCGTCCAGCGCCCTGCCCCCCATACTGGCCGATGCGACACAGGTCGAACAGGCCGTTCTCAACCTGTGCACCAACGCCATCCAGGCGATGACCGGGCGCCGCGGCCACGTCACGGTACAAGCCCACCCGGCCCAACCCGATGCCCGCGTTCGCGAGCGCCTGGGTCTCGCAGCGGGCCGCTATGTGGCCATCATCGTGCACGACAATGGCCCGGGCATCGATGCAGATACGTTGACGCGCGTGTTCGAGCCGTTCTTCACCACCAAGCCCGTGGGCCAGGGAACAGGGCTCGGTCTTGCCGTCGTGCATGGCGTGATGCGCGCCCACGGAGGCGCTGTGGATGTGCGCGCCACCTTGGGCGAAGGAAGCTGCTTCACTCTTTACTTCCCCACAGCCGAAGACGAGGCACAGGCGCCTGAGTTCGTTGCCAGCACCCCCGCGCCGCTGGTGGCCGAGGCGTCGCGCACGGGCACTCCTCACCATGTCATGTACGTGGACGACGACCAGGCGCTGGTCTTTCTGGTGCAGCGCCTCCTGCGCCGGCGCGGTTACCAGGTGAGCGGATTCACCGATCCGCGCGGCGCCCTCGCGGCCCTGGCGGAAGCGCCCTGGAAATACGACCTGCTGGTGACCGACTACAACATGCCGGGCTTTTCCGGGCTGGACCTCTTGCGCGAGGCGCAAAGGCTGCGGTCCGATCTGCCGGTTGCATTGGCCTCTGGCTACGTCACGCAAGAGATCGAAGAAGCGGCGATCCGCGCTGGCGCGCGCGCGCTGGTGCACAAACCCAACGACGTCGAAGAACTCTGCACCACCGTGCAGCGCCTGGTGCGTGGCGATGCCTGAACCGCAGGCGCCACCGCCAGACGTGGTCGCCATATTCGCTGATGCGGATCTGCTGGTGCTGGAGAAGCCTTCCGGCCTGCTGTGCGTGCCAGGGCGCGGGCCTGACAAAAGCGACTGCCTGAGCCAGCGTGCCAGTCAGCGCTGGCCGGGCGCACTGGTGGTGCATCGCCTGGACCAAGCGACCTCTGGGCTGCTGGTGATGGCACGCAATCCCGAGGCGCAGCGCCTTCTGTCGGCCGCATTTGCCGAGCAGCGGGTTCACAAACGCTACCAGGCCATCGTGCACGGAAGACCGCACGGCGGGCCCGCAGCGCAAGCGGATGGCGGCTGGAACACCATCTCCCTGCCCATCGCCGCAGACTGGCCGCGCCGCCCGCTGCGCGTCATCGACCACGCACTGGGCAAAGCCAGCCAAACCCAGTGGCGCATCCTCGGACCGGCCCAAGGTAGCGATGCCACTCGGCTGGAACTCGCACCGCTCACAGGGCGCACGCACCAGCTGCGCGTGCACCTGTCGGCCATCGGCCACGCCATCCTGGGTGATGCCTTGTACGGCGACGCGGCCAGCGCCCCCCGATTGCTGCTGCATGCCACGCGAATGGCTTTCGCGCATCCGCGAACCGCGGAACCACTGCAGTTCACCTCGGCGCCAGAGTTTTAGGTGTTTTCGGCCTCTACCGCTTACCAGGTAAGCGGTTCCAGATATCAATTTAGTAGCAGTAAGGGATGGACTCAGGCACCACCATCGCCCAGTGGCAATAGCGACCGCTGGCTGGCAAAAAACCTGGCTTCCCCCGTCAAGGGGTCGGTGAAGGCCAGCGAGCGCGCGAGCAACTGCAAGGGCCGAGACCAATCGCCCTCCGGCGGGTCGTTCACTTCGGGGTAGAACGCGTCGTTGCGCAGCGGCAGACCAAGCGCCGCCATGTGCACGCGCAACTGGTGGCGTCTGCCCGTGACCGGCCGCAGGCGGTAACGTGCCCAATCAGTGCCCGTCTCCAACACATCGATATGCGTGAGGCTGTTGGCCGGACCGCTTACCTCGTGCATGCGAAAAAACTGCGGGCTTTCCTCAAGGCGGCTGGCGCGCTCACGTGGCGGCGTCCCGTGCGGCCAGATGGGCGCAATGGCCTCGTATTCCTTGTCGATACAGCGCTCGCGAAACAACGCCTGGTAGGTGCCACGTGTGGCCTGCTGCACCGAAAACAGGACCAGGCCCGCGGTGTCCCGGTCAATCCTGTGCAGGGGCGAGAGCTCACTCAAGCCGTAGGCCCGCTTGAGCCTCACGAGCAGGCTGTGGTGCAGATAGCGGCCCGAGGGCGTGACCGGCATGAAGTGCGGCTTGTCGGCCACCAATAGGTGGGCATCGCGGTACACCACGACTTCTGCGTCCGGCGGTCGGGGCTCGCTCGCCAGGCTGCGGTAGTAGAACAACCTGAGACCGGGTACAAACAAACTTACAGGGAGCACCGTTTGACCGTGCTCATCCACGACTTCCCCCGCCGCCATACGCCGTTCCCAGTCGGCACGGGAGACCTTGGGAATGCGATCGCAGAGAAAATCCAACGCCAATCCATGCCCTTTGGAAGGCAGCACCACACAGCTCGGGCTCACACCATCGCGCATCGGCAGTACAGCTGGGCGGCGGTTTTTTTGCATGGCGTTGGGTAGATAGGCCTGTCGGGGGCCGAAAAATTGTAGCCCTGCGGCGGCAAGGAACGGCCAATCACCCGCTTTCTTGGTATCTCTCCGCAAAATCGGTAAAAACCCCAGTGTGCAGTCCCTATCCCGTAGATCACTATCGAGAGAGGAATTCCGCTTTTTCAAGGATCCCGGCTTCATGCCAGATACCCCCACCGACTTACGCTCCGCCATTTTCTCCAAAACCACCACCGGGCAGCAAGAAATCGCCTCGCGTTCGCTGGGACTCAGCCCCTTGGCGCGGCGGCTGCTGGTGCTGATTGACGGACGCCGCACCGGACACGACCTGGAGCCCTTTGTGGCCGGGCACGAGCTTGCGCAATACCTGAACGAACTCCTTGACCGCGACTGCGTAGAAATGAAGGCTGTGCTGCCAGCGAAGGCCTCCCCGGCAACCGGCTCTGCGGCCGAGGCATCCATGCTTGCTCCTGCCTCCACCGACTGGCTGGCCGTTTTGCCACCAGCAGAATCGCGCAGCGCCAAGGAAATGGAAATGGCGCGCAATTTCATGACCAATACCGTCAACAACATCTTCGGACACCACAACCGTATCAGTCTGATCGAGTCGATCTACAACTGCAAGAGCAGCAGTGAATTGCGCGAGGTGTACCACGCTTGGGCCCAGGCACTGGAATCCAATTCAATAGGTCACAAGCGCCTGCCAGAACTGCGAGAAAAACTTTTTGCAGTGCTGTAGCAGTATGTTCTGCTTGCCTGCGCAATACATGAACGACGGGGTATAGCGGTCTTGATGTAGGACAAGGGCGGCAAACCTCGCCCACGCGCCAACTCCTGCTGGGGCCGCCGTAGCATAGCGGGCCTATGGTCACCATCGACCCCCCAAGCGCTCCGCCGTCACCGCAACGCCCTGCCCTGGCACGCCTCCTTTGGCTGCGCGCTGCGCTTGTGCTGTGCGCGGCCACCTTGGTGTTTCCGTTCGCCACGCTGCTGGCGGTACACCTGATCGACTGGAACCGCGCCAGGCCATGGATCAATGAACAGGTCAGTACAGCCAGTGGCCGGCATTTTGAAATCAAGGGAAATCTTGAGGCCCACTGGATCTGGCCCCAGCCCCTGGACACCGGGTGGCGCCACTGGGTTCCGGGACTTCTGGTTCAGGCAAGGGATCTGGAACTGGCCAATCGCAAGCATTTTGGCGATCTTGGCTCCCTGGATGCGCCAAGCACGCACTCCCAGCCACCCTCCCTGGCCCCACCTGCCCGCAAGGATGGGGCTGCCGACACACAACCGCTCATGGCGCAAGTCAAGCAAGCCAGCGCAAGCCTGCGGCTGCTGCCCTTGCTGGGACGCGTGGTGTTGATCGACACGCTGATGCTCTCTGCCCCCGACATAGCGCTTGCGCGCAAGGAAAATGGCGAAAACAACTGGACTTTTCCCCGCCAGACGCAGGAAGCCGATACGGCACAGCCCAATCCCTGGAGAGTAGACGTGCGACAGCTGGGGCTTACCCAGGCCCGCCTCTCGTACGCCGACCAAATGCAGCAGCTGGCGCTGCGCGCCGCCATTGAAGAGCAAGACAAAACGGCATCGACTGACGAGGACAGTGCCCGCTATGGGCTGCGCGTCGAGATGAGCGGCAAGTTCCGCAATGCGAAACTTAAAGGCTGGGGACGTGTGGGGCAGTTGCTGTCACTGCGCGATGCATCAGTGGACTACCCCGTGGACTTCGAAGTGCGTGCCGGGAACACGCGCGCGCAGGCGCGAGGCACTGTGTCCAACCCCCGCAAGCTCTCTGGCGTCGATTTGCAGGTGCAGCTCGAGGGCGACTCCATGGCCGATCTCTACGGGCTGACAGGGCTCGTGCTTCCCAATACGCCACCTTATAAGACCAGTGGCCATCTGGTCGGCAGCCTGGAGCCAGAACACGCAACGTGGGATTACGAGGACTTCTCCGGCACCGTGGGCGAAAGCGACCTGGAAGGGCATCTCACCTACACCTCCGGGCAACCTCGGCCGCATTTGAGGGGGCAATTGAAGTCCAAAAAACTCCGCTTGGCGGATCTCGGCCCCATCATTGGCACGACCCAAAGCACAGAATCAGACAAAAAGGAAACTGCCCGCCCCGGGAAGGTTCTGCCCAACACCAAATTCGCAACAGATCGCTGGGTGGCAATGGACCTGGACATCGCCTTTCTCGGCGAAAAATTGTTGGGCCCATCGTCTCTGCCCTTGGACAACCTGAGTATGCGTGCCACCCTCAAGAACGGCACATTGCACCTGAACCCCTTGCGCTTCGGCGTAGCCAAAGGGCGGATTGATACCCAAGTGGACCTTGATGGCCATACAGACCCTCTGAATGCCCGCATTCATGCGACGGTGGACGGCCTTAAACTGTCTGCGTTGTTTCCCAAAGTGGCATTGATGGACAAGAGCCTCGGTCGTATGGACGGCGCATTTGCTCTGGCAAGCAGGGGGGACTCCATTGCCAGCATGCTCGCGAGCAGCTCTGGCGAGGCGCGCCTGTATGTGCGTGACGGCACACTAAGCAAGCAGCTCCTGGATCTGGCCGCGCTCAACTTGGGCAGCGTAATTGTCACCAAGCTGTTTGGCGCCGACAAGGAAGTGAAACTGCGTTGCGCCATGGCGGACTTTGGCATCAAGAACGGCATGGCCCAAACGCGCTCGGTCAAATTGAGCACCAACGAGGCGGTAGTCGAGGCGGTCGGAACGGTTGACTTTGGGCATGAATACATCAACCTGCGTGTCAAACCTGAATCGTTGCAATGGAAATTCTTCTCGCTGCGTACGCCACTCACCGTACGCGGCCCCTTCATCGATCCCAAGGTGGGATTTGAGGCAGGCCCCTTACTGGCTCGTGCTGGTGCTGCAATCGTCGCCGCGGTCGCGGCCCCCACCGCCCTGGCACTTGTGCCCATCACGGTTCCAGCGGCAGAAGACGACGCCGAATGTGCCCAGCTGCTTGCCCACGCCGATAAGGCGGTCAAGGCGGGGCCAGAAGGTGCGAAGCCCAAGCCAATAACCCATGCACACAAATATTCGGACCACCGTTAGCCGTTAGCCGTTAGCCGTTAGCCACTTGCCCTGGACTGCATGCACAACGTGCAGTGCCCACCACGGACAAGGCTTCGGGGCGGCTGACCCGCATGCGAGCGCTCGTCAGCCAAACGGTTTCTGGTTCGTCGCCCATACGACGGGATGAGAGGGGCACAACCAGCGCCATGGGTGCCTTGCAAGTGCTGGTGCCGCTCTGGCACAGCACTCAGGGGGCGTGCAACGCAGTAGTGCTGACCACTATGCCGTCCTGATCGGCATACAGCCAATCACCAGGACGCACCGATACCCCAAGCACTTGAATCGCGACATCGCGCTGCCCTTCGCCACGTTTGGTGGTTGGCAGGGGCATGAGGCCGAGGGCGCAAATCCCCACTGACGCAGCCGCCAGTTCTGCTGCATCGCGCACACAGCCGTCGACCACGACGCCGGCCCACCCATTCGCCGCAGCCGCCGCCGCCAGGTTGCCCCCCACAAGAGCGCGGCGCAGCGAGCCACCACCGTCGACCACCAAAACGCGGCCCTCGCCGGGCGTGTCGAGCGCCGCCTTTACCAAAGCATTGTCTTCAAAACATTTGACTGTGCTCACAGGCCCGGCGAATACGCGCTTGCCTCCGAACGATGACAAGCTCGGAGGCAGCACGCGAAAAGCGCCGCTGTCGTCTGTCTTGCGCAGGTCGCAGAAGTCGCAGGTTGAAAAAAATGGGAAAGGGGACATTGCAGCGTCTGCCATGTGTCGGGTTCCAAGCGAAAGTCAGGTGCGCATGTGGATTTTTCGGCAATCGTCTGGTCGTTCGCCATTGGGCACAGGACAGCGATTGACCTCGAAAGGTGAAAACGAGAGCAAGGTGGTCAATGCGCTGGATGCAATCGTCATTGCCCAAAACAGGAAGAACGCCAGCGTGTACACGCCCTGGCGAGACAATCCAAGCGGCTCACCAAACCAGTGCAGATCACTCGGATCGACCATGGCAAAAACCAGCATTTCGAGCAGGCCCGCGACCAAAAAGGCGGGCCATGCAATCCACATCAGGCGTTGGGTCCACATCTGCTTGCTTCCTCTAAAGGTGATTGGGCGCAGCGATTTCAGCGCGGTACGTCTTCAGCCGGTGTTGCCGCATGGTTGCGCCCTTTCATCGCAGGGGCAAGGCTGTGCTCCTGTGCGGTGAGCGTCTTGTTGATGGCCATGCCATGCTGGTAGTAGTTTTCATCGATCACCGGATCCGGCGTTCGAATGGCCAGCCACAGGGTGACAAACGATGCCACCACGACGACGGCAGGTCCACCAAAAATGAGCCAGACAAAGCCAAATTTCCACCAGGGTTGGGGCTTGGAAGAATCAGCAGAAGGAGCGGATGGGTTGATCATGAGGGTCAATCAGGGAGGTAGGCGGCACCGACCATGGCTGCGAATTCAGTCTGATCAGCGTGGCACCAGAAAAACCGATTTTTCGCGGACATGCGCATTCGTGCCAATGGCTTCAATATCAAAATGCACTGGGTGAGATCCAGGCTCGGCCGAGCCATAGGGAATGCGCAGATTAACCGGCACCCAACGCGACTGCGCAGCCTCAATTTCGAATTCGGGCTCCGAGGCCAACTCCAGCCCATCGAGCCCCGCGGCACTGATGCGGTAGCGGTGCGTGGTTTCGGTGGCGTTCATGATCTGAAGTCGATAAATATTCTCAAGCTTTCCCCCTGCCACGATACGCGACAGTGCAGCCCTGTCCCGCACCACATCGACCTTCAACGGAGTGCGCATGATGAGGCTTGTCAGCATGCCCACGCACAGCGCCACCAGAATACCAGTGTAGATGAGCACGCGCGGGCGCAGCACGTGGCGGAAAATCTCCGCCTTGCCCCAGCCTTTGACCACGGCGTTCTGCGTGGAAAACCGGATCAACCCGAGTGGATAGTGCATCTTGTCCATCACGCTGTTGCACGCATCCACGCACAGACCGCAACCGATACATTCGTATTGGAGGCCATCACGGATATCAATGCCCACGGGGCAGACCTGGACGCACAAAGTGCAATCAATGCAATCGCCCAGCCCCTTGGCCTTGTAATCCACCGTCTTGACGCGGGGACCACGCGGCTCGCCACGTGCTTCGTCGTAGGTGACGATCAGTGTGTCCTTGTCGAACATCGCACTCTGGAAACGTGCGTACGGACACATGTACTTGCACACTTGCTCGCGCAAGAAGCCGGCATTGCCATACGTTGCGAACCCATAGAACAGCACCCAGAACACTTGCCAGCTTCCCTGGAGCGCCAGCAGCTCGATACCCAACTGGCGAATGGGCACGAAGTAGCCGACGAACGTGAAGCCTGTCCATAGCGAAATCAGCACCCACAGTGCTTGCTTGAGCGATTTTTTCCAGACTTTCTCGGCCGTCCACGGACCGTTGTCGAGTCGCACGCGGGCGCTGCGATCGCCCTCGACCTTGTGCTCGATCCACATGAATATTTCGGTGTAGACCGTTTGTGGACAAGCAAAGCCGCACCACAAGCGACCGGCCACTGCGGTGAACAGAAACAGCGACAACGCGGAGATGATCAGCAAGCCCGTCAAATAAATGAAGTCCTGCGGGTACAGCACCAGGCCGAACATATAGAAACGGCGCGCGCCCAAGTCGAACAGCACCATCTGTCGCTGTCCCCACTCCAGCCACGGCAGACCGTAGAACACGGCCTGGGTGAGAAACACCAGGGCCCAGCGCCACCGCGCGAAAAACCCACTAATTGAACGTGGGTAAATCTTCTTCTGCGCCTCGTAGAGAGAAGACACAGAGTTCTGTGCAGATGGCTCCGATGCCACTGGGGCAATCGGGATGACCTTGCGAGGCTTATCGCCTGGGGTATTCATGGAAAACTGCTTTAGAAATTCAGCACATCAGAACGAAAGTGCCACGTACAAAGAAATTTCAGACCCTCGGGACAATTCCCCTGGTTGCAGCGATCGGATACCGACCCCGGAAACCAGGGAAATCCGCAGGGTCATTGTGCAGCTTTGGGCCGGTTCGACAGACCCCACACGTAGGCGGTCAACACCCGTATTTGTGGCTCGGTGAGCTTACTGGCCTGCGCGGGCATCTCATTGGTTTTCCCATTGTTGACCATGGCAGTGATGGCGGCCTCGCCCCAACCATGAAGCCAGATGTCGTCCGTCAAGTTAGGCGCTCCGATCACCTGGTTGCCCTTGCCGTCCATGCCGTGGCAGGCAGCGCAAGCAACAAACTTGGACTTGCCTAGCGATGCGCGCACCGAATCGTGCGGGCTGCCAGAGAGGCTGAGCACGTAATTCGCCACATTGCGCACGTCGTCCGCCGTACCGACCGCCGCAGCCATAGGCGGCATCATGCCAATCCGGCCATTGTGGATCGTCTCACTGATGTTTTCTGGCAGTCCACCGTGCAACCAATCCTTGTCCGTGAGATTAGGAAAACCCTTGCTACCGCGGGCATCAGAGCCATGGCACTGCGCACAGTTGTTCATGAATAGGCGCTCGCCAATGGCCATGGCCGGTGGGTCACCCGCCAGTTGCTCCGTCGTCAAAGAGGCAAACCGTGCATACACAGGAGCGATCTCGGCCTCGCCCTTTTGCATTTCCTCCTGGTATTCCTTGACTTCGGTCCAACCCAGCTTGCCGGCGAAATTTCCCAACCCAGGATAAAACGCCAAGTAGCCCAGGCCGAAAACGATGGTGATGACAAACAGCCACATCCACCAGCGCGGCATGGGGTTGTTCATCTCTGTCAGGTCCTCGTCCCAGACATGGCCGGTGGTGTTGTCGGTTGTGGCATCGACTTTCTTGCGGGCGGTGAACCACAGCAGCAGCAGGCAGCCGATGATCCCGGCCAGCGTCATGCCGGCGACGTAGATCGACCAGAAATTGTGGGTGAAATCGCTCATGGGATGTTCTCGTTTTCGGAGCTGATCGGATCAATCTTGTTCGAAGGGAAGGCGCGCCGCTTCTTCAAAGCGCTCGCGGTTGCGGCTGGAAAATGCCCATATGCCTATACCCAGAAAGCAGGCGAACGACAGCAGCGTGAACACGATGCGCAAGGTAGTGATATCCATGGTGTTCTCCTGCCGTTATTTGAGCGAGCGGCCCAGCACTTGCAGATAGGCCACGACGGCGTCCATTTCCGTCTTGCCCTTGACTTCGTTGGCTCCGGCGGCAATCTCCTCGTCGGTGTACGGAACACCTACTCTGCGCAGGGCTCTCATGTGCGGCGCAACATCTTGCGGATCGACCATGCCGGTATTGAGCCAGGAGTAGGCAGGCATGTTGGATTCAGGCACCACGTCCCGCGGGTTGTTCAGGTGGATGCGGTGCCATTCGTCGCTGTACTTGCCGCCTACGCGTTGCAGGTCCGGACCAGTACGCTTGCTGCCCCATTGGAAGGGATGGTCATAGACGAACTCACCCGCCACCGAATAGTGGCCGTAGCGCAGAGTTTCCGCACGGAAAGGCCGAATCATTTGCGAGTGGCAGTTGTAGCAACCCTCGCGCTGATAAATATCACGGCCCATCAGTTGCAGCGCCGTGTAGGGCTTGAGTCCCTTGATGGGCTCGGTCGTGGATTTCTGGAAGAACAGCGGCACGATTTCCACCAGGCCGCCCACCGCAACCACCAGAACGATCAGCACGATCATCAAGAAGTTGTTGGTCTCGATGCTCTCGTGCGAGAAGCCTTTGGATACTTTGTTGGTATGTGACATGAATCAATCCTCAAAACTCAGGCGTGGGCGGGCTTGAGGGCCGGTATCGCCACCGTGGAGGAGCGGCCGGAACTTACCGTCAGCCAGACGTTCCAAGCCATGATGAGCATGCCGCTGAGGTACAGCAGTCCGCCGATCACCCGAATCACATAGAAGGGATAGGTGGCCTTGACACCCTCGACGAAGGTATAGGTCAACGTGCCATCCGCGTTCACTGCACGCCACATCAGGCCTTGCATCACCCCGGAAATCCACATGGACGCGATGTAGAGCACGATGCCGATAGTGGCAAGCCAGAAGTGGAGTTCAATGGCCTTGACAGAATGCATCTTCTCGCGACCGAACAGGCGTGGAATCAGGTAGTAGAGCGAGCCGATGGTGATCAGTCCCACCCAACCAAGTGCACCCGAATGCACGTGGCCGATCGTCCAGTCCGTGTAATGCGAAAGCGCATTGACCGTTTTGATGGCCATCATCGGACCTTCAAAAGTGGACATGCCGTAGAACGACAACGAAACGATCAGGAAGCGCAGGATGGGGTCTTCACGCAGCTTGTGCCATGCGCCCGACAGCGTCATCATGCCGTTGATCATGCCGCCCCAACTGGGAGCCAGCAGAATCAGCGAGAACACCATGCCGACCGACTGCGTCCAGTCAGGCAGGGCCGTGTAGTGCAGGTGGTGCGGGCCCGCCCACATGTAGGTGAAGATCAGCGCCCAAAAGTGGACGATCGAGAGGCGGTAGCTGTACACAGGCCGGTTCGCCTGCTTGGGAATGAAGTAGTACATCATGCCCAAGAAGCCCGCCGTGAGGAAGAACCCGACCGCGTTGTGGCCGTACCACCACTGAACCATGGCATCCTGCACGCCGGCATAGGCCGAGTAGCTCTTCATGAAGCCGGCGGGCACTTCCGCGCTGTTGACGATGTGCAGCAGTGCCACCGCCAGAATAAAGCTGCCGTAAAACCAGTTCGCCACGTAAATGTGGCGCACCTTGCGTATGCCGATGGTGCCAAAGAACACGATGGCATAGGCTACCCATACGATGGTGATGAGGATGTCGATGGGCCACTCAAGCTCAGCATATTCCTTGCTGGTGGTATAGCCCAACGGAAGGCTGATGGCCGCAGCAAGAATCACCAGTTGCCAGCCCCAGAAAGAAAAGGCCGCCAACGGCCCACCAAACAAACGCACCTGGCAGGTGCGCTGTACGACGTAATAACTGGTCCCCATCAGTGCACAGCCACCGAAGGCAAAGATCACCGCGTTGGTGTGCAGTGGGCGCAAACGCCCGTAGCTAAGCCAGGGTATGCCGAAGTTCAGCTCTGGCCAAGCCAGCTGGGAGGCGATAAACACGCCGACCAGCATGCCGACCACGCCCCATACGACGGCCATGATGGAAAACTGCCGGACAACGGTGTCGTTGTAATAGCCGGCATTTGCTGTGGTTGAAGGAGTCATCAATTACCTCTGGAAGTCTGCAAAAATATTAACCGTGCTGTAAGTAATGTTTTTGACTAACGTCAATTCTCTCGAAGAATGCGCTCCGCTTCCTGGTCGATATTTTCGAACTGGCCACGATAGACCGCCCACCAAAGACCGAGCAGCACGAGCAGCACCAAACCTACGGACAGCGGGATGAGCACATACAAAATATCCATGGAAGTTCCTTGAAGATCAGGCACGCATCTGCGCATGGACGAGGGAAGTGCATTGCGCCTGTGTCTCTACCAGTGGCGCGAGCGGCGGCATGGCACGCGCCAGGCGCGCCGCGTTGAGCACCACCAACAAGGAGCTTGTGGCCATGCCCAGGCCAGCGAGCCATGCCGGCATCCACCCAGCAATGGCCAGCGGAACGCACAAGGCGTTGTAGCCAGCCGCCCACCAAAGGTTTTGCCGCACCACACGCAGCGTCTTGCGCGCCAGCACGATGGATTGCGCAATCAGACGCAACTGCCCACCCAGCATCACGAAATCGGAACGCAAGCGCGCCAGCGGCACAGCGCTGCCGAAAGCGAAGGAGACGTGGGCAGCGGCGAGCACGGGGCCATCGTTCAGCCCGTCACCCACCATGGCGACGCGATGCCCGTTTGCCTGCAAGGCGCAAAGCGCAGCCAGTTTGTCGGCCGGCGTGCAATCGCCCCGCCAATTGGCAATACCCGCCCGCCGCGCCACGCGGCCTACCGATGCAGACCGATCGCCCGAAAGCACCTGTACTGCAATACCGGCTTGTGCCAACGCACACAGCGACAACCCGGCATCACCGCGCAATTGCTCGTCCAATTCAAAACGTGCGCTCACGCGACGCGAAACTGCGTCTTCGGCCCAGCCCATGCACACCTGCACGCAGTCACGCTCAGGCAACGCCACGCCCACATGCTCGGCAGAGCCCAGCAGCAGCGTCCGCACTGGACCGGTGCCACCGATAGTCCGAACTTGCGCGCTGAGGCCCCGCCCCGGTATTTCGACAACCTCGCTCACGTCCCAAGACGGAGCGCCTTGCGGCAAGGCTTGCTCCGCAGCCGCCACCAGCGCACGCGATACCGGATGCAGCGAGTGCCGCGCCAGCGCTGCCGCCAGCTCCAGCGCGGTTGAAGGCGACAAGCCGCCCGTCGCCTCGGTGTGGCGCAGCACCATGCGGTCGAGCGTCAGCGTGCCGGTCTTGTCAAACACCACCGTATCAACGCCAGCCAGGGTTTCAAGCGCCTGCAGATTGCGCACCAGAACGCCTTCGCGCGCCAAGGCACCAGCGGCCGAGAGCATGGCCACGGGGGTGGCCAGCGACAGTGCACAGGGGCAGGTGACAATCAACACCGATACCGCCACCATCAGCGCATGCTGCGGGTCGCGCGGCCACCACCACAGCAGCGCCGCCAGCGCTGCCAGCAGCACGAAAACCAAAAACGGCCGCGCCACACGGTCAGCCAACTGGGCCAGGCGGGGCTTTTGCAGCGAGGCGCTTTCCATCAGCGCGACAATTTCGCCAAAGCGCGTGTCGGCGCCCAAGCGAACGACTTCCATCTCCACGGCGGCTTCCAAGTTAATGCTGCCCGCACAAACCGATGCCCCCACGGTGCGCCAGCGCGGTGCGGACTCGCCGGTCAGCAAGGCCTCGTCCACCCGCGAGCTGCCGGCTGTCAAACGCCCATCCGAAGGGAACGCCTCTCCGGGCAGCACGCGCACCACGTCGCCTGCCACAAGGCGGCGCACCGGAACGCGGACAAAGCTGCCGTCGCCGCTGCGTCGCTCGATGCTGTCCGGCAGCCGGTTCATCACGGCTTCGAGCGCACCGGCAGTACGCTCACGCAGCCGCAGCTCCAGCCAACGCCCCGTCAGCAGGAAGAAGACAAACATGGTCAGTGAGTCGTAGTACACCTCACGCCCAAACAAGCCCTCGGGCTGAAAGGTGCCCAGCGTACTCACCCCGAACGTGATCGCCATGCCCAAGGCGACTGGCAGGTCCATGCTGATGCGGCGATGGTAGACATCTGCCAGGGCGCTGGAAAAAAATGGTCCGCAGGCAAACAGCACCACCGGCAAGGTAATGACCCAGGAGGCCCAGCGCAGCAGCGACTCCATTTCAACGCTCAGGTCACCAGGCTGCGCGATGTAGGCCGGCCACGCATACATCATCACCTGCATCATGCAAAAGCCCGCCACCAGCAAACGCCACAGTGCACGGCGGTTCTCGCGCACGCGCTGCTCGCGCGCTGCCTCATCCACCGCAGGAAGTGCGCGGTAGCCCGCCTTGCGCACGGCATTCAGCCATTGCGAAGGCCGCGTGGCATCCGCAGCCCACACCACGCGTGCGCGCTGGGTCGCGGCGCTGACATCGACCTGCGCAATTCCGGGGACCGCGCGCAGCGCGTCTTCTATGGTCAAGGCACAGGTTGCGCAATGCATGCCCTCGATGACAAGATGCGATTCCCAATGATTGCCTTCGCCTGCAGACTCCACCGGGCGGCCAAACGCAGGCCACTCCGCAGGGTCGTCGAGCAAATTTTCCACGCTGTGGAGCTGCTCGGCAGAGACACCTTGGGCTTGCGGCAGGGGTGCCGAAGTTGCTGGTGCCGAAAAACTCTTTGACATGGCGCAAGCTTAACCCACACTACTTTCATGGAATTGACTTGAATCAAGTCCGAGAGCGCACTCGGCGCCTACGCTGTGCCCATTGTTGTGTTCATCCAAGAGGCCTCTCATGTACCAGCGCATTCTCGTTGCCACCGATGGCTCCGATCTCTCCAAAAAAGCGGTGCAAAGCGCCCTGTCCCTCGCGGCTTTGACGGGCGCGACGCTGGTGGCGCTCAAGGTGGTGCCGCGCTACCCGCGCAGCTACATGGAGGGCGCATTGCCAGTGGACGCCCAGAACGTCAA
This sequence comes from Simplicispira sp. GW247-4R2A, assembly GCF_059424465.1. Taxonomy (NCBI): domain Bacteria; kingdom Pseudomonadati; phylum Pseudomonadota; class Betaproteobacteria; order Burkholderiales; family Comamonadaceae; genus Simplicispira; species Simplicispira sp. GW247-4R2A. The sequence goes on along the minus strand of NZ_JBWKZM010000002.1, from coordinate 114,425 downwards.
GCAGATCGAAGCGCAATGGACCGCAAACGCCCAAACAACGGTAGACGCCATCAAGGCCGATGCAACCGCCCAGGGTGTGACGGCCAAAGCAGTGGTGGCCAAGTCTGATCTGGTGGCCGAAGCGGTGATTGCCGCGGCCAAGAAGCACAAGTGCGATCTGATCGTCATGGCCTCGCACGGCCGCAAGGGCATCAAGCGCCTGCTTCTGGGAAGCGAAACCCAGCATGTGCTGACGCATTCGCATATTCCCGTGCTGGTGCTGCGCTAGGGCAATTCTAAGGCGTCGCTGCGCCACTTGCGGGTGGCGAAATTTCAAGTAAAAATAGCTGCTAGCGCTTATAGGGTAAGCGTTAGCAGCTATTTTTTTGATAGTCTTCCACGCCGTACTGGCGTGCGAGTTCGCGCATCGCCTGCTGTGCCGGACGTGCCAGGCAACGCACCAGCCATTGCGCGCTCAGTGGGTGTGCTGCCAGCAGGGCGCGTGCCGGCATGGCCCAGGCGAGCACGCTGGCGACGCACAGGTCAGCCACGGTAAAGCGGGTACCGGCCAGCCAATCTCGGCCGCGCTCATGCTGAGTGCGCAGTTCCGCCTCCAGTACGGCAAGGGGGACGTTGAGGCGCCTTTCCGCAGCGGCCGCCAGATCGCTCTTGCGCTGGGCTTCTGGCATGACGCGCCGGTGCATGAGCACGGTCAGGGCATCTTTCTCCAGTTCGGTCACCGTCCAGAAACTCCAGCGCAAGGCCTGCGCGTCTTCCTCTGGCGTCACAGGGCTGATCCCCACGCCATCGGGCTTGCCGTGGTAGCGCGCAAGGTAGAGCGTGCAGGCCATGCTTTCCCACAGCACAACCTTGCCCTCTGGGCGTTCATCGACCAGCACGGGGATATGCCCGTTGGGGTTGAGCGTCCGAAATTCAGCGCTGCGCGTGGCGCCTTCCTGGTAACGCAGGGGTACATGGTCGTAGACGAGGCCCAGTTCCGTGGCGGCCCAGAGGGGGCGCACGGCGCGGGATGCGGCAATGCCGTAAATGGTCAGGGACATGGCACGTCTTTTGATGGGTGAAGGCCGTCCGTTCGCGAGGCACAAGGCACAGTCCCCTCTCCGTCGGCGGCAGCGAGTCGAGAATACCTGAGGGCCCACGCGCGCGCCCTGGCGCCACCACGCCGCGCTCTTGATGCAGCGCAATATCGACCAGCATCCGCACGGTGAGGCCGTTCAAACGCCCGCACGCCCACAGACAATACAGGCCCTGTGACTTTGCACCGCATCCCCAAACACCGCTACCGCGCGGCCAGCCTGCTTGCACTGCTGGCTGTGCTGGCGCAGCTGTGGATGGTGCAGCTCAGCCACCAACATCTGGCGGCGCAGGCATCGAACTGGCTGCAATGGGGGGAGGTTTGCAGCACGCACAGCCCCGATGCCCCGGCGCCAGACGACACCGGCCACCCCATGGGCATGGGCGGCGTGGACTGCCCGGTCTGTGCGGTGGCGGGTACGGGGATGGCGCCCGTATCGGCGCCCGCGGTCGTTGCCTTGTTCGCTGCGCCGGCAAGTTCTGCACCTGCCTGGCTGCGCGCTGCGCGTCTGCCTGCATTCGAGCGCGGCGTGCGGCCACCCGCGCAAGCACCTCCTGCGGCGCTGAGCTGAGTTTTCGGTTTTTCGGACGTGTTCCCACGCAGCCGCGCTGGGGGCACTTGGGCGCACACGCCCGCCTTTCCTTATTTTTCGAATGGATTCGCATGCACCCCCTTGCCTTGCTTTCACTGCGCTCACGCGCCTGGCCCACTGCCGCATTCCCCCTCCAACCGCTGTGCGCCCTGCTGGCTGCCCTGCCCTTCGCCTGTCTGGCGCAAGAAGCCTCCTTGCCTGCCGTAACGGTGCACGCCCCCCACCAGCAAGCCCCCGCAGTGCTGCCGGACCAACCCACGCCAGAGGCACTGGCTGCCCAGCGCGCCACCAGCGCCGATACCGCCAGCCTGCTGCAGAACATTCCGGGCCTGAGCCTGCAAAGTGCCGGTGGCATCTCCAGCCTTCCCAGCGTGCATGGCATGACGGACGACCGCCTGCGCATCCAGCTCGACGGCATGGATCTGGTGTCCTCTTGCGGCAACCACATGAACCCGCCGCTGTCGTATGTCGATCCTTCGCGGGTGTCTGCCGTGCGGGTGTTCACCGGCACGGCGCCGGTCAGCGTGGGCGGCGACAGCATTGGCGCCAGCATCCAGGTGGAGACGGCGCCCCCAGTCTTTGCCGCGCCCGGCCAGGGCCACCTCATGAGCGGTGAAATCGGCACCTGGGCGCGCAGCAACGGCAACGGCTTTGGCGGCCATGCCAGCGCCACCTACGCCACCGAGCAACTGAGCCTGCGCTACGACGGTTCAACCGCGCAGGCCGACAACTACTACGCCGCACGCGCCTTCAAGGCCGCCGGCCCGGCCGGTGCCGACAAGCCGGGCCGCATCCTGGCCGGCGACGAGGTCGGGTCGAGCAGCTACAAGGCACGCAACCAGTCACTCTCGCTGGCCTTTCGCGGCGACGCCAGCCTGTTGGGCCTCGAAGTCGGTATGCAGGACGTGCCCTACCAGAACTTCCCCAACCAGCGCATGGACATGACGCGCAACGACAGTACCCACGTGAACCTGCACTACCAGCGCAGCTTTGCCTGGGGAGAGCTGCAGGCGCGTGCCTGGCACGAGCAGACCCGGCATTCCATGGACTTCGGCCCAGACAAGCAGTATCGGTACGGCGTCGCCACCGGCATGCCCATGGACACGCGCGGCAGCACCAGCGGCGCCAAGCTCTCGGGTGACATTGCCCTGTCGGCGCAGGACACCCTGCGCGTGGGCGCTGAGGCCTTGCGCTACCGGCTCGACGACTGGTGGATGCCCTCGGGCGGCGGGATGGCGCCCGACATCTTCCGCAACATCGCCGATGGCCAGCGCGATCGTTTGGACGTCTACGGCGAATGGGAAGCGCGCTGGAGCCCCGCCTGGGTGAGCCAAATCGGCCTGCGCAGCAGCCATGTGCGCAGCAACAGTGGCGAGGTCCAGGGCTACAACGCGAGCTACGGCGCCGACGCGGCCGCGTTCAATGCCACAGACCGCAGCCGCAGCGACCAGAACCTCGATTTCAGCGCCCTGGCGCGCTACACACCCAACGAGAGCAGCAGCTACGAATTCGGCTTCTCGCGCAAGACCCGCTCGCCCAATCTGTACGAGCGCTTCGCCTGGTCCACGGGTGGCATGGCGATGCGCATGGTCAACCTGGCCGGGGACGGCAACGGCTACGTCGGCAACCTCAACCTGGCGCCTGAAACTGCCCACACGCTCAGCGCCACCGCCGACTGGCACGACGCCAGCGGCAAACGCTGGGGCGTGCGCCTGACGCCCTGGGTCAGCCAGGTAAACAACTACATCGATGCCGAGCGCTGCAGCGGAGGCAGCGGCATGATGAGCGTCTGCAACGCCGCCAACCTTGCGGCCCAGCAGAAATTCGTCTACCTGCGCTTTGCCAACGCCGATGCGCGGCTCTGGGGCATGGACCTCTCCGGCTTCCTCGACCTGGGCCGCAGCAACACGCTCGGCGATCTGCGCCTCGATGGCGCCATCAGCCAGGTGCGCGGGCACAACCAGGACACCGGCGACGGCCTCTACAACACCATGCCACTCCATGCACGCCTGGCGCTGACGCAGCAAAGCGGCGCCTGGAGCAGCACCGCCGAAGTGCTGCTGGTCTCGGCCAAGACGGGCATCTCGGCCGTACGCAATGAGCTGCCCACCGCCGGTTACGGTCTCTTGAACCTGCGCGCTAGCTACCAATGGCAGCAGTGGCGACTGGATATGGGCATCGACAATGTGGCGAACCGCTTCTACGTGCACCCGCAAGCCGGCGCCTACGTCGGCCAGGGCGCCACCATGGGCGGCACGGCAGTGCCTTGGGGCGTCAGCGTGCCGGGCATGGGGCGCTCGTTCAAGCTGGGCCTGACGATGCAGTTCTAAAACCACCCCATACGGAACTATAAAAATAATAGCTCTCTGCGCTTATGGTGATTGCGCTAGAGGCTATTTTGGCGTTAAATTTTTTACTCTGCCGGCGGTGCCGATGCACAGAGCTTGATACTGGCGTGTCCACAGTCGGGACATACCGGCTATTCTGGAAGCGTTGCACGCCACCGGGCGTCCACGCTTTCAGGAGAACCCCATGAGCCAAGAACTGACCACCGCCCAAATGAACGAACTGCGTGCCTTGCTGCTGGCGCGCCGCGCCGAGCTGCTGGTGCAAATGGAACAGAACCGTGAGAACCTGACGCCACCCAGCCAGGACGAAGGCGCCGTGCTGCAGCGCAACGTAGCGCGCGAAGTGGACCAGACGCTCACCGACATCGACGCCACCGATCTGGTGCGCATCGACCAGGCGCTCAAGCGCATGGACGAAGGCACTTACGGCGAGTGCGGGGAATGCGGCTGCGCCATACCCTTCGAGCGCCTGAAAATCGAACCGCAGACGCAGCACTGCGTCGCCTGCAAGTCGCGCTGGGAACACCAGCACACGGGCCGCTGAACCTTTGGCGGCTGGCTCTTTGGCATAGGAGGTGTTGCCATGAAGACCTTGAACTGCGTTGCTGCGTTGCTGCTGGGCTCCTTCGCGGTAGCGCCCACCTTGGCCGCCGGCCCACCCAGCGCGCCACCGGCAAGCGCCACGGCCCTCACCCCCACAGCCGATGGCAGCGGCGTGCTCGACCCACGCGCCCGCACCGTGTGGGCGCGCTGCGTCGAAGGCATGCAATGGAGCGGCAGCACCTGCACCGGCCGTGCCTTGCTGCTCACCCGTGCCGAGGCCACGGCCCGTGCCAAGGCCCGCAGCACGGCAGACGGGCATGCCTGGCGCCTGCCGCGCAGTCTGGAGCTGCGCCGGCTGGTGAACAAGCAGGCGACACCGCCAGGCGTGGATGCCCAGCTGTTCCCCGCTGCCCCAGGCGGCATGTACTGGTCCGGCACGGCCAATGTGCGCCAGCTCTCGGTGAACCCCTACAACTACGGCAACATCGAAAACGGCCTGACCAAGGGCGGCACTCGCCTGGCAGCGCTTGAAGGCTGGGCGGTAGACATGGACACTGGCGAAGCCTTTGGCGACATCTCGCGCGCCAGCAAGTTGCCGGTGCGGCTGGTGCACGGCGCGGACTGACCGGCCGGCTCTGCGCCCCGCTTGCCCGACAATCGCGCATGCCCTTTTTTTCCGCCGAACCTGCCTATCGCCACGGCACCCCGACACGCACCGCTGTGCTGCTGTGCAACCTGGGAACGCCCGACGCGCCCACGCCCGCAGCGCTGCGGCGTTACCTGGGTGAATTCCTCGCCGACCACCGCGTGGTGGAAATCCCCAAGCCGCTGTGGTGGCTGATCCTGCACGGCATCATCCTGCGCACCCGGCCCGCCAAATCGGCCGCCAAGTACCGCAGCATCTGGACCGACGGGGGCTCGCCCCTGGCCGTATGGACAGAGAAACAGGCCAAGCTGCTACGCGGCTGGCTGGGCGAAGCCGGCATTCCGGTGCTGGTGCGCCACGCCATGCGCTACGGCAACCCATCCATCGCCAGCCAGCTCGACGCGCTCAAGGCCGAGGGTGCCACACGCATCCTCGTACTGCCGCTGTACCCACAGTATTCGGCGACCACCACCGCCAGCGTGTTCGACGCGGTCTACGCCTGGGCCGCGCGTACGCGCAGCGTGCCCGAACTGCGCTTTGTCAACCATTACCACGACCATCCCGGCTACATCGACGCGCTGGCCAAAAAAATCGAGACCCATTGGCGTGAGCATGGCCAGGGCGAGCAACTGGTCATGAGCTTTCACGGCGTGCCCGAACGCACGCTGCACCTGGGCGACCCCTACCACTGCGAGGCGCGCAAGACGGCGCGCCTGTTGGGCGAACGGCTGGGTCTTGCAGAGACGCAGCTGCGCGTCACCTTCCAGTCGCGCTTTGGCAAGGCCAAATGGCTGCAGCCCTACACCGAGCCGACGCTCATCGAGTTGGCGAAAAGCGGTGTGCGCCGCGTCGATGTGGTGTGCCCCGGTTTCACCAGTGACTGCCTGGAAACGCTGGAAGAAATCAACCAGGAGGCGCGCGAAGCCTTCCTGCACGCGGGCGGCGAGCAATTCCATTACATCGCATGCCTGAACGACAGCCCGGCATGGATCACGGCGCTCTCCGACATTGCGCAGCAGCACCTCGCCGGCTGGCCGCTGCAACCGGCCAGCCCAGGTCTGCGCGACGCCTCGCGCGAGCGCGCCCTGGCCTGCGGCGCGCGCGACTGACCACGGGGCGGGTTCAACCCTCGGCGACAAGTGCCTGAAGCAACAGGCTGGCGATGCGCTGGCCGAGCGCCTCGCGCCGTGCATCCGGGCTGACGGCCAGCGCGGATGCCTTGGCCACTTCAGGAAAGCCCCGTGCCGGCGCCAGCGCCTGCACCACGGCTTGCAGTTCGGTCTGATCCCCACTCTGTGCCGCAATGGCCAGCCGCGCAGTCGCTGCGTGGCCGCGGCGCTCCAGAGCGCGCACCAGGCGCAGCAGGCTGTCCGCCAAGCCCAGCAGCACGGCGTCTTCCAGCGTGAGTTCCTCGACACCCTGCAGCTTGTGCCTGAGCTTGCGCGGCACCTGGCTCCAGCCCTGGCTGGCGATCCCGCCGACCGCAGCGCCCAGAGCCGTTGCCGCACCGAGTGACATGCCGGCCAGCGTGACATCGGCGGCGAGCCCGACGGCCGCACCCACCGCAGCCCCCGTTCCCAGTTTGCGTCCGGCGTCCTGCAGGGTTTGGGGGTGGAAAAGATCGGCTTGCCAGCGCCCGCTGGTCCAGGGAGACAGGGCCAGGTCGGCCTCATCCGGCCTAAAACCGTACACGCCCAGGATGGCCTGGACCACCTGCTGGGTGTGCCCGGCGAGGGATTTGCGAAACTGCGCCACCGCCTGCTCCCGGCCGGTGGGCGTTTCCAGCTCCGCACGGGCCACCGCCTGGCGCTGCGCCGCCGCGTGTACCAACAGGCGTGCCACCAGCATGGCCGAGGCCACGCGCCGCGCCTGTGCCTGGCGATCGAGCTCGGCGACCACGGCCTGCAGTTCAGCCTGGCGCGGCCGCAAGAGCACGCACAAATCCTGAAACAGCTGTCGCTCCGCACCCACAAAGGGCGCCACGGCGTCGAACTGCATCCATACGTGCAGGTTGAAGCCCGCCAGCACGTCGCGCCAGCCATCGGCCCGAGCTCCCGAAGCGGCAATGAAGTTGAGCACCGGCATCACCGGCCGCGCGCAGGCGCAGAGCAGCTCGATCTCGCTGCGGTATTTGGGCAACACGTCCTGGCGGCAATCGATGACGTACACCGCAGCGTCCACCTCCAGCATCTTGCGCAGCACCTTGGCTTCCTGCTCGTAGGCAGCGTGCGCCTCGGGGCCGGCAAGGAAAGCGCGCACGCGCTCCACCGGATTGGCAAAATCGCCGGGCAAACCCGCCATGTAGTGCTGCAGCGCCACAGCGTCTTCCAGGCCGGGGGTATCGAAGAAGCGCACCGCAGCGCGCCCGTCGACGTGCAGATCGATGCGCTCCACATGGCGCGTCGTACCAGGGCGGTCCGACACTTCGCCAAAACTCTGTTTGCGCGTCAGCGTGCGCAGCAGCGAGGTCTTGCCGACATTCGTGTGGCCGACCACCGCGATTTCTATCGGCTGGCTCATGGATGCGCCTCCACCCAGCGCGAAGCGTCGGCGAGGCCGTCAAAAACACTCCAGGCACCCAGCCCGCTGGCATCCATCCAGGCATGCCAGCGCTGCAGGCCCGTCGCACCCGCACCCGCACTTTCGCCCGCTTCGCTTGCGCTGCGTAGGCTCAGCGCCAGGGCGCAGTGGTGTGCCGACACAGCAGCTTCACGCAGAAAGCGCGCCACGCCGCGGTCGGGAGATGCCTCGGCGTCGCACACCACGACCAGAATCTTGGGCCGCAACTGGGCCAGGCGCGCATGCACCTCGGCTTGCTCTGCCATGCTGCCTGCAATGCGGGCCACGAATGACGCACCTTCCACCAAGGCTTGCGGTGGCCAGGGCACGCTTGCAGGCAACTCAAACCCCACGACGGCCTTGGCGGTGCCATACCCGGTTCTGTTGCGCATCGGTGCCACCATGTGCTCGGTGCCGGGTTCCTCCGCGTCGGTCACCTCGGCCGGCTCCAGCGCCTGCAAGCGCGCGAGCAACTGCTGGTAGTAGGGATCGGCGAGCGGCAGGCCCATCCGCCGCGCCGCCCGCCTGACCACCAACCAGCACCACAACGCGCACAGGGTGCGTGGCAACAGGCCGTACAGCGCCACGCAGGAGAGCAACCACCAGGCAGCCTCCCGGGCGGGCCACGCACCGGCGGTCTGGGCGCTATTCGCCAGCGTTGGAATGGGAACGCCCAGCCAGGCGGGCAAGGCCCCGGTCACGCGGGCAAACGCCGCAAACCAATCCGGGCCCAGGATGGTGGTTTCCCAGGTCAATCGGTACTCGCGAAAGGCGAAAGCGAACAGCAGACCGCCCAGCAGGAAGACAAAGCCCAGCGCCCAGACCGCATGGCTCACCAGGCCGAAGGCCCAGGGAGCAAGACGCTCACGCGCCAGCAGGCGCACGCCGGCGCGCACCAGTGGCGCTGCCTGTGGCCCACGCCAGAAGGGCAAGCGCAGCGCGAGCCCGGTCAACAGGCGCCCCAATGACAGCGAAGCGCCGGCCGAACTGCTGGCGGCACGCACCAGCCACACAGAACCCAGCCAGAACAGCAGCGTCAGCAGGTGCAGGCCCAGCGTGGAGACCAAGGCACTCGCCGCATTGATGCTGCGCCCATCGGTCAGTACGGCAAAAAGCAGGCCGTTGGCCAAGGCGAGCACGGCCGCTGCCGCCAACACGATCAGCAGCCAGGCGGCCTCGTGCCAGCACGTCAGTTGCGCCACCAGCCCAAGGCGCTCGCCCAGCAGCCAGGTGCGCTCATGCAGTTGTTCCCGCGGCGCGGCATGGCAGCGCTGCGCACGGGCCAGCTCCTGGGAATCGTCAAGCGGGCCATCCTGCTCGATCAGTTGCAGCGCCTCGGCCAGCCAAGCCGTGGCAAATGGCGAGTGCGCGACCCGTGTCATGCCGAAAATATGCGGGCGCCGCTTCCTGGCAGGGCAGCGGCCAGGCGATGTCGCGCCTTCGTCTGACAGGCACTGCGCCGCATCCGGTGTGAAATGAAGGCTCCGGCGCGCAACCGCACCCCCCCACCGGGCCCCATTCCCCACGGAGCACGACCATGAAACGCCTCAGCCCACAACGCTTCGCTCCCAAGCATTCGCTCGTAGCATTCGTGGTGGCGGTGGCCCTCGCCCTGGTCGCCTCTCTGACGCAACTGCTGCCCGACATCACCGCCCAGTCGGCAGACGCCATGTCCAACCTGCCCGACGGGTTGGGCTGGGCGATGCCAGACGCCGGCACCAAATAAGCCTGTCCATCCACGCCTAATCAACGCGGGGCTCCTGGGCTACGATGGCCGCACGGCGGCGAAGGCGTACGACCTCGTCCACCTGACCGGCACGCTCGGCAAGCCCTATCTGCACTCCCAGCCAGGCCAGCAAAGGCCGACGCCAACCTTGGTGAGATGCCGTCTCCACCGCCAGTTGCACCACTTGTGGCGATGCGGCCCCGCGCACGAAGGCCGCACCTGCAGCCACCATGCGCGCCAGGGGCTCTTGCTGCGCCGCAATAGCGGCAGCGACCTGCTGGGGCGCCGCAGCCGCCGCCGCGCGCTGCGCCTTGGGCAGCCGCGCCACATCCGCCGGGCCTGCCTGGCCCGAAAGGTAGCGCGCGTACGCTTGCTCATCGGGCGTGGCATCGACTGCCAAAGCCTGAAACGCAGTGCAAGGCCCTGTCACCAGGCTCGCAACCTGCGCCGCACAGCGCAACAGCTCCAGGCGCGCCAATTGGGCCGCATCGCCCGTACGCGATACCTCACTGCGGGCACGCGCGAACTCAGCGCGCTCAACGCGTTGATTGCCTTCGAGGTACGCCTGCACGCCGCGTTCGGCGGCGCCATGGGCATTCAGTTGCCAATCCGGCGTAGGCGGCTTCGAGCTGCACGCGGCGAGCGCCGACAGCAGGCCAGCAGCGGCAGCGCGAATCCACGGTCTGGCCAACGGCACGCACTTCATGGCAGCACCATCTCTTTCTCGCGCGCAAAGGGCCAGCGCCGGTTGATGTCATTGACCAGGCTGTCGACCTTGCGCAGGCTCGCCTCGACGTCGGCGCGCAGCGCCCCCAGGTCGGTCGTGCCCTCACGCACGTTCGCGCCCACGGCCTGGGCCTCCACCAGCACCGCGTCCACCTTGGTCAGGCTGGTGCGTGCATCGGCCAGGAGCTTGCGCAATTCGACCACCGTGGCGCGCGCCTCGGGCATCACGCCCTCTTTGCCAAAAACCTGCTCATCGGCGTGGGCCGCCATGCGGTCGATGCGGGCGAGCAAAGCGTTGGTGCGGTCCAGCGTTTGCACAATTTTCTTGGCGTCGGCGTCGCCCCCCATCAGCACGCTCAGTGCCCCGCCTGGGCCTTGCAGGCGCTCGGTCAGAGTGCGCACATTCCCGAGGCTCGCGCCCAACGCTGCATCGGGGTCGGTCATGGCGGTCAGGTTGCTGAGCAACTCGCGGGCCGACGCCATCAGTTGCGGAATTTCCGCCGTCGCGTCGCCACGCAGGACAGGGCGCTCAGCGCCATCCTGCAGCGGCGGGTCGTTCATGATGCCGGTGTAGGCGCGAATGCCGGTGCCACCCACGATGCCACGCACCAGGGTGAAGACACTGGACTGGCGCAGCCAGTGGGCATCCTTTTGGGGGACGTCGATGAGAATGCGCGCGCTGCCGTCAGAGGCCAGCTCAATACGGCGCACGCGGCCGATAGGGAAGCCCGAGAAGGTCATGTCCATCCCGACCACCACGCCTTCAGAGTCGTCGGCCTTCAGTACCAGGCGCTGCGTGGGCTCAAATGCGCCGCGCGCATAGAGCAGGTACAGCGCCGACCCCACCACCAGCAGCAGCGTGAAGACCAGCAAGGCAAAGGCCTTCAGGCGCAAATGCGCCACCGGGCGAATCAGCTCGTCCTGGTGCAATGCGGCATCTAGTGGCGGGGGTGGGTTCTCAGAGGTCATGCAATACGAAAAATCAATAGTAGTTGCCGACCAGCGACACCAGCTCGATCAACAGCAGCACGGCAAACATGCGCGCCAGCCCTCCGAGCTCGGAACGGCGTTCGCTGGCGCCCAGGTCGTACATACCGGCGGTCATAGGGATCACGGCAATCGCCAGGCTGAAAAACACCGTCTTGAGCACAAACACCAGGGTCACTTCCGGTGAAAACACATGGCCGAACATGCGGGTGAAACTGACCAGTCCAGCCGTACCCAAGCCAAAGACGCTGAAATAGGCCATGGCAAGCGCCACCACACAGGAGAGCGCCGCCAGCGTCACGCTGGCAAAACCGGCAGCGACCACGCGCGGCAGAAGCTCCATGCGCACCGGGTCGGCACCGGTGCGCTCAAGCGCCACCAGTCGCCCACTGCGGCGCAGTTGCGCAAGCTGCGCGCCGCTTGGGATGGCGCAGCGCATGGCAACGAACATGGCCGCGGTGAGCGGAATGAGTTCGAGCACCAGCACGCGAATCACCATCTCCAGGGCATAGCGCGAGAGCCCGTAGCTCAGCGCGGTGACGACCACAATCCGGGTGATGATCAGGCTCAGCAGCGCAGCGAGCGCGGTGAACCCCAGCAGAATGGGCAGGGTGTCCAGGTACATGCGCCGCGCCAACAGGTGCCGGCCCGCCCGGCCATAGCTGGACGGAGAAAGTACCAGGACCAGCACCACCGCACCCAGGTAGACAATGCGCCACCAAGCCAGCGCCCAGCCCCAGATCAGCTGCGCAAGGCGCTCGGGCAGGGCATGAACAGGTTGGGGCAACCACATGCCCGCATGATAGCGGTGTCCGGAGAAAAATACGTAAAATTCGGCTCTAGCGCTTATTCATATTGCGCCAGCAGCTACAGATAATGTAGCAAATCGTTCACCCTCATCCTGCTCCCTGGGTTTTCCATGGCAGTAGCGCCCTCCATGACCGGCACTCCCTCGCCTCCTCCAGCGTCCCCTGAAGTGGTCCCACACAGCCTCTTGGAGGATGCCATCGCCATTGCCACGGGGGTGCTCCTGATTTCTGTCGGTATCGCCTTCTTCACCAGCGCCGGACTGCTGACCGGCGGCACCGCAGGGCTTGCGTTTTTGCTGCACTACGCTGCCGGCTGGGGCTTCGGCAAGGTGTTCTTCGTGCTGAACCTGCCGTTCTACTGGCTGGCGCTGCGCAAGTTCGGCAAGCGGTTTACCGCCAAGACCTTTGCCGCCGTAGCGCTGCTCTCGCTGCTGACCGAGCTGCAACCACAATTTCTGAAGTTTTCCTACCTGCAGCCGCTGTATGCGGCGCTTGCGGGGGGCCTCATCACCGGCACGGGTTTTCTGGTGCTGTTTCGCCACCGCTGCAGCCTGGGCGGGGTCGGCATTCTGGCGCTGTACCTGCAGGATCGCCATGGCTGGCGCGCCGGGAAAATCCAGATGGGACTCGACTGCACCATCGTGTTGCTGGCCCTGTGGAGTGTGGAGCCGACGCGCGTGGCGCTGTCGGTGGTGGGCGCGGTGGCACTGAACCTGGTGCTGGCCATGAACCACCGGCCTGGCCGCTACATGGTGGTGTAGCGGCTTCGGCCTTGGTTCAGACGCGCCACTTTTCCAATAGTTTTTCTGGATTCAGGCTGTCGTAGGTCTCGAACGGCTGGTGAATCCAGGGGTTGGTGGGCAGGAATTCCACCGAATAATCGGCCTTGAAGGTCGATACGCCCTTGGTCCAGATCACGGCGCTGCGCAGCTCGGTGATCGGGCTGTAATTGGTCTTGAGCATGTCGATCACGGCATGCAGCGTGTGACCAGTGTCCGCCAAATCGTCCACCAGCAGCACCCGGCCCGCAATTTCTCCCTTGGGGGTGGTGATGAAGCGCGCAATATCCAGATGCCCCTGCACCGTGCCTGCCTCGGCGCGGTAGGAACTGGTGGACATGATGGCCAGGGGTTTGTCGAAAATCCGGCTCAGAATGTCGCCCGGGCGCAGCCCCCCGCGCGCGAGGCACAGGATGGTGTCGAACTGCCAGCCGGACTGGTGCACGCGCAGCGCCAGTTTTTCGATGAGGTTGTGGTACTCGTCGTAACTGACGTAGAGGTGCTTGCCGTCTTCGGTCAACATGGGTTTGCTCCTGATAAAATAGCAGCTAAATGAAGCCGGTGTTGCGAAAATCGACGTTTCAGCTTGGAAGAAACGGGTGCTGCATCATGATGGTATGGTCCCGGTCCGGACTGGTGGAAATCATCGCCACCGGCACGCCCGTCACCTGCTCTATGCGCTGCAGGTACAGACGCGCGGCGGGTGGCAGGTCTTCATAGCGCGTTACGCCCACGGTCGACTGCGTCCAGCCCTCCATCACTTCGTACACCGGCGTGCACCGCGAAATATCGTCAGCGCCCATGGGCAGGATGTCCACATGCGCGCCATCGAGTTCGTAGCCGGTGCACAGCTTGAGTTCAGATAGGCCGTCCAGCACGTCCAGCTTGGTGATGCACAGGCCGGTCAGGCCATTGACCTGCGCACTGCGCTTGAGCAGCGCGCCATCAAACCATCCGCAGCGGCGGCTGCGGCCGGTCACCACGCCTTTTTCAGCCCCCACCGTGGACATGTGGTAGCCCGGTGTGCCTGGCTTTTCCCACTCGAGTTCGGTCGGGAACGGCCCTCCTCCAACACGTGTGCAATAGGCCTTGGTAATGCCAAGGATGTAGTGCAGCATGCCAGGCCCCACTCCTGAGCCGGCTGCGGCATTGCCCGCAACGCAGTTGCTCGACGTCACGTACGGGTAGGTGCCGTGATCGATGTCAAGCAAGGTGCCTTGGGCACCTTCAAACAGCAGGTTCGCGCCCGCCTGATGGGCATCATTGAGCTCGCGCGACACGTCGGCCATCATCGGCTTGAGCTGCTCGGCATCTTCCATGGCCTGGTTATAGACAGCATCGAAATCAACAGCCGGGGCGTTCAGGAAGGTGGTCAGGATGTGGTTGTGCAACTCCAGCAAGACACGCAGCTTGGCGGCAAAACGCTCGGGGTGCTTGAGGTCCTGCACCCGCAGGGCGCGCCTGGCGATCTTGTCTTCATAGGCCGGACCGATACCCTTGCCGGTGGTGCCAATTTTCTCGCTGCCGGCGCTCTCACGGACAGTTTCCCGCGCAGCATCCAGTGCTGCGTGGAACGGCAAAATCAGCGGACAGGCCTCGCTGACGCGCAAGCGCGAACGCACCTCGACACCCATGGCTTCGAGGCGGGCAATTTCTTTGAACAACTGCTCCGTCGACAACACCACGCCGTTGCCGATATAGCACTTGATGCCGGGGCGCATGATGCCGCTGGGAATCAGGTTCAGCGCCGTCTTGACGCCATTGATGACCAGCGTATGGCCTGCGTTGTGCCCACCCTGGAAGCGGACCACGCCCTGCGCGCTCTCGGTCAGCCAATCCACCAGTTTGCCCTTACCTTCGTCACCCCACTGGGTTCCCACGACAACGACGTTCCGCCCTTTGGTACTGTTCATCTCAGATCCGGTTCAAAAATCACACAAGACGTCAGAGCGCAAGCGCCACCCATTCGCCACCAACGCTCACCAGCTCCCTGTCACAAAGAAACTCGTCCACTTCACTTTCTTGGCCGGGCAACACGCACACCACGGTTTCACCTGCTTGGCGCAATGCCGCAATAGCTGCGCGCACGTCTGCCGCATCGGCCCAGGGCGCGCGAATCGCGCCGCGCAGGCCGCGCGCAGGAACAATGCCAACAAGCTGTTTGAGGTCCAGGCCAAAACCCACCGCAGGGCGCCTGCGACCGAACGCGGCGCCCACGGCGTCGTAGCGCCCGCCCTTGGCGACAGCATCGCTCGCACCATGGGCATAGACAGCAAAATGCGCGCCACTGTAATAGGCATAGCCGCGCAAGTCCGCAAGGTCAAAACTCAGCCGTGCACCGGCCACACGGTTGGCAAGCCATTTCAGATCATCGAGCGCCACGCCAATCGCCGCAGTGGCAGGCAGCACACGGCGCGCCTCGTCGAGCACAGCACCATCACCATAGAGCTGCGGCAGCGCGCGCAAGCCCTCGCGGGAGGCCGCCGGGAAGTCCCGGGACAAGGACGCGAGTTCGCTCGCATCTTTCGCCGCCAAGGCGGCATAGACAGCCCTCTGGCCGCTCTCATCGAGCTGCACGGGTTCGAGCAAACTGCGAACAATGCGAATGTCGGCCATGTCCACGCAGGCGGTGCGCACCTGCGCTACCTCAAGACAAGCCAGCGCCAGCTCCAGCGTTTCCAGATCGGCTTCGCGGCCTGCATGGCCATAGGTTTCGGCGCCGAACTGCAGTGGCTCACGCGAAACATGCGGGCGATCAGGCCAAGTACGCAACACCGGGCCGCAGTAGCACAAACGTGTGACGCCGCGGCGGTTAAGCAGTTGGGCATCGATACGCGCCGCCTGCTGGGTAGTGTCGGCGCGCAACCCCAGCATGCGACCCGACATCTGGTCCACCAGCTTGAAGGTCTGCAGATCAAGCGCTTCGCCAGTCCCCGTCAGCAGGGAGTCGAGATGCTCCAGCAAGGGTGGCATGATGAGCTCATAGCCATATCCTCGCGCGGTGTCGAGCAGGCTGCGCCGCAGTTCTTCGATGTGCCGGGCCTCGGAAGGCAGCACATCGGCAATGTGATCCGGAAGGACCCAAGCAGACATGTAAAGAAGGGAAAGCAGAGAAAGGGTTGATTCTACCGGCTGCACCGCAACCGACAGGCCACCAGCGGCACGGCGCAGTGCAATGGCCCCGCGCCACGGGCACGAGCGCCGTGCCCGCAGTGCAGTCGTTTACTTGCGCGCGCCGCCTACCGTGCCTGGAGCATCTGGCGTTGGAGAGCGCAGCATGCGGAAGAAGTCCGAGGACGCCGGGTCTATCACCACTACATCGCTTTTCTTGTTCATGGTGGCCTTGTAGGCATCCAGGCTGCGGTAGAACTTGGCAAATTGCGGGTCACGGCCAAAGGCATCCGCATAGATTTTGGCAGCCGCTGAATCGCCTTCGCCCTTGACCTTCTGCGCATCGCGGTACGCATTGGCAATGGTGATTTCGCGCTGGCGGTCTGCATCGGCGCGGATCTTCTCGCCCTCGGCCGCCCCTGTCGAACGCAGCTCATTGGCAACGCGCTTGCGCTCGGCCTCCATACGGCGGTACACGGACTCGGTGATCGCCTCGACATAGTCAATCCGCGTGATGCGCACATCCACCACGTCGACGCCCCACGGCTTGGCACCGCCCACCGCCTCCAGGACTTCGCGCTTAACGTCCGCCATCAAGTCTTCTCGCTTGAGCGAAAGCAGCTCCTTGACGGTGCGTTTGTTCACTTCCTCCTGAAGGGAGTTGCGCACCACCCGGGTAAGTTGCATAGCGCCCGCGTTTTCATCCAAGCCAACGTTGCGAATGTATTGCGAAGGTTCGCTAATGCGCCAGCGCACATACCAATCGAGCACCACGCGCTGCTTTTCTGCCGTGAGCATGGGATCTGAGTCGGTACTGTCAAGCGTCAGCAGACGCTTGTCGATGTACGAGACGTTCTGGAACGGTGGCGGAAGCTTGAAATTGAGCCCCGGTTCCGTAATCACTTCCTTGATCTGCCCCAAGGCGTACAGCACGCCGAATTGGCGTTGATCGACAACAAAAATCATAGAGCTGAGCAAGGCCAGCGCCACGAGGATGGAAGTTGCAATAAAACCGACCCTATTCACTCTACTCTCCTAGCGCGATTCGCGCTCACGCGAACGATTCACATCGCGTACGCGGGAATCACTGGGGATGTTGGAAGCGCCCGCTGACAGCGGCGTGGTGCTTGTCGTGTTGGCTGCTGGTGCCTCTGGCACCACCGCGGCAGCGCTGGCACCCGTGCCCGCCAAAATTTTGTCCAGCGGCAAATACAGCAGATTGGAGCCGCTACGCGAATCCACCAACACCTTGGTAACATTGCTGTACACCTGCTGCATGGCATCAATGTACATGCGGTCACGGGTGACCTGGGGCGCCTTTTCGTATTCCGCCAGCACTGCCTGGAACCGTTGCGCGTCACCCTGTGCCTGGGCCACGACACGCGCCTTGTACGCGTCGGCTTCTTCCTTGAGACGGGAAGCAGTGCCCACGGCCCGCGGAATCACGTCGTTGGCATAGGCCTGTGCTTCGTTCTTGGCGCGCTCGCGCTCCTGGCCCGCCTTGAGCACATCATCAAACGCTGCCTGGACCTGCTCAGGTGGGCGTACGCCTCCTTGCTGCAAATTGATGGCCAGGACTTCCACCCCCACTTTGTAGCGGTCGAGCATGGTCTGCATCAGCGTGCGTACACGCGGAGCGATCTGGTCGCGTTCGTCGGCAAGCGCCGAATCCATGCGCATCTTGCCCACCACTTCGCGCACGGCCGTCTCTGCAGCCTGCACCACCGCTTCGCCCGGATTGCGGCTCTCGAACAACCAAGCTCGTGCGTCACTCAGGCGGTACTGCACGGCAAATTTGATTTCAACGATGTTCTCGTCTTCCGTCAGCATAGCGGATTCACGCAGACCAGTGGATTTGATGATGCTGTCACGACCAACGTCTACCGAACGAATTTGGGTGACAAAAACCAACTCATGGCGCTGAATCGGGTAAGGCAGCCGCCAATTGAAACCCGCGCCGACAGTGGACTTGTACTTTCCAAATTGCGTGATAACCGCCTGCTGGCCTTCCTGCACGATAAAGAAGCCCGTTCCCAACCAGATCAGCACCACAATGCCGGCAATCAGACCAATCCCGACACCAGCGTTTTTCATGTCGGGTTGAAAGCTTCCGCCGCCAGGGCCCTTGTTGCCGCCCCCTTTGCCGCCAAACAGACCGCCAAGCCGCCTGTTGAAATCGCGCCAGAGCTCGTCCAGATCGGGCGGCTGGCCACCCGCCTTCGGATCGCGCGCGCGCGGGTCAGGGCGCTGCTCGGAAGCAGGCTCACCCTTTGCTCCTTCGTCCCCTCTGCCCCATCGGGGGTCATTGAGGTTGAAAACGCCAAGAAGACGCAAATACCAGGGCGCCGCGCGCCGCGGCGAAGAAGACGAATTCATGCGCAAAATTCTCGGTTTCTGTGAATTTGGTGATAGGTATGAAAACTGGGACTGAAAACGGAAAAATCAATTGTCTTCTGGAACGGTACTGGAAGAAGCTGTGGCCGCCAATACGATCTCGCTGATTTTCGCTCGCAACGGTGCAATACCAACCGATTTCAATGCACTGACAAATACGCGAGGCACTACACGCCCGCCAAGATCGTAGCTGTCCACCAGATCACCAGGTTGCTGCGCTGGGGGAATTTCATCGAGTTTGTTGAACACCAGCAGTTGCGGAATGTCCTGGGCGCCGATTTCAAGCAATACTTTTTGCACCTGCGCAATTTGCTCGGGAAAACCGGCGTGCGAGGCATCCACTACGTGCAGCAACAGATCGGCTTGGACCGCCTCCTGCAGCGTCGCTTCAAATGCCTCGATCAGGCCATGCGGCAGGTCGCGGATAAAACCCACGGTGTCAGACAAGGACACCGTAGTTCCGATATCGGCCAGATAAAGTTGCCTTGTGGTGGTATCCAGCGTGGCGAACAACTGGTCTGCCGCGTAGGCACGCGCTTTGACCAGGGTATTGAACAAGGTGGACTTGCCCGCATTGGTGTAGCCGACAAGCGAAATATTGAAAACATCGGCCCGCGAGCGGTGGCGCCGCTGGGTGGTGCGGTGGCGCTTGACCTTGACCAGCCGCTCCTTGGTGCGCTTGATCGCCTCGCCTATCATCCGGCGATCGAGTTCTATCTGCTTTTCCCCTGGGCCACCCCGCACGCCGGCACCGCCCGTCTGTCGCTCCAGATGCGACCAGCGCCGCACAAGCCGGGTGCTCAAATACTTGAGCCGAGCCAACTCAACTTGCAGCTTCCCCTCGTGGCTTCGTGCGCGTTGCGCAAAAATTCCGAGAATAAGCAATGTGCGGTCATTGACCGGCAGTTCCAAGACACGCTCAAGATTGCGCTGCTGCGCTGGACTGAGGGACTGATCGAAAAGCACCTCTTGCGCTCCATGCATCTGGGCCAGAAGACGCAACTCTTCTGCCTTGCCGGAGCCAATAAACAATGCGGCATCGGGAGCACTGCGCTTGCACGTGATACGCGCAACAGGGTCGAAGCCAGCCGTCTGCGCCAAAAGACCCAGCTCCGCGAGATCAGCATCGAAATCGGGCAAACCGAGGTCTACCCCGACCAAGAGCACCGGGGTGGCAGACGAAGACGAAATTGCGGGAGAACTCAACGGCGCGCGCTTGCCACATGCGCCAGCGGTCGCGCAAAGGCACCAAGAAAAATCATCGCACGTCGCCTGGCTCGTTCTCGCTCTCTACCGATTCCGCAGTAGTAAAGCTCACGGGTCTGCCGGGGACGATCGTCGAAATCGCATGCTTGTAGACCATTTGCGTCACAGTATTGCGAAGCAGCACCACATACTGGTCAAACGACTCAATCTGGCCCTGAAGCTTGATTCCGTTGACAAGGTAAATGGACACCGGGACATGCTCGCGCCGCAAGGCGTTGAGGAAGGGGTCCTGAAGAAGCTGACCTTTGTTGCTCACGATATTCTCCGTGTTCAAGTTTGTTGTTGTAGACGATCTACCTTACCACACTAGCGCCCTGTTGCCAGATGACTTGGCGGTCGTCATGCGAGCCGATGGGGCTTGGTTGCTGCAACGCTGCTCGGAGCCCACAGCAGCGCCACATCACAAGAAATCACGCCAAGGCTTGCCCCCACGGTTCACGCTTCCCCCTTGTCAACGTAGGGGTTGTGAGACGTTTTCATCTCTATTCGAAGCGGCGTGCCTACGAGATCGAACTCCTTGCGAAAACGCGCTTCCAGGAACCGCTTGTAGGCATCCGTGACATGCTCCAGCGAGTTGCCATGCACCACAATCACAGGAGGGTTCATGCCCCCTTGGTGCGCATAGCGCAGCTTGGGGCGAAACATACCTGCTCGCTTGGGGCTTTGGAACTGTACCGCCTCAAGCAACAAGCGCGTGAGAACCGGCGTACTCATCTTGCAAGTGGCCGACTTGTGCGCTTGCGTCAATGCAGCCCACAGTGGCCCCAGACCCTGCCGCTTTTTCGCAGAAATGAAATGCAGGGAGGCAAATTTGAGGAAAGCCAGCCGACTTTCAATAGAGCGCTCAAGCAACTGGCGCTGGTAGTCGTCCACCGCGTCCCACTTGTTGACCGCGAGGACGACGGCACGGCCGCGCTCCAGGATATAGCCCGCAATGTGAGCATCCTGATCAGTCACACCCTGCGTCGCATCGAGGAGGAGCAGCACAACGTTCGCCGAATCAATGGCCTGCAAGGTCTTGACCACCGAAAATTTCTCGATCGCTTCGAACACCTTGCCTTTTTTCCGCAAACCCGCAGTATCAATCAGCTCAAAACGCTGGCCATTGCGCTCAAAAGGCACAGCAATCGCATCCCGGGTAGTGCCAGGCAGGTCAAAAGCGACGAGGCGCTCTTCGCCCAGCCAGGTATTAATAAGCGTCGACTTTCCTGCATTGGGGCGTCCGGCCACCGCGAGACGAATCACCGATTTATTGTCCGCGGACAGGGGCGATTCTTCCGGCTCGGGAAGCATCCCAAGAGCCAAATCAACCAAACTACGGACACCCTGGCCGTGTGCGGCCGAAACAGCATGTACCTGACCCAGGCCCAACTCATAGAACTCGGACAGCTGAATGCCTTCGAGCATCCCCTCTGCCTTGTTGGCCACCAGCACGCAGTGCTTGCCCAAGCGGCGCAGGTAATTGGCAATATCATGGTCCTGAGCCGATACGCCCGCGCGCGCATCCACCACAAATATGACCACATCGGCCTCAGCCACTGCCTGGCGAGTTTGCTTCGCCATTTCGCTGTAGATGCCGGCTGACGCCTCGGGCTCAAACCCCCCGGTATCGATCACGATAAATTCACGCGAACCTTGCTTGCCGTGACCGTAGTGCCGATCACGCGTAAGGCCAGCAAAATCGGCGACGATAGCGTCACGCGACTTGGTCAACCGATTGAAAAGGGTCGATTTCCCAACATTGGGCCTACCGACAAGCGCGATAACTGGGTTCATGGTGCGCAAACAGCCTCAGTTGGGCCTAAAGCCGAACACGCCACCCGCACGCGTTACAACGACAAGGGTGTCATTCGATACGACAGGAGCGATCTCAATAGGCGAGCCATCGGTCGCCATGCGGTTCAAAGGACTTGCATCATCACGCGACAAAAAATGCACGGTTCCAGAATCGTCACCGACGACGACCGATCTGCCAAGCAGCAAGGGAGCGGAAAGCCGCCGATAGCGCAGGCGCTCGCTCGCCCAAATGCGCCTGCCATCTTGGCGGCTCCAAGCCACCAGATTTCCGTTGCTTTCAGCGCCCACAACAGTGGTCGCATCACCAGAAATTCCATCCCCTCCATTGGATTTCTGCACCCATTCAACACGCCCACCGGCTAGGTCCGCGCAAGCCACGCTTGCTTGAAATGCGCGGGCGCACAAATTGGCCTTCACCCTGCTTGCCGGGCCCACCAACTCCACCAGGCGCTCCACATCGTTGGTGCCGCGGGCGTTCGCTAACGGAGCATCCCAACGCACACTGCCGGTATCAGGATTAATGCCCACCAGCCTTCCGGAAATACCGGCTACCAATGTATCCCCGACTGCAAGCAAAACGCCGGCCTGCCGCAGCACCAATGGCGCTCCGGTACCCGGCAGAGTCCAAAGCGGAGCGCCATTCGCCGCGTCAAAGGCAGCGATGGACCGATCGGCTGCCATCACGAACACGCGCTCCCCCGCCACCAGGGGTGCAGTAAAAACCTGTGAAGCAAGCCGATGGCGCCAAACCTCTTTCCCAGACTGCAGCACAACCAGGTCGTTCTCGCGCGAGACGATCGCACTTGAGTGCCCGTCACTGCCTACGCCTGCTGCGATTCCATCAGCCACCTTGGTGCGCCAAATGTCAGCTCCTGTTTGCGTATTGAGACTCGCGACGGTTCCATCTGAAGAGGCAAGGGTGACCGCACCGCCATCGGCATGCACCTGCAGAGTCAGCCCTGCCGTGCTTCCAATACGCGCGACCCAAGCCTGCCGCACGCCAAGAACAGGAACATTTGGGCCAAGGTCCGCAGGCTTAGGATGCTCAGCGCCACCTTTCCACAACGAACAAGCAGAGAGCAACGAAACGCACATGAACGCAGCAGAAAACCTGACACTGCGGCCAAAACCAGGGAGCAAGGCAGTCATTTCACCGCATCCTTTGTATCTGCAACCGCAGGCAAATCGGGTCGCACACCTAAAGCATTGAGTTTCACTTCCACTAAGCGCCGATAGTCGGTGGCAGGCTCAAGTGTTTGGTAAGCGAGTGTGTATTGCGCAACCGCTTCGTCCCGCTTGCCCAACAGCTTGAGAGCATCCCCTTTTCGATCGGCCGCCACCGCCGCGAATTCTGGTGCGATGCCCGTCTTGAGCTGGGTAAGCGCCTCTTCGTTGGCTCCTTGCGCGATCAATACACTGGCAAGCCGCAAGCGTGCAACAGATTTGTACCCCTCATCGCTGCCATTCGAAGCCAGCCAAACCAGCGCCTCCTTTGCCGCATCCAGCTTGCCCGACTCTTCCTCTATTTTTGCCACCAAGAGCGCCGCCTGAGAAGCTTGGGTCGTACTGCCGTGTTGGCTGCGCATGTCGCCAAAAGCCTGTTCCAGGCGCTTCACATCTTTTTGCGCTGCGGCGGCTTCTATGGCATCGGCCAATGCACTGGCTTGGCTCGCCTGTCTTGTTTGCCAAAACTGGTACCCATTCCATCCTGCCAAGGCCAGAAGAATTGCGGTAAGTACACCCGAAATAAGGGTGCCCCAAGATGCCCAGAAATGCTTGAGCTGGTCCAGTTGTTCTTGTTCTTCGAGATCTAGATGATTTGCCATGGGGTGTAGTCAAGATGTTGCAGGAGGAAGCAGGTGTTCCGCCCATAGGGTAGCGTCCGCCAAGCGCTCTTCCCGTTGCGCGCCTTCGCCGTCGCGTAGCGATTTAACAAGGCACGTGCCACGTGCAAACTCGTCGGCGCCAAAAATAATTGCACTGTATGCGCCGCTTGCATCTGCCCGGCGCAACTGAGATTTCATGCTGCCCATGCCTTCTGAAGCGCCGGAGGGGCTGTGCATCTGCACCCGAACGCCGCTCCCTCGCAACTGCTCAAGCACCACCGATGCGGCGGGAATCATATGCGCATCGGGTACCACGGCATATGCATGTGGCTCGCGCCGACCCAAGCCGAGCACTTGCTGTTCATTAAGAAGTTCGAAGACCCGCTCCACCCCCATGGCCCAGCCGACTGCAGGCGCGGGTTTGCCACCGATCTCTTCAATGAGATAGTCGTACCTGCCGCCACCACATATGGTCCCTTGGGAGCCCAGTTCGCTCGTAACAAACTCAAAAACAGTGCGATTGTAATAATCTAACCCCCGTACCAAGCGAGGATTGAAAGACCAATCTACGCCATTGGCATCCAGAATTTTTGTCACCAAGTCGAAATGCCTTAGCGATTCATCGTCCACATAATCGCGCAGGCGCGGCGCACCGTCAATGATGGATTGCATCAAAGGATTTTTGCTATCCAAGATTCGCAGAGGATTGCTGTGCAGGCGCCTTTTTGCGTCTTCATCTAAAGCGGTCGCATATTCTTCAAAATAGGCAATAAGTGCTGCACGGTGAGCTGCACGTTCGGGAGGCTGCCCTAGCGTATTGAGCTCCAAACGAATATTTTTTAGCCCAAGCTCTTTCCAAAGAGCATTTGCCAGCAAGATAAGTTCGGCATCGATTTCAGCACCAGAAAATCCAAGTGCTTCCGCTCCAATCTGATGAAATTGGCGGTATCGCCCGCGCTGCGGTCGCTCATGTCTAAACATAGGCCCCATGTAATACAACCGTTTACCGCCATCGTGCAGCAGGGAGTTTTCAACAACCGCACGCACCACGCCAGCCGTATTTTCTGGTCGCAATGTCAAGTATTCGCCATTTAAACGATCTTCGAACGAATACATTTCCTTCTCTACGATATCCGTTACTTCACCGAGCCCTCGGACAAAAAGCGCTGTATGCTCCACGATAGGCGTTCGGATATTTCGGTATGCATAGCGCGCCATCAGATCACGTACTTTTTCCTCAAGCCATTCCCAGCCCGCCGAAGTCGGAGGAAGAATGTCATTCATCCCTTTTACCGAAGTTATTTTTTCTTTTCTTGGCTGTAGCATTTTTATATCAAATTTTTCACAATACGAAAGAGCTCGTAAATTCTAGAGGTTGCTTGCTCTTCCAAAGCGTTCTTCAATATATGTTTCAACAAGCACACGAAACTGCGAAACGATATCGTCTCCGCGCAAAGTCATCCGTTTTTCGCCATCTATATACACAGGTGCTGCTGGAGCTTCACCTGTGCCCGGTAAGCTGATTCCAATATCGGCGTGCTTGCTTTCCCCGGGCCCGTTGACAATACAGCCCATGACCGCCACTTTGAGCGACTCCACCCCAGGAAACGACTTCTTCCACTCCGGCATGCGTGCACGCAAAAAATCGTCAATGTCTTTTGCAAGCTCCTGAAAAGTGGTGCTTGTGGTCCGACCGCAGCCTGGACAAGCTGTTACGCTGGGGACAAAGCGTCGCAATTCGAGTGCCTGAAGAATTTCTGAAGCCACCACCACCTCCTGATTGCGGCTCTCACCAGGTTGCGGAGTAAGTGACACCCGAATTGTGTCTCCAATCCCTTCTTGAAGCAAAATAGAAAGCGCCGAGGCAGAAGCCACTGTCCCTTTGGTACCCATGCCTGCCTCCGTCAAACCAAGATGCAAAGCATAGTTGCATCGGTTAGACAATTCCCGGTAAACAGCGACCAGATCCTGCACTCCGCTGACCTTGCAGGAGAGAATAATTTGCTCGCCTGCAAGACCCATTTGCTCAGCTCGCTGGGCGGATTCGACGGCAGAGGAAATTAACGCCTCATACATCACCTGCCGCACATTCCACGGAGTCGGGCGCCGGCTGTTTTCATCCATCAAATCAGCAAGCAACTCTTGGTCCAAACTCCCCCAATTCACACCGATCCGCACCGCCTTGTCCCACCGTGCCGCAGCCTCAATCATCATACCGAACTGACGATCCCGTTTTTCGCCTTTCCCCACGTTTCCCGGGTTAATACGGTATTTTGATAACGCTTTGGCACATGCAGGATAGTCTGTCAGTAAGGTGTGCCCATTAAAATGAAAATCTCCTATTAATGGTACATGAACACCCATGCGATCGAGCTGCTCCCGAATATAAGGAACGGCTAAAGCAGCTTCGGGCGTATTGACCGTAATACGCACAAGCTCAGACCCTGCCAAGGCCAACTCCTTGACCTGAATTGCTGTTTCCACTGCATTGACAGTATCGGTATTGGTCATCGACTGGATACGCACCGGTGCATTCCCGCCTACCGTCACCACCTGACCATTGCAATCAATACGTACCTGGCGAGTAAGTTTTCTCACTGGATCAGAAAATGAAATGGGTTGCTTGTCGGGCATCTGCTGAATCACGGTTTGATCTCAAACCTTGCCACATTTTCCCGTGCCAAGGACGCAATATCGAACTTCTCCCCCGTCACACTTACCTCTGTCGCGTCAGCACGCCCTACGACCACGCTCAATCGGCCCGGCTGATTAACAGAGGCGGTTTCTCCGGCGCGCAATATGCGCTCAAGAAGAATTCCGCCCTGCGCGTCTTTCACCTGAACCCAGGTTTCGCCACGTGCCGTCATCATCAGCCGTGGCGTGTTCGCGGCGACCAGATGGTCAGACTCGGATGCGAGTGTGGTGGAAATCGGTTTCATTGCTGAAGTCGCTGGCTCCACGGGCGCCACCGATGCGGTGGCTTTCGGGGTAGCCGCTGCGGCTTCTTGCGGCTTGCTGGCTACATCAGTGCCCACGGGTGGCGGCAATGTGTTGACCACTGCAACTGGCTGTGGGTTGGGGGCATTTGTAAAGTCCAGTCGGAGCCATGAACTCGGCATCCATGCAAGAACTCCTGCCCCTAACAAGAGGACGATGACCAACAACCCAAGTGGCCGGGAAACCCGCGCCAATGCGCTCCTCGACCCCGAGCGCTCCGAGCCATCTCGAAAAACCGCATTGACGCCAGCATGATTGGCAGGCAAGAACTGTACGGCGGTCTGTGGCAGCAACGCAAGCACAGGAGCAGGGTCCATTTTCAATGTCCGGCAAACACTGCTCGCCAACGCACGGGCAAAAACAGCATCTGGCAAAACCTCTAAATCATCTCGCTCAAGCGCCTCAATCTTGCTGACCGGAACTTTGAGAGAAAACGCAATTGACTCGATATGAATACCCGCTGACAGCCTGGCCTGGCGCAGCAATTGCCCTGCGGAAGAAGCTGAAGTGTCACCACCAACACTCTCCGCCGACTCGTCCCACTCGCCCTTACTCATCAAAAGCGCTCCGTTGGAAGTCAGCGAGCTGGCGTGAATCAGGAAAACGGCGACGCAGTTGATCGCCAAGTTGGCGCATGGCTACCGAATCACCGAGGGCTCTTTCAATTTTGATACCCAGCCAAAGCGATTCTGCATTGGCAAGATTACTATTGTTAATCCGTCGAATATAAAATTGCGCGCTCTTATAATCTCCTCGCTGGAATTTCAATGCGCCAATGTTGTAGCCAATGACTGGGTTTCCCGTATCAAGTTCATATGCAACGAGGAGCGTTTTTTCAGCAAGTTCAGGATTACCCGCGCGTGCCTGGCACAGCCCCTGTGTCATGAGAGTTTTGCTTCTATCGCTGTATTTTGGATTTTCCAATACAGTCGTAAAAATCTGGTCTGCTTCAGTATATTTCTTTAGCTGGCACAAAAGCCAGGCACGGTTGTGCAGAATATCTGGATCACCGGGGCGCAATGCCAGCGCGCGCTGAAAACTATCATCGGCCTGCACGAGATCATTGAGCTGCATAAAGACAAGCCCCCGCACGTTGTACGCGTCGGGATAGCTGGGATCAATTGCAAGCGACTGTTTCACTTCATCCAAGGCCACCTTGGTCTGTCCAAGACCCAGATAGCTGACGGCCAGCTCCAGGCGAATGCGTGCGCGCCGTCGCACCTCGGGCTCATCTGACGATGTCAGATACTGCCCTTCCTGCGCTCCAGCAGTTGTTTTTCCGAGCCCGGCGCATCCGGTGAGCCCCACTCCAGCGCCCAAGAGCAAGCACAGCGCAAAAAGGGTTTCGACCCAAAATCCCCAACGCACAGAAGACTCAGTCAATGTCGGCCTCCTTAAAAGCGGATGTCGCCTTCTCCGCAAAATGAATGGGTGCAGTGCGACGCACTGCCATACGCTGTATGACACGCGTGCGATCCTTGACTTCCCCTGCAAGCTGTCCGCACGCCGCGTCGATGTCGTCCCCCCTCGTTTTCCTGACGGTGGTCACAATGCCTGCATCATTGAGCATCTGGGCAAACTCAGCGATCACACTTTGCCCTGAACGAACCAGTCCTGATGCGGGAAACGGGTTGAACGGAATCAAATTGAATTTGCACCACTGCCCGGCAGGTCCAGCATCGCGCACCAGTGCAATTAATTGCCGTGCGTGCTCAGGGCTATCGTTAACTCCATGGAGCATGCAGTATTCAAAAGTAATGAAATCTCGCGGAGCGTGCTCGAGATAACGTACACAGGCGCTCATCAATTCTTGCAGCGGGTATTTGCGGTTCAGCGGCACCAAGCTGTCACGCAACATATCGCTGGGAGCATGCAAGGAAACCGCAAGCGCAACAGGACAATCGACCGAAAGCCTATCCATGAACGGCACGACCCCTGAGGTGGATACGGTGACCCGGCGACGCGAAAGCCCGTAGGCATGGTCATCAAGCATTGTGCGCAAAGCGGGCACCAATGCTCCGTAATTTTGCAAGGGCTCGCCCATGCCCATCATCACCACGTTGGAGATGACCCGATCAGCGCAACCCAGCGTACGGCGCAGGGTGTGTTCGGCAAACCAGAGTTGCCCGATGATTTCACCTGCTGTCAGATTTCGGCTGAAACCCTGGTGACCGGTGGAGCAAAACCTGCAGCCCACGGCGCAGCCGGCTTGCGAGGAGACACACAAGGTACCCCGCCCGTCTTCCGGAATAAATACCGCCTCAATTGCGTTACCGCCTCCCACGTTGAAAAGCCATTTCACCGTACCATCGGTCGAGCGATGTTCACTGGCAATGGGAGGGGCCTCAACATAGGCATGCAGCACAAGTTTTTCGCGAAAAACCTTGGCAATATCGGTCATCTTGCCGAAATCGGTTTCTCCCTGCTGATGAATCCAGCGAAACAACTGAGTGGCGCGAAAGCGCTTCTCCCCAAGGTCTTGACAAAAATCTGCCAGCCCTGCCAAGTCGTATTCGAGAAGATTCTTTTTCATGCCTATGTGCCCCAATTTTCAACAAACAAATGCTGCAAATCCGGGGCTTTTCAACCTCTCAACGGGAATACACGGCCATGCCGGGAAAGAAGAAGCCAATCTCCACCTGAGCAGTCTCTAGCGCATCGGAGCCATGGACGGCGTTGGCATCGATGCTGTCGGCAAAATCAGCCCGAATCGTGCCCGCATCGGCCTTCTTGGGATCCGTTGCACCCATCAATTCACGATTTTTCAAAATCGCATTTTCGCCTTCCAGCACTTGAATCATGACGGGGCCAGAAACCATGAAATCCACCAGATCCTTGAAGAAAGGACGCTCCTTGTGCACGGCATAGAACTGCTCGGCTTCACGGCGCGAGAGATGCGCCATACGGGCAGCCACAATGCGCAGACCAGCGGCCTCAAAACGTGCGTAGATCTGGCCAATGACGTTCTTGGCAACTGCGTCGGGCTTGATGATGGAGAGGGTGCGTTCAACAGACATTCTTGAAATTCCTGTAGTAGAAAAAAACAGTCTTTTGCCAGTGCGACAAAACTCTTGATTCTAGCTGGCGCTGCGGCAGACGCCGCAAGCGGGGCCAAATACGCCTGGCTCTGCCTTAACGCCCACGCCGACGAGCACCTGAAGCGGAACGGGTGTCGCGGCGCTGCTCTTGGCGCTGACGTTTCAGGCTATCCGAGCCAATGTAGCCAACGGAAGTCTTCAACGGATCGGGCTGCACTCCCGTGGCTGCGCTCTTGGCATTGGCTGCCTTGTGTCCAGAATTTGGCAGCGCCGCAGCGCCGTCGCGAGATCGGCTGCGTGTGTCGCGGCCGCTTGAACTGCCGAAACGCTGCGCAGATCCGGCCGGCTGTCTGTGCGCAACGGCCCCTGCTGCCTGCATCAACGCGCGAATGTCTCCTTCTCCGAGTTCAACAAAAGCGCCCCGGCGCAGGCCTTTGGGTAGCACCATGGCACCGTAGCGAATGCGGATCAAGCGGCTGACCGCGTGTCCCACGCTCTCCAGCATGCGCCGAACTTCGCGATTGCGACCTTCCGAGATGGTGACGCGGTACCAGCAGTTGGATCCCTCACCGCCACCTTCTTCAATAGTGCCAAATGCAGCCAAACCGTCGTCGAGCTGAACCCCGGCGAGCAAGCGCTCTTTTTCTTCCGCGCTCAACGCCCCTAGAACGCGCACAGCATACTCACGCTCCAGGCCAAAGCGGGGATGCATGAGCTGGTTGGCAAGTTCACCCGAACTGGTGAACAGCAGCAAACCTTCTGTATTGAGGTCCAGCCTTCCTACGGATTGCCACTTCCCATGTTGCAGGCGCGGCAGTTTGCGAAAGACGGTTGGACGATTTTGTGGATCATCGTGCGTTACGACCTCGCCAACGGGCTTGTGGTACGCGATGACGCGTGCAGGAGGAGGATCAATGCGGTAGCGTATCGGCTTGCCGTTCACCTTGACCTGATCGCCATATTGAATGCGCTGGCCAATGTGGGCAGGCTCGTTGTTGACCGAGATTCGCCCCTCTAGAATAAGCTGCTCCATTTCCAGGCGCGAGCCCAAACCCGCTTGCGCCAAAACCTTGTGCAGCTTGGGCGTTTCCATTTGGGGTGGCAAGACACGCTTGAAAGCGGTATCTACCGATTCGGTCGTGTCGGCATCAAACTGCCCGGACACCACATCGGCAAAGACATAGCCCTCGGGATCAGACTGTTGCGCATGCCGACCACGTTGAACGCCACGCGCTACAGCGTTTGCACCCGCCCTTTTTTGCACGCTCTGCTCCTGTCCGGGCTCGTAATTCCCTAGCGCCGAAGCATCGGGAGAGGAAGGAGCGACAAAAGAGTCTGCCGGAAGTGCGCCCTTGGGGGGCTCGGGATGGTTCATATAGGTACGACGTAGATAACGTGCTGCTTACTGACTGAGAACATCTTCTTGCCTAAACTCAGAAAATTCGGGTTGCTCCACAGACGCTCCCACGTGCGACTGCGCGGAAGCATCCATGGCACTGAGCGCATGCGGAAGATCAAGCTCAGGCAATTGGCTGAGCGACTGTAAGCCGAGATCGTCCAAAAACTGCCGTGTGGTGGCAAGCAATGCCGGCCGCCCCACCGTTTCGCGATGGCCAATCGCTTCAATCCATCCCCGATCCTCAAGCTGCTTGAGGATCAGACTGTTGACCGTGACCCCGCGCACCTCTTCGATGTCGCCACGCGTCACAGGCTGACGGTAGGCAATGATGGCCAGTATTTCCAATGCTGCCCGGGAATAACGGGGCGGCTTTTCTGGATGGAGCCGATCAAGAAATTCGCGCATCGCAGGCCGCGACTGGAAGCGCCACCCAGAAGCGATTTGCACCAGCTCCAGGCCACGCTGCGCCCATTCAAGTTGCAGGTCCTCAAGCAATTGCTTGATGGTGTCCGCTCCGACCGCATCGTCGAACAAAATACGCAGTTCACGCACGCTAAGGGGCTGCTGTGCGCAAATCAGGGCGGTTTCGAGAACCCGTTGGGCGTCCACCGTCATCATGGTCGTCGGCGTCTCCGGGAAATGGCTGCGCAGCGGCAGGGCAAAAAACAAATAGGGAAATTTGGGGGGGGTGGGCGTGGTGCGCACGCGCAGTGTGCACTGCGTCAAACCCTGGCCTCGAACAAAAAACCGCGGGTACGCAGGCTTGAGGTACTCAATTGTAGTGCAATGCACCCAGGAGCCGACGTGTCACATCCCTTGAAGACCCGCTGCACGCAAGGCACTCTGCATATCTGGGGGGAGGCAGGCGTCAAAAGAAAGCGGACGTCCTTCCACTGGATGGTCAAACCTCAAATGAAAAGCATGCAGTGCTTGGCGTGAAAGACCAAGGCCTGGTGTACCGCCATAGAGGACGTCGCCCACAAGCGGCAAGCCGATATGCGCCATGTGCACCCGTATCTGGTGTGTCCGACCTGTATGCAGGGTGCAGCGCACCAGACAATGCGCCTGACCTTGCTCCACCAAATGCACATCGGTGCGCGCCGTCTTGCCTGCCTGCCGCGTCAGATCGACCACCGCCATACGCAGGCGGTTGCGCGGATCACGGCCAATGGCGGCGCTCACCTCACGCTCCGCCGGCCCTTGCCAGCGCCCCTGTGCAATCGCAAGGTAGTTCCGATGCACCTGGCGCATGCCAATCATGCGCACCAACACATCCATAGCAGCGCGCGTGCGCGCTACCACCATCAACCCACTGGTGTCCTTGTCAAGGCGATGCACGATACCGGCACGCGGCACTTGCGCGGCACTGGCGTCACGCCCCAACAAGGCATTCAATAGTGTTCCGCTCCAATTTCCGGGGGCGGGATGCACCACCAGGCCTGCCGGCTTGTTGACCACCATCAGATGCGGATCTTCGTAGACCACGTCAAGCGCGATGTTTTCTGCGCGAAACGCTTGGCTTTCCTGCGTGGGCCGCATTTCCAGCTCAACGCAATCACCCACTTTCACACGCAGTGAAGGTTTGCGCCAAATTTGGCTGTTGACGCACACGGCGCCAGCAGCCACCAATTGCTGCAAATACGAGCGCGAAAACTCGGGCACCTGCTGCGCCAAAGCCCGGTCAAGGCGCTCGCCGTGGTGTGCACTGACTATTGCCAACCTGCGAACCTCAATTGAAGCCGGCGTGTCGTCTGCTTCATCAAGGTCTTCTTGCAAAACACTCGACACGAAAGCGCGCTTGTGCGCCGAAGGGGCCATTCGATCAACGGGCCGGCAGGTAGCGCGCGGGATCGACAGGTTTTCCTTGGCGGCGGATTTCGAAATGGAGTTTCACCCGGTCAGAATCTGTGCTGCCCATTTCGGCAATTTTCTGGCCCCGGCGCACTGTCTGGTCTTCCTTGACCAGCAGCGTTCGATTGTGGGCATAGGCCGTAAGAAAAGTATTGCTGTGCTTGAGGATGATGAGGTTTCCATAGCCTCGCAAGCCCGCTCCCGCGTACACCACGCGCCCGTCGGCCGCAGCCACAATGGCGTCGCCACTCTTACCCCCAATATCCAAGCCTTTGTTGTGTGCTTCGTCAAAACCCGCAATCAAGCTACCGCTCGAAGGCCAGATGAAGCTGGTACCGTCCTCAGCGGCAGTTGCACCCGCCACCGCGGGCGCTGCAGGAGCGGTAGCTACAGCAGGCGCTGCCGATGTCGAAGGCGACTGCGCGGGCGCTCCTGCGGCCACCGGGGCGACTGAAGGTGGAGCGACAGGGCGCGTGACCACCCCCGGATTGGCTTGCGCAGCATTTGCGACACCTGGGGGCGTTACCCGAAGCACCTGACCTACTTCGATCAGATTGGTGTTTTCTATCTGATTCCAGCGCGCAATATCTTTCCAGCTTTGGCCCGTATCGAGGCCAATTCGAATAAGAGTATCCCCCGGTTTGACCGTATAGGTGCCGGGACGCGCCACGTTGTCTTGCTGGGCGGTGGTCGTGGGCGAAACCACTGCTGCGGCCACGGGAGCAGATGCGACTGCGGTACCCCTGTCTTCCACCGGAGCACGCGTCATTCGAGTACTGCATCCTGCGAGCGTCAAACCGGCAATCAACAGGGAAACCCCTAGAACACGAACACGCGAAACCAGCATATGTATTTTCCTTCAACCAAGACCCGATTTTAGGGGCACGAAATGCACAGGCTCGAGCAAGGTTTGCGAAAAGCCTTGCGCTGAGCGATCAATGACCAGCAGAGACTGGGTTCCGGAAGCGTCGGCAATCGGTGCCACCAATCGCCCACCCACCGCCAGCTGCTCGCACCAGGCAGGCGGCAAAGCCGCTCCACCAGCAGCCACCAGAATGCCGGCATAGGGAGCGCCAGTGGGGAAACCCAAGGTTCCATCTCCCAAGAGCAGATGCACATTGGCAAGGCGCAACGGCCGCAAGTTGGCACGGGCACGCTCATGCAATCCGCGAAGACGCTCAATGCTGTAGACCTCGCGTGCAAGCCTGCTGAGCACCGCGGCCTGATAGCCGCAGCCCGTGCCGATTTCAAGTATGCGGCCCAAGCCATCAGCGCGCGCACCAGGCGCCCCGAGCAAAAGCGCCACCATTCTGGCGACTACGCTGGGCTTGGAGATCGTTTGTCCAAGGCCAATCGGCAAACTGGTGTCCTCATAGGCCTGATTGGCCAATGCAGAATCAACAAAGCGGTGTCGTTCCACCGTGCGCATGGCCTGAAGCACTTCAAGGTTGACCACGCCCCCTGCCGCAAGGCGCTCAATCATGCGCTCGCGTACGGCGGACGAATCAAGGCCGACGCCCGCGGGGGCGACCGTTGACGCCCATGAAGCAACGCGGCGCGGAGCCGAAGTCGAACTGCGCGCTGGCACTGAAGCGCCTTTTGGAGACGCCGCGATGCGTGCAGGGAATCCCGGTCGGCGCTGGTTCATGCCGCTTCCGAAGCACCTGCACCACGCGCGCTGGTATCCCACTGCGCGGCACTCTGGGCCCAATACCGAAGATTGTCATGATCGGTCAGGTCAACCTTCAGAGGTGTCAGCGCCACATGACCGTGCGCAGTGGCATGGAAGTCGGTCCCTTCGGTATCGTCCTTGGCTGCGCCGGCACTGCCGATCCAGTACATCGTGTCACCACGAGGGCTCTCTTGCACAATCACGCGTTCAGCGGAATGGCGACGCCCCAGCCGACAAATTTTGAGCGAACGCATGGCATCGAGCGGCAAATTGGGCATATTCACATTGAGCAGCCAGGGTGGCTGACCCGACAGGCTGCCGGCCGTCAGCTGCTGCACGATCTCCGTTGCCTTGGCAGCCGCTGCCCCAATTTCGCCCCAACCTTTGTCGACCTGTGAAAACGCAATCGCCGGGATACCGAACAAGTAGCCTTCCATGGCCGCGCCCACCGTGCCCGAATAAATCGTGTCGTCACCCATGTTGGCGCCGTTGTTGATCCCCGAAACGATGAGATCAGGCCGGTAGTCAAGCAAACCTGTCAGCGCGATATGCACGCAATCGGCGGGCGTGCCATTGACGTAGCGAAAACCGTTCGAAGCGGTCTGCACATACAGAGGCGCGTGCAAGGTCAAAGCGTTCGACTTGGCGCTGTTGTTGTGCTCGGGCGCCACCACCTCGACTTGCGCTATGCGTGCCAGCGCCGCATGCAGCGCCACGATGCCGGGCGCCTGAAAGCCGTCGTCGTTGGAAATCAGTATCTTCATGGTGCTGGGCATCGGCTGTGGATTGTAGGCTGCGCACCGCGACCAAAGCCCCAATCCAAACGCCGTCGCTACCGGGACATTCATACCCTCCATGCCCACCCTATCATCGCGATTTGTCGAATCAGGAGACATTCCATGCACGCTTGGCTATGCACCGAACCCACCGGCGTCGAAGCCCTCCAATGGACGCAATTGCCTACACCGGTGCCCGGCCCCAGCCAGGTGCTTATCGAGATCAAGGCGGCGAGCCTGAACTTCCCTGACCTGCTGATCGTGCAGAACAAGTACCAGATGAAGCCCGCCTTGCCGTTTGTGCCTGGCTCGGAGTACGCGGGCGTGGTGCAGGCCGTGGGGCCCGACGTCACCCACCTCAAACCAGGACAAAATGTTGCCTGCCTGTCGGGTACCGGTGGCTTCGGAACCCACACGCTGGCGCCCGCTGCTCTGTGCATGCCCCTGCCCGACGGTTTTCCCTACGTGGACGCTGCTGCGTTCATCATGATCTATGCCACCTCCTGGCACGCACTGGTGGACCGCGCGGCACTCAAGGCGGGCGAGACGGTGCTGGTACTCGGGGCAGCGGGCGGCGTGGGAACCGCCGCCATCCAGATCGCCAAGGCCATGGGCGCGCGGGTGATCGCAGCAGCCTCTACCGACGAAAAATGCGCCTTGTGCCGGTCACTCGGGGCCGACGCCACCATCAACTACAGTACCGAGGACTTGCGGGACGCCATCAAAAAGGCGACCGACGGCAAAGGGCCGGACGTGATTTACGACCCGGTGGGCGGCAACTTCGCCGAACCCGCGTTTCGCTCGATTGCGTGGCGCGGCCGTTACCTTGTGGTGGGCTTTGCCTCGGGTCCGATTCCCTCCCTGCCCCTCAACCTCCCCTTGCTCAAGGGCGCGTCGCTGGTGGGCGTGTTCTGGGGCGAATTTGCCAAACGCGAGCCCAAAGCCAATGCGGCGATGATGGGGGAGTTGGCGCAGTGGTACGCGCAGGGCCGCATCAAGCCCGTGATCGATCGCACCATGCCGATGGCAGAGCTGCCGGCGGCCTTCGCACGGATGGGTTCGCGCGCGGTTCAGGGGAAGCTGGTACTGGTGAACTGACTCTTTACTGCCCCAGAAACCACGCTGCGCCTGCGGGCGTGTCACACTTGCGTGTTTTTTTCAGGTGATGGTTCATGGCTGAGCGGAATCCTTCGGACCTTGCGCGCGAAACGCTGAAGCAACTCGCTGTCCGGCGCATGGCGCCTACGCCAGATAATTTTCGCAACATTTACGACGAAATCGCGGGCGTGCGCAGCCCGGCACCTTTCCCTGAAGGGCCGCTGCGCCAGATTTTGCGCGTGGTTCCGGGCCAAACCCCCGTACAGCGACGTTTGCTGGACCAGTTTGAAAAAGCAGTCGGCGCCCACGACTGGACGGCGCTTCAGGCTGTCATGGTCGGGTATGCCAAACTCGGCCTGGGTGACACCTCGGTCGCGGAAACTTCGCAGGCGGCCCAGCAAGCGATGGCACTGCCCGACGATCTCGCAGAGCAGATTGCCCGGATGGTGGACAACACGCTCGCCGGGCTGAGCACCGACGACGCGCGGGTCCACCTGCTCGGCGATCAGCTGGTGCAGTTCCTGCGTTCCCCCTCTCCTCCCACCAGCACTCTGCAGTTGATGCTGGCCAACTTCAGCTTTCGGCTCTCCTTTGCCACCGAAGACCAGGCTGCGGTGCGCAATTTGCTGCTCGAACTGCTGCACATGGTGTTCGAGAACATGGCGGCATTGAGCGTGGACGATCGCTGGCTGGCAGGTCAGACCGAGGCCCTGGTGCAGGCCACCGCGCAGCCGCTGACCCTGCGCCGCCTGGATGACGTCCAGCGCCGCCTCAAGGACGTCATCTTCAAGCAGACCGAGGCCAAGGGCCGCATGGTGGAAGCGCAGGAGCAGATGAAGGAGATGCTGGGCGCCTTCATCGAGCGCCTGGGCACGATGACCAAAGCCAGCAGCACCTACCACGAAACCATGGAGGGTTGCGCAGAGCAAATTGCCCGTGCCAACACGCTCCAAGACATCGCGCCAGTCCTCAAACAGGTCATCGGCGCCACCCGCTCCATCGCGCTCGACAGCCAGGTGGCGCACGACGAGCTGCACGAATTGCGCCAGCGCGCCCAGGACAAGCACGACGAATTGGTGCGCCTGCAGCAAACACTCGACCAGGTGAGCCTGCAGGCACGCCACGACCCCCTTACCGGCTCGCTCAACCGCAAGGGGCTGGACGAAGTGCTCGAGCGTGAAATCTCGCGTGGCCGCCGCGCGGAGACGCCGCTGTGCATAGCGCTGCTCGATGTGGACAATTTCAAGCAGATCAACGACCGCCTTGGCCACGCGACGGGCGATGCAGCACTGGTGCACCTGGCCGATGTGGTGCGCTCGGTCATGCGACCGCAAGACATGCTGGCGCGCTACGGTGGCGAGGAATTCGTCCTTGTGCTGCCTGACACGGCGCTGGCGTCCGGGATTGAGGCCATGCAGCGCCTGCAGCGCGAGCTGACCAAGAATTTCTTCCTCAAGGACAACGAAAAGCTCCTCATCACCTTCAGCGCAGGGGTGGCCGAACTGGCGGCCAGCGAAGACAGCGACGGGGCGATCAAACGGGCCGACCAGGCCATGTACCTGGCCAAGCGCCAGGGCAAGAACCGCGTCGTTGCCGCTTGACCACCGTGGTGCATGCGCCCCTTGACCGGCGAGACTTTCTCGCGCTGGCGACACAGGCGGCAGTGGCAGGAACCCTGCCCCGCTCGGCCTGGGGCGCACGCGCCCTGCACCACGACCCGTTTGGCCTCGGCGTGGCCAGCGGCGACCCGAGCCCTGACGGATTCATTCTCTGGACGCGGCTGCTTGGCGACGGCGCGCCGCTGGCAGACACCGCCCTTCCCGTACGTTGGGAGTTGGCCGAAGACGCCGCCTTTCGCCGTATCGTGCAGCGCGGTTCCGCCATGGCCATGCCCGAGCTTGCGCACAGCGTGCATGTGGAAATCAAGGGCCTGCCTTCTGGGCGCTGGTTCCATTACCGGTTTCACCACGGCGCGGCCACCAGCCGTGCAGGGCAGGCGCGCACCGCACCGGCCCTGCAAGACCTGCCAGCGCGCTTGCGGCTGGTATTTGCCTCGTGCCAGCGCTGGGAGCACGGCTACTACGCGGCCTGGGCGCATGTGGCCCACGAGGCCCCGGACCTTGTGCTTTTCCTGGGCGACTACATCTACGAATACGCCACGCCAGCAGACCCCATAGGTCTGGCCCGTGTCCATGGCCTGCGCCACGCCAGCACCCTGGCCGATTTTCGCGACCGGTACGCACTGCACAAGAGCGACCCGCAATTGCAGGCTGCGCACGCTGCGTGCCCATGGGTCGCCACCTGGGACGACCACGAGGTACAAAACGACTGGGCGGGAACCACCGGCCGTTGGGACCGCGCTGGCTTTGCAGATTTGCGCAACGCGGGCTTTCAAGCGTTTTATGAACACATGCCGCTGGGCGCCGCCCGGCTCGCGGTGCCGGGCTTTGCCGCGCTGCAGCTCTACAGACGCCTTGCCTGGGGCCAACTCGCCCAATTGCATGTCCTCGATGGGCGCCAATACCGCGACCGACAGGCCTGCCGCCGTGCCGACACATCCGGCGCTGGCGCTGTGCGGGCAGGGCAATGCGCAGAGCTTGAACAGGCCACGCGCAGTTTTCTGGGCCGCACACAGGAGCGCTGGCTGGATGCGGGCTTGGCGCAGGATGCTGAGCACGGCGCGCGCTGGAGCGTGCTCGCTCAGCAGACCCTGTTCTCGCCGCGCCACTACCCTTCTGGCATGCAGTCCACCGACACCTGGGACGGCTACCCCGCAGCACGCGAGCGCCTGACGGCCAGCATTGCGCGGCACACGCCGACACGCACGGTGGTGCTGGGGGGAGACATTCACCAGAACTATGTCTGCCAGGTGCCCAAGAAGGCGCAAGCGTTGGATGGGCCGGCGGTAGCGAGCGAGTTTTGCGGCACCTCGATCTCTTCGCGCTCCGGCACCACACAGGCCAAGCTCGATGCCATCGTGCGGCGCAACCCGCATGTCTTGCTGGCGCGCTGCGGTGAGCGCGGTTACGGCCTGGCCGACATCACGCCCACGCTCTGGACCACCCACCTGCAGGTGGTGCAGGACCCGATGCGGATGGACAGCGCCGTCCACACACTGGCGCGTTTTGTGGTCGAACCAGGCCATCCCGGGCCCATTCGAGAGGCATAGATCACGCCAATGAACTATTGAAATGATAGCTACTAACGCTTACTACATAAGCGCTAAAGGCCAAAAACACTTGTATTATTGTCTCTCTGCTCTGCACGAACCAACAGGTCGAGACGTCACACGTCAATGGCCACCGCCGACCCAGCTTGCTTGCGCAGCTCGAACTTCTGGATTTTTCCGGTGCTCGTTTTGGGCAGTTCGCCAAACACCACCGCCCGTGGCACCTTGAACCCGGCCAGATGTTGCTTGCAGTGCGCGACGATGTCCTCCTGCGTGGTCTGGGCACCGGCCTTGAGCTCCACGAAGGCGCACGGCGTCTCGCCCCATTTCGGGTCTGGCCGGGCCACCACGGCGGCAGCGAGCACGTCGGGGTGGCGGTAGAGCACGTCTTCCACCTCGATGGACGAGATGTTCTCGCCGCCCGAGATGATGATGTCCTTGCTGCGGTCCTTGATCTTGATGTAGCCGTCGGGGTACTGCACCGCCAGGTCACCGCTGTGGAACCAGCCGCCGGCAAAGGCTTCTTCGGTGGCCTCGGGGTTCTTGAGATACCCCTTCATGGCGATGTTGCCCTTGAACATGATCTCGCCCATGGTTTCGCCGTCCTGCGGCACGGGCTGCATGGTTTCGGGGTTGAGCACGCGCACATCACGCTCGAGGTGGTAGCGCACGCCCTGGCGGGCGTTGAGGCGGGCGCGCTCGCCGATGTCGAGCCCGTCCCAAGCTGCATGCTTGGCGCATACCGTCGCGGGGCCGTACACCTCCGTCAGGCCATAGACGTGCGTCAGGTCAAAGCCCATCTTTTCCATGCCTTCGATCATCGAGGCCGGCGGCGCCGCCCCCGCCACCATGGCCTTGATGCCCGCAGGTACGCCCGCCTTCATGGCGGCGGAAGCGTTGACCAGCAGGCCGTGCACGATGGGGGCGCCGCAATAGTGCGTGACGCCGTGCTCGCGCATGGCATCAAAAATGGCCTGCGCATCCACGCGGCGCAGGCAGACATTCACGCCGGCACGCGCCGCCACCGTCCACGGAAAGCACCAGCCGTTGCAATGGAACATGGGCAGCGTCCACAGGTAGACCGCATGCTTGGGCATGTCCCACTCCAGCACGTTGCTGATGGCATTGGCCGCCGCGCCGCGGTGGTGGTAGACGACGCCCTTGGGGTTGCCCGTGGTGCCGCTGGTGTAGTTCAGCGCAATGGCGTCCCATTCGTCGCCCGGCAGTTCCCAGGCGAAATGTGGGTCGCCTGCGGCAAGGAAACTCTCGTAGTCGGTTCCGCCCAGCGGGTGCGCAGCCGGTCCGTACAGCGCGTCCTGCACCTCGATCAGGATGAGCGGCTGCTTTGAGCTGCGCAGCGCCAGCGCCTTGGCGAGTACGCCCGTGAATTCCGGATCCACGATTACCGCCTTGGCTTCGCCGTGGTCCAGCATGAAGGCGATGGTCTCCGGATCGAGCCGCGTGTTGAGCGCGTTGAGCACGGCCCCGGCCATGGGCACACCGAAATGCGCTTCCACCATCGGCGGCGTATTGGGCAGCAGCACCGCCACCGTGTCGTTCTTGCCAATACCCAGCCTTTGCAGGCTGCTGGCAAACTGGCGGCAGCGCGCGTAGGTCTGTGCCCAAGTCTGGCGCAGGCTACCGTGCACGATGGCAAGCCGGTCTGGGTAGACCTCGGCACTTCGTTCCAGAAAGCCGAGTGGCGAGAGCGGAGCGAAATTGGCAGGGGTGCGCGGCAAATGCTGGTCGAATACGGATGTCATGGAACCCCCGGTGAAAGTTGGTGAAAAAGTGCCAAGCGCATAAGGCTCAATCACAGCATACCCGGCTTGCGCCGTGCTGTCACGCGCCTCGGTTGCGCTGCTTGGCGCGGTACATGGCGGCATCGGCGGCCGCCATCAGGCCGCCGGCATCCGCCGCATCGCGCGGAAAGAGCGCAAAACCCACACTCGCGCGTATGGGCTGCACCTGCCCATTGAAGTCAAGCGGCTGCGCCAGGGCCTGTTCCAGTTTCGCTGCAATCTGGGCAGCCTGCTCTGGTGCGTCGAGGTTCTCGCAGAGCACGGTAAATTCATCTCCTGCAAGCCGTGCCACCGTATCGCTCTCGCGAACAGTCTGCGTTGTCGTCCACGCCACGGCCTTGAGCACTGTGTCGCCGGCAGCGTGCCCCAAAGCGTCGTTGATCGCCTTGAAGTCATCCAGATCCACAAACAGCAACGCACACAGGTGTCCGGTGCGTTTCGCCATGGCGAGCGCCTGGGCAAGTCGCTGCTCGAACATGCGGCGATTGGGTAGGCCCGTCAGAGTATCGTGATACGCCAGATGCGCCATGTCGTGGTGGCGCGCGCTCAGTTCATCGAGTTGCTGTCCAATCTGCTGCTCCATCTGACTCAGGCTGCGCGCAAGTTCACCCAGTTCGTCATGCCGATGCACCGGCAGCGCGCCGTGACTGCGGCCTGCCGCAAAAGCCTGCGTTGCGCGCACCATGACCTTGATCGGGCCAGTGACCACGCGCGAGATCAGCGCCGCCAGCAGCGCGGCTGCCGCACTGAGCACTGCCAGCACCCACAAGATGCGCCGCCCAAAATTCAGAACCTCGTCCTGCACCACGTTCAGCGGCTGTGAGAGGCCGACGATCATGAAGCGCCCGTCTTCCTGTTCGCCGTATGGCAAGCGGGCGAAGGCATAGGCCTGGCGCACGGTCCCACCGTCGTTCTGACTGAATACCTGCTCGTTCTGCTTGCCCTCCAACAGCGCTCGCACCGAGGCAAAGCGCTCCTGGATCAGGATGCGCTCGCCCTGGTGCTCGGCGCCGAACACCTGTGCGGCATCGGGGTGGTCAAGAAAATCACCCCATTGGTTGCTGAGATAAAAATCCAACCCTTTGGGCAGATTGGCACGGAAAATGGCAAGAAATGCGGGCGCGCTCACATCCACCACCAGTACGCCGAACAAGTGCCCAGCGCTGGTGACGGGCATCGACACATGAAAAACTGCTTCGGACGAGGTGACTGCCTCGTCGAATGACATCGCCAGACTTAGCTCCGTTACGTAGCTGGTGTCGGCCGGTAAATTCAAGGCCTCGAAAAAGAAAGGTCGGTAGGCCTGCTCATGGAGTTCGGCCTGCTTGACCTGCACGACGGATTCGCCCTGGCGGCGCACCCGCACCAGTTCAAGCCCATGGTCGGCAACGCCGATGAGCCGGATCTGGCGATAGGCCGGCCTGGCCCCCAAGGTAGCCTTGAGCACATCGGCCACCGCGGCGCGCTGCCGCGCGTCGAGCGGTTCTGCGCCGCGCGCCAGTGAAGACGCCGCCGTTGTCAGCATCTGAGCATCACGCGTAACCGACCCGAGTCCCGTCTGGAGGTAACGCACCAGCAAGCGTGTGGTGCCAAGCAATGCACTCTCTGCACGTGCCTGCAGCAGGCTGCGTCCGGCATC
Source organism: Simplicispira sp. GW247-4R2A (assembly GCF_059424465.1). Lineage (NCBI taxonomy): Bacteria > Pseudomonadati > Pseudomonadota > Betaproteobacteria > Burkholderiales > Comamonadaceae > Simplicispira > Simplicispira sp. GW247-4R2A. The sequence continues at coordinate 71,800 of NZ_JBWKZM010000002.1, read as the reverse complement.
AAAGGTGTAGTAGGCAGCCAACGACGCCGCAAGCACGCTGAAGCTGGCAAGCAATATGCCCAGGCGAAAGGCAATGCCAGTGCGCATGGTCAGAAGCGCTCCGGCCGCTCGCCCGAAACGATGCGTCGCCATAGCCGTGAGCGCAGGGATTCATCTTCCAGCGGTTCCAGCCACAGAATTTTTGGGCTGGCTGCGCCTGCCTCAAGGCCTGGCGCTGGCTCCAAGGTGTTGGCCAAACCCTGGCGCAGCGTCAACGTCTGGCTGACCGACGCCTCCAGCATGTAGTTGATCCATTGGTGGGCCAGTAATGGTTCACGTGCCCCTGCAGGCACTGCCCAGCAATCGAGCCAGGCAAGTGCTCCCTCACGGGGAATCACGTAGCCAACATCAATTCCCGCATCGCGCAGGAGCTTCAATTGCTGCTGCCCGTAATTGGCAAACAGCAGTGCGGCCTTGTGGTCCCGAAACAATCGCACGGCTTCTTCAGGCAAGTTGTAGAACGCCAGCAGATTGCGGCGCAGCTCCACCAGATCGAGCGCCAGGCCACGCATGTTTTCGGGAGGGATATGAAACGGTGGCAGTCCACGGTGCAGCGCAGCAAGAGAGAAGCCATGATTTGCACTGTCAAACTCCAGTACCCGGCCGCGCCATTTCGGGTCCCACAGCGCTGCCCACGAATCGGGCGGAGCCGCCCATTGCGTGCGGTCATAGATCAAGCCCATTTCTGACCAGGTATAGGGAACGGCATAGACGCGCTCGGCGTCCGAGATTCCAGCAATCAACGCGAGCGGATGAAACCTCGGCAATTGGTGGGCAAGATTGGGAATTGCCTGCAGATTGAGCGGCTCCAGCTTCTTCGCGGCCACCAGACGCGCGATCTCCACCGTATTGGCGGCCACCACGTCAAACGCCGGCCGGGCGCTCGCCATCTGGCTGCGCAGGGCTTCGTCCGAGCTGACGATAGTCACTTCGACGCGTACGCCATGGCGCTTTTCGAATTGCGCCACCACATCCGCGTCTGCATACCCCGGCCAGGCCAGCACACGCAGCAGCGGTGCGGCCTGCGCCGACACTGCAAACACGTATGTTGCCAGCCAACAGATCAATACCCATCGGAACTTGGCAAGCAGGCTCCATAGAGCCATTCGACCACCCATTGCCACCACGCATTGCCCTTTCCCTAAAACGTAACAAACAGTTTACGCGGGACAATGGCGCCGTGAGCATCCCCCAAACTTTTATCCAGGAACTCCTCTCGCGTATCGACGTCGTTGAGGTGGTGGGCCGCTACGTTCCGCTGCGCAAAGCGGGCGCCAATTTCATGGGTCTTTGCCCGTTTCACGGGGAAAAGTCGCCTTCCTTCAGCGTAAGCCCATCGAAGCAGTTCTTTCACTGCTTTGGCTGCGGCAAAAGCGGCAACGCCATCGGTTTTCTGATGGAACATGCGGGCATGGGTTTTGTGGACGCTGTGGAAGACCTTGCGCGCCAGGTCGGCCTCTCGGTGCCGGATGACCATGCCACTGCGGCAGACAAAGAGCGCGCAGCAGTGGCGCGCCAACACCAGGCCACACTGAGCGAAGTGCTGGAAAAAGCGGCCCAGGACTACCGCAAGCAATTGCGCCAGTCGTCCAAAGCAATTGAGTACCTCAAGGGTCGGGGCGTTTCAGGAGAAGTGGCTCAGCGCTACGGCCTGGGCTATGCGCCGGAAGGCTGGCGGCACCTGGCCAGCGTTTTTCCACAGTACGACGAGCCCTTGCTTGCCGAAAGCGGCCTGGTGATCGTGGGCGAAGAAGATGGCAAACGTTACGACCGGTTTCGCGACCGCGTGATGTTCCCGATTCGCAGCGTCAAGGGCGAATGCATCGGCTTCGGCGGCCGGGTGCTGGGCGACGACAAACCAAAATACCTCAATTCGCCCGAAACCCCGATATTTCACAAAGGCAACGAGCTCTACGGCCTGTTTGAAGCACGTACCGCCATTCGCGAAGCCGGTTTTGCGCTCGTCACCGAAGGCTACATGGACGTGGTGGCGCTGGCCCAGCTGGGTTTTGAAAATGCGGTGGCAACGCTGGGCACGGCCAGCACCGCCGAGCACATTGCCAAACTGCTGCGCTTTACCGACGGCGTGGTGTTCAGCTTCGACGGCGATGCCGCCGGCCGCCGCGCAGCGCGCAAAGCCCTCGACGCAGCCATCGCGCACGCAAGCGACACCCGCAGCATCAAGTTTCTGTTCCTGCCGAGTGAACACGACCCCGATAGTTTTGTGCGTGCGCATGGTGCCAGTGCGTTTTCGCGCCACATTGCCGACGCCCTGCCCCTGAGCCGCTTTTTGATCGAAGCCGCCAGCGATCAGTGCGATCTCGGCACATCGGAAGGCCGAGCCCACATGGCCAGCAATGCGCGCGCCCTCTGGGAGCCCTTGCCGGACGGTGCTCTCAAACGCCAGCTGCTGGGCGAACTGGCAAGCCTCGCCCAGCTTGATCCGCTGGATTTGCAGGAGGTATGGCAGCAGGCTGCCGCTCGCACACGGCCCCCTGCACCAGCGGCGCAGCGCGCGGGCGCTGGCGCTTCGCGCAGCAAAGGGCGTGAGGCCCCTGACATGGCCTTCGCCCCCTCCCTCAGCACAAGGCGCGGGCGCGGGGCGCCGGCCAGCCGCAGCGACCATGCGGCGCGCCTGCTGCTCTCGCATATGGATTTCATCGACTCGCTCTCGCATGAAGACAATGCCTTGCTGTGTGCCCAGGCCGCGCCCCACGGCCCCCTGTTTGCCTGGATCGAAATGCAGTTTCACGAGCACGGCGCCTTGCCCTGGGCAGTGCTGCGCGAATCCTTGCGCGGCCATGCCTGCGAGTCCCTCGCCGCGCGCGTAATGACCGGAGCCCATGCGCAGACCGAGGGAGACACCCATGAACTGCAGCAGGAACTGCGCGGCCTGCTCAACCGCATGCTGGTAGACCAGATCAAGCTGCAGGAAAGTGCCGCCATCGCCGATGCGGCCAGCGACCCACAAGCCCTGCAACGCTACCGCGCACTGCAGGCCAGACGTCTTGCACTGGAGCGCCTGGCTCCATCATCGTCTTGAAAAACGCAATATCGGTATAATGTAAGGTTCACTGGCAAGAGCGACAGCAACACCTCCGGGCCGGGCAACCGTGACAAACGCGCACGACCGCCCCCTTACCGCAAGGACTGCACACCAAATGATCGCCCAGACATCTTGCCTCGGAGCCCCACGGCTCCAAGGGTAAAGCCCAGCTTTTCCCTGCCACCCGCGCCGGGATCTCAGGCGCTTGTGTTGTCTTTGTTTCTTCTTGACCCGAGGTTGTCCATGCCCGCTCAAAAGCCAGCGAAGTTGCCCAAGTCCACTCCCGCCAAGACCTCGCCCGTTTCTGCCAAGAAACCCGCTACCAAGGCTGCCGCCAAGGCAGCCGAGACGCCGACCGCCAAGAAAGCTCCTTCCGTGCCCATGACTGCCGCCAAGACCTCTGCTCCCGAAAAAAAGAAAACCACTGCCCGCGCAAAGGCCGGCGGCCCTGAGACCGAAGAGCCGGAAGTGACCAAGAAGCCTGCGGCCCGCGCGACCAAGGGCGCAAGCTCCGCCAAAGCCGACAAGGCACCCAAGGCAGCTGCTCGCAGCAAGAAGGGCAAGGCCGACGCCGACAGCGACGATGCCGACCTGTCGGACATTGAATCGGATCTGGAAGGCGAGGTCGAGGAAACGAGCGAGGCAACCACAGCTGAGACCCCCGTTGAAAAGGTCAAACCCCTTCGGATGAAGATCAGCAAGGCCAAAGAACGCGCCTTGATGAAAGAATTCGGCCTGGACGAAACCGTACTCTCCGAAGAAGACCTGGCCAAGCGCCGCTCGCGCCTCAAGACCCTGATCAAGCTGGGCAAGACACGCGGCTACCTCACGCACGGTGAAATCAACGACCACCTGCCCGACAAGCTGGTCGATCAGGAAACGCTGGACGTCGTGATCTCCATGCTCAATGACCTGGGCGTGGCCGTCTACGAGCAGACACCCGACGCCGAGCAATTGCTGGTCACCAACACGGCCCAGACGGCAGCGACCGAGGAAGAAGCCGAAGAAGCCGCCGAAGCAGCGCTCTCCACCGTGGACAGCGAATTTGGCCGCACCACCGACCCGGTGCGCATGTACATGCGCGAAATGGGCACGGTGGAGCTGCTCACGCGCGAAGGCGAAATCGAAATCGCCAAGCGCATCGAAGGTGGCCTGATGGCCATGATGGAGGCCATCAGTGCCTCGCCGGCGACGATTGCCGAAATCCTCAACATGGGCGAGGACATCCGCGAAGGCAAGGTTGTCATCTCGACCATTGTGGATGGTTTCTCCAACCCCAACGAGGCCGACGACTATGTGGCCGAGGAAGACTTCGACGAATTCGACGAGGACGACGACGACGACGGCAAGGGCGGCAGCAAGGCTTTGACCAAGAAGCTCGAAGAACTCAAGAACGAGGCGCTGCGCCGCTTCGACAAAATGCGCGAGCTGTTCGAGAAGGTGCACAAGATCTACGACCGCGATGGCTACGGCACACCTGCGTACGTCAAGGCACAGCACGCCCTGTCGGCCGAGCTGATGACCATCCGCTTCACCGCCAAGACCATTGAAAAGCTGTGCGACATGGTGCGCAGCCAGGTAGACGACGTGCGCAAGAAAGAACGCGAACTGCGCCGCATCATCGTGGACAAGTGCGGCATGCCGCAGGAAGCCTTCATCAAGGAATTTCCGACCCACCTGCTCAACCTGGACTGGGTCGAGAAGCAGGCGCAGGCGGGTAAGCCCTGGAGCGCGGTGATGGCACGCAACATCCCGCCCGTGCAGGATTTGCAGCAAAAGCTGATGGACCTGCAGTCACGTGTGGTGGTACCGCTCTCTGAGCTCAAACTTATCAACCGCCGCATGAACGAAGGTGAAGCCAGTTCGCGCGACGCCAAGAAGGAAATGATCGAGGCCAACCTGCGCCTGGTCATTTCGATTGCCAAGAAATACACCAACCGCGGCCTGCAGTTCCTCGATTTGATCCAGGAAGGCAACATCGGCCTGATGAAGGCGGTGGACAAGTTCGAATACCGCCGCGGGTACAAGTTTTCGACCTACGCCACCTGGTGGATTCGCCAGGCCATCACGCGCTCGATTGCCGACCAGGCACGCACCATCCGCATTCCGGTGCACATGATCGAGACCATCAACAAGATGAACCGCATCTCGCGCCAGCACCTGCAGGAGTTCGGCTTCGAGCCCGATGCGTCCGTGCTGGCCGAGAAGATGGAGATCCCGGAAGACAAGATCCGCAAGATCATGAAGATCGCCAAGGAGCCGATCTCCATGGAAACACCCATCGGCGACGACGACGACAGCCATCTGGGCGATTTCATTGAAGACGGCGCCAACACGGCTCCGCTCGAAGCGGCCATGCAGGCAGGCCTGCGCGACGTGGTCAAGGACATTCTCGATGGCCTGACCCCGCGCGAAGCCAAGGTGCTGCGCATGCGCTTTGGCATCGAAATGACCAGCGACCACACGCTGGAAGAAGTGGGCAAACAGTTCGATGTCACGCGCGAACGCATCCGCCAGATCGAAGCCAAGGCGCTGCGCAAATTGAAGCATCCCAGCCGCAGCGACAAACTGCGCAGCTTCATCGATTCGCTCTGAGTCGTTTCTCCTCTCGCAAAGCCCCGGCCCGCATCAGCAGGCCGGGGCTTTTTGCTGGGCGCGCTGCATGGGGGTCGGAAACATCTCGGGACGGCAACAGACAAGCCAGGCGGGAGATTGCCGGCACCCGGACACAATCCGGCCACCTGGAGGCTAAGCGCTCAGGTGGCTTCGTCTTTTCTTGCACTTTCCCCGGCTGTAGCGACCGCGCCCTCCCCCTCCAGCGCCTTAATCTCTGCCATGGCGTACCCCAAACCTCCCAGCACTTGCACAGTATCTGCGGCAAAGCGCGGCGCATCGGCCCGCACCCCCAGACGCTCGCCACCCATGCGCAGCGGCAGCAGCGCGACCAGGGCATCTTCGCCTGCGCGCTCGCCATCGGGCAGCTTCATGCTCTGCAGGCCACCAGAGGCCAGGAGGTGCGGATCGTGCAGCAGGTTCTCCGGTTTTTCGATGCGGGCAAACGGCAAACCTTCTGCCTCGAAGCGAGCAGCGAGCACTGCCGCGTCCAGTTGTCCGAAGCGTTCGCGCAACAGCGGAATCATCCGCTCCCGGGCTCGCACGCGGTCGTTGTTGCTGCGCAGGCCTTCGTCCTGCAGCAAATCATCGAACCCGAAGACGGTGCACAGCCGCACCCATTGCGGATCGCTCACGGCCGCAAGAAACACCTGTTCACCATCGCCAGAGGTGAAGATGTCGTACACGCCCCAGGAGTGAATGCGCTCCGGCATGGGCGCGGCGGGCTGGCCGGTGACGGCAAATTGCATCATGTGCTGCGCGACCAGGAACACGTTGTTCTCGAACAGCGCCGAATCAATTTCCTGGCCCTGCCCCGTCTGGTTGCGCTGCATCAGCGCCGCAAGCGCCCCAATGGCGCCAAACATGCCGCCCATGATGTCGTTGACGCTCGCACCGGCCCGCAGCGGATCGCCCGAGCGGCCCGTCATGTAGGCCAGGCCGCCCATCATCTGCACCACTTCATCGAGTGCACTGCGGTGCTCATACGGCCCGGGCAAGAAGCCGGTGTGGTTCACGTAAATCAGGCCGGGGTTGGTCTGGCGCAGCGTGGCGTAGTCCAGCCCGAGCTTGGCCAGCGAGCCGGGTTTGAAGTTTTGTACCACCACGTCGGCCGAGCCTGCCAACCGCAGGGCCGCTTCCAGCCCGCGCGGGTGGCGCAAATCGAGTGCCACGCTCTTCTTGTTGCGGTTGAACAGCGGGAAAAAACCAGCGCCGGCGCCTAGCAAATGGCGGGTTCTGTCGCCATCCACCGGCTCCACCTTGATCACCTCGGCCCCCAGATCCGCCAGCACCAGGCCGCATGTCGGGCCCATGACCATGTGGGAAAACTCGACGACCCGCAGGCCCGCCAGCGGCAGCTTCGGGCCTTCGGCAGCAGGCGAAACGATGGATTCTGGGGTGGTTTTGGCGGGCATCGGTCAGATTGGGAAGGCGAGGTGGGGCGCGCAGCATGATGCCAGAGCATTTCGTGGTGCACTTGCAACAAATCGGCGCAAAACGCGTTTCTTGCCATCCTCGCATGAAGGGTCTGGTTTTGGAGCTATTAAACTTGTAGCAAATTCGGTTCAGCGCTATATTGGCCTATCCGCCCGGCAGGCGCTGACCCGGCACCGAACCAAGGCCCTAACCACCGCGAGGAGAAAGCCGCATGAGCTCAAAGGAAAACGTTGCCATCAACCAGTTGTTCGAACGGCTTGAATGCCGTTACGCCCTGCGCGTACTCTGGGCACTGCGCGACGGCCACCCGCAAACCTTCCGCCTGCTGCAGGACAGCGTAGGCGGCATCACGCCCAATACCCTGAACACCCGCATCAAGGAAATGCGCGAAGCGGGTTTTCTGGACCACGGCAGCGACGGCTATATTGTCACGCCGTCGGGCGCCGACTTGCTCAAGCGCCTCTCCGACGTGCAGGCCTTTGCCAACCGCTGGGTGGCTGGGCGCAACAAGAAGTGACGCGCCATGGCGTGACGCCTGGCTTTACAAGATATTAGATGAAAATAGCGGTTAACGCTTGATACATAAGCGTTGTAAGCTATTATTTTAGAAGTATTTTCGAGAAATTTTATGGCACTCACCACCACCAGCTCCGGCTTGCAGTACGAAGACACCACCCTGGGCGAAGGCGCCGAAGCTACGAGCGGAACGCCGGTATCGGTCCACTACACGGGTTGGCTCTACAACGATGGCGTCCAGGGCGCAAAGTTTGATTCCAGCCGTGACCGCAACGCCCCCTTCGCCTTCAATCTGGGCGGCGGCATGGTCATCAAGGGCTGGGACGAAGGCGTGCAGGGCATGAAGGTGGGCGGCCAGCGCACACTCATTATTCCGGCCAGCCTGGGCTATGGCGCACGCGGCGCCGGTGGCGTGATTCCGCCCAACGCCACGCTCAAGTTCGACGTTGAGCTGCTCAAGGTCGGCCACTGATTCCATTTCTCAATCAAACGATTACTTTGTCGGCTTCGCTTCGCCAGTACGCCTGTACTGTCTGCGCTTCGCCTTCGCGTACTCGATTGATTGAGAAACCGAATCAACAGTTCACATTTCTGTTTTGGGCTGCGGGCGCAACGGCGCCGGCCGGGTCATCCAGCTCACGACGATGGCCGCTATCAACCCGGCCGGCACCCCGAATACGCCAGCCGATACCGGCTGAATGCCCCACCATAGACCATCGGCCAGCAACCAGGCGGGCAAGTTCACCTGAAGGACCGGCACGTGGGACAGCAGGTAGTACGCGGCAATGCCCAAGCCGCTGAGCATGCCTGCAACGGCACCCTGGCGTGTGGTGCCGCGCCAAAAAATACCCAGCACCATCACGGGCACAAAGGCCGAGGCTGCCAGGGAAAACGAGGCCGAGACCAGCGGCAGAATGTCTGCCGGCTTGAGCGCAGCGATGAAGGCCGCCGTCAGCGCCACGGCCAGCAACGCGAACTTGCTGAGAATCACGCGCTGCTCGGGCGAGGACTTGTTCGGCCGCTCGCGGAAGTACAGGTCGCGCACCAAAGCATTGCTGATGGTCAGCAGCAAACCGTCCGCCGTGGAGAGCGCCGCCGCGAGACCGCCTGCGGCCACCAGGCCCGACACCACATACGGCAGGCCCCCGAGCTCGGGCGTTGCCAACATGATCAGATCGGCACCCAGCCGAATCTCACCAAACTGGACAATACCGTCGCCGTTCATGTCCTCGACCGACAGCAGCGAAGCGTCTACCCGCGTCCATTGCGCCATCCAGTTGGGCAGCGCATCGAAATGGCTGCCCACCAAATTGTTCATGACCTCGAATTTCACCAGCACGGCCAGTGCGGGCGCGCTGAGGTACAGGAGTGACACAAAAAACAGCGTCCAGGCGACAGAGCTGCGTGCTCCGGCCACCGTGGGCGAGGTGTAGTAGCGCGTGAGCAGATGCGGCAGGCCGGCCGTTCCGACCATCAAGCAGAACATCAGCGCCAGAAAATTGCGCCGCGAATTGGTGAAGGCCGCCTGCATTTGCGGCGAACCGTTCGGGTCTCCGGCATAGGGCTGGGCATGTGGCGGCAGACCGCCCAGCGGCAGTGCGCGGGCATAGTTTTCCCGCATCTGCCGCTCCCACAGCAGACGGGCCGCCGCAGCATCGCGCGGCAGGGCGGCCAGTTCCCGGCTGGCCGCAACGATGAGGCCGACATCGGCATTTTGCGCACGCAGGCGGTGTATCCGCTCCTGCAGGTCTGTGCGTTCATCCTCCAACGCCTTGTCCACATTGCCCAGGCGCGCTTCGTATTCCTGGGCGCGGTGCAGATACGCTTGCACCACTTGCTGCTCCAGGGGCGAAGCGAGCAGCTCGGCCTCCAGATCGGCAATCTTGCCAATCTGCTTGCCGTACACCACCAGCGCGATCGGATTGCCAAGCTGCTTGTACGCCAGCCAGGACACCGGGATCAGGAATGCCAGCAGCAGCATCACGTACTGCGCCACTTGCGTCCAGGTGATGGCGCGCATGCCGCCCAGGAACGAGCACAGCAGCACGCCTCCCAGGCCGAGCATGATGCCGATTTCGAACTGAACGCCGGTCAGGCGCGAGGCAATCAGGCCGATACCATAGATCTGCGCCACCACATAGGTGGACGAACACACCACGGCCGACAATGCCGCAATCACGCGCGGCCAGCGCCCACCAAAGCGTACATGGAAGAAATCGGGCACCGTGTACAGGCCCATGGCGCGCAAATGGGGTGCCACCAGGATGGCCACCAGGCAAAACCCCCCTGTCCAGCCCAGCAGGTAGGCCAAGCCTCCCGCCTGGCCTGGCGTGCCCGAGTAGCCTTGCAAATACAGCGCGCCTGAAAGACTGATGAACGACGCAGCGCTCATCCAGTCGGCCGCGGCCGCCATGCCGTTGTACATGGGCGGAATGCGCCGCCCCGCCACGTAGTACTCAAGAGGATCGGTGGTGCGGCTGTACACCCCAATTGCGGCATACACCATGACCGAGAGAAACAAAAAAATCGGTCCGATCCAGTAGCGCGAGAGGCCATGCTGCTCCGCCCAGGTCATCAGGGCGAGAAAAGCGAGCACGCCGGCCACGTAGAGCGCAAGAATTCGGTGCAAGCGCCGCGCATAGCCGCGCTCGTCGGCCGCCTGCGGGGTCAGTGGCTCAGCCAAGCTCTCGCTCCCCATCCAGCGCCTGGGCCGCGCGCGCATCTTCGCGTTCAAACCGGCTCATGGCCCAGGCATAGACCACGACGATGGCAATGAACACGAACACCGCCCCTTGCGACGCCATCCAGAAACCGACCGGCCAGTCGCCCACGGAAAACAGCAGGTCGCGCGCAAAAAAACAGACGCCAAACGAGGTAAGCGCCCACACAACGAGGAGCGCCGCCTTCAGCCGAAGGTGCCGCACATCGTGAAGATCGGGCGGAAAGGCATGCGGGGCGCCCTCTTCTCCTGGGTCGGGTGCCCCGCGTGGCGGCAGCATGGCCTCAGTGCGCTGCGGCCAGTTGCTGCCAGGTGGCGACCACGCTGTCTGGGTTCAGCGAGATCGACGAAATACCTTCATCGGCCAGCCACTGCGCGAAATCTGGATGGTCGCTGGGCCCCTGGCCACAAATACCGATGTACTTGCCCTGCGCCCGGCAGGCCTTGATGGCCATGTGGATCAGCGCCTCGACGGCCTTGTCGCGCTCGTCGAAATCCTTGGCCAGCAGTTCCAGGCCCGAATCGCGGTCCAGACCCAGGGTGAGCTGCGTCAGGTCGTTGGAGCCAATCGAGAAGCCATCGAAGAAGGCGAGGAACTGCTCGGCAAGCAAGGCGTTGCTGGGTATCTCACACATCATGATGAGCTTGAGCCCATCCTTGCCACGCTGCAGTCCGTGCTGCGCCAGCAACTGCGTGACGCGCTCGGCCTGGCCCAGCGTGCGCACAAAGGGCACCATCACCTGCACGTTGGTCAGGCCCATGTCGTTGCGCACGCGCTTGATCGCCTCGCATTCCATGGCGAAGGCTTCGCCAAACTCGTCGCTCACATAGCGCGCGGCACCGCGGAAACCCAGCATCGGGTTTTCTTCCTCGGGCTCGTAACGGCTGCCGCCGATCAGCTTGCGGTACTCGTTGCTCTTGAAGTCGGACAGCCGCACGATGACCGGCTTGGGCCAGAAAGCAGCGGCAATGGTGGCCACGCCCTCGGCCACCTTGTCGACATAGAAAGCCCTCGGGCTGGCATGGCCGCGCGCCACGGATTCGACAGCCTTCTTCAGGTCGGAATCGATGTTCGGGTAGTCGAGGATGGCCTTGGGGTGCACGCCGATGTTGTTGTTGATGATGAATTCGAGCCGCGCCAGGCCCACACCCTGGTTGGGCAGTTGGCAGAAGTCAAAGGCAAGCTGCGGGTTGCCCACGTTCATCATGATCTTGGTGGCAATCTCGGGCATCTCGCCGCGCTGCACCTCGGTGACTTCGGTTTCCAGCAGGCCGTCGTAGATGTGGCCGGTATCGCCCTCGGCGCAACTCACGGTCACCAGGGTGCCGTCCTTGAGCCGCTCGGTGGCATCCCCGCAGCCCACCACGGCCGGAATGCCCAGCTCGCGCGCAATGATGGCGGCGTGGCAGGTACGCCCACCACGGTTGGTGACGATGGCCGAGGCACGCTTCATCACCGGCTCCCAGTTCGGGTCGGTCATGTCGGTGACCAGTATGTCGCCGGGCTGTACCTTGTCCATCTCGCTGATGCTGTGCACCAGGCGCACCGGGCCGGTGCCGATCTTTTGCCCAATGGCACGGCCTTCGGCCAGCACGGCCCCCCTGCCCTTGAGCTTGTAGCGCATCTCGGCCTGATTGCCCGCCTGGCTCTTCACCGTCTCAGGCCGGGCCTGCAGGATGTAGAGCAGGCCGTCCTGGCCATCCTTGCCCCACTCGATGTCCATGGGGCGGCCGTAGTGCTGCTCGATCACCAAGGCGTACTGCGCGAGCTGCTCGACGTCGGCGTCGGTCAGCGAATAGCGGTTGCGTTGTTCTGCAGGCACGTCGACGGTCTTGATGAGCTTGCCCTTGAGCGCGCCTTCGGCCTTTTCTTCCGCTGTGGTGAACACCATCTGAACCAGCTTGGAGCCCAGGTTGCGGCGAATCACGGCCTTGTTGCCGGCGCGCAGCATGGGCTTGTGCACATAGAACTCATCGGGGTTGACAGCCCCCTGCACCACCGTTTCGCCCAGACCGTAGCTGCTGGTGATGAACACCACCTGGTCGAAGCCCGATTCGGTGTCGATGGTGAACATGACCCCTGCCGCGCCCAGGTCCGAGCGCACCATGCGCTGCACCCCGGCCGACAGCGCCACCACGTCGTGCGCAAAACCCTTGTGCACGCGGTAGGAAATCGCCCGGTCGTTGTAGAGGCTGGCAAACACCTCTTTCATCTTGTGTAGCACCTCGTCAATGCCATGCACATTCAAGAAAGTCTCTTGCTGGCCAGCAAAAGAGGCGTCGGGCAGGTCTTCCGCCGTCGCCGACGAGCGCACCGCAAAGGTGGCACCGGCGTTGCCAGCGGAGAGCGTGGCAAACGCGTCGGTAATGGCCTTTTGCAGATCGGCCGGGAAAGGCTGGGCCTCCACCATGGCGCGAATCTCGGCGCCCGCAACCGCCAGGGCGCGCACGTCTTCGGTGTCCAGCGCCGCCAGGCGCTTGCTGATCTTGTCGGACAGGCCATCGTGCGCCAGAAACTGGCGGAAGGCGTGCGCCGTCGTAGCAAAGCCGGTGGGCACGCGCACCCCGTGCGGCAATTGCGAAATCATCTCGCCGAGGCTGGCGTTCTTGCCGCCAACGACCTCGACGTCGCTCATCCTCAGGTTTTCAAACGGTACGACCAAGGCGGTCGCGTCAAAGCGTGCAGACATGGGAGGGCTCCAGAAGTTAAAAGCGGCTCAGTGCACGCGTCGACCTGCGCGGTCGGACGGGCGACCATGCGATGCTGCGTGCGCTGTATTTGTGCTTGTGGGCGGCAGGAAGGCATGGGATGAATTCGGATAATCGGCGACATTGTAGGTCCGCCCTCCTGTCACCCTCCTGTCTGGCTTCCCATGCACACACGCACCGTCTACTTCGTCTCCGACGGAACCGGCATCACCGCCGAAACCTTTGGCAACGCCATCCTCGCGCAATTCGAGCTGACGCCCCGGCGCCTGCGCGCCCCCTTTACCGACACCGTGGACAAAGCGCACCAGGTGGTGCGGCAAATCAACCACACGGCAGAGCTGGAGGGCAGCAAGCCCATCGTCTTCACCACGCTGGTCAACATGGAGGTGTTGAAAGTGCTGCAAGAAGGCTGCAAAGGCATGCTGCTGGATATGTTTGGCACCTTTGTGCATCCGCTGGAGCAGGAGCTGGCCCTGAAGTCGCACCACCGTGTCGGGCGCTTCTCGGACATCAGCCGCAGCAAGGAATACACCGACCGCATCGAGGCCATCAACTTCAGCCTGGCGCACGACGACGGCCAGAGCCACCGCGACCTGGCCGGCGCCGACGTCATCCTGGTGGGCGTGAGCCGCAGCGGCAAAACCCCCACCACGCTCTACCTGGCCATGCAGCACGGCCTCAAAGCCGCCAACTACCCGCTGATTCCCGAAGATTTCGAGCGCCACCAACTGCCGCCCGCGCTGATGCCTTACCGCAAGAAAATCTTTGGCCTGACCATCAGCCCCGAGCGCCTGTCGGAAATCCGCAGCGAGCGCCGCCCTGACTCACGCTATGCCAGCCTGGAAAACTGCCGCATGGAAGTGCACGAGGCCGAATCCATGATGCGCCGCTCGGGCATCCGCTGGCTCTCGACCACCACCAAGTCGATTGAGGAGATTGCCACCACTATCTTGCAGGAGCTGCAGCCGGAGCGGCTGGTGTATTGAAGCGGCAGCGCGCGGGAGGGGCGCAGACGATGTCGAGGGGCAACGGACGCGAGGCGCGCGCTGCGGGTGTGCAGCGGCCCCAGGTAATTCCCTGGAAAGTTTTAGATAAAAATAGCCTCTGGCGCTTATCCATTCTGCACGGGAAGCTATTAATAGAGGAGTAATTTGGAGATTCCAATGCGGCATCCTGAAGCGGTGTCATCCAGAAATCTGGCGGTGAGCGAGACCTGTCCGTCAATCGGGTCTTGGGGCTGGATTCGACCCACTGCAGCCCATCGCCCCCATGAGCCTAATACCGACACGGCTTCTTGATCTGCGAGCTATAGTGCAAATATTGAACGCCTTCGCGAACCGGGTTCAGCGAACATTTGTGTTGCCGCGACGCTGCAACACATGCACGCACTTCGTCAGATTGGTTTTCCCTGCTCATGCCCCGGTGCGCCCACGTATGACCATGAATGCAGACGCAATTTTCAGATTTGTCGCGCCATACTATCTCGTGCCTACCGTGGGTATCTAGTAAAACACGAACCACATCAAAGTTAAGTGCATTACGAATGCCGATTATCGAACTCTCAACTTCGTCAGCTATCAAGGGTCAATCAATTGAGTTGAGGCTGCAGCATGAACGAGGATCTGAATACGCGCAGCTACAAGTTGAGGTATACGACTGCGGCGTCCTCAATCCCTCCTCTAAGCTAGGCTTTGGTACTACACCGAAGAGAACAGCAGAGAAGGAGTTGGCGGTCGATATTGATACGCGGCACTTAGCAGTTGGTATTTATGAGGTCCGATTAGTAAGGCTCCACAACGGCGGTGAAGAAAATCAGAAACCTCATCTCGATCTATTGGCAATAAAGGACTACGCGCGCACGTTCTTTGAGGTCGTCGAATCGGCTGAGGATGTAAGGCCTCTGGATGTTATTCGGGAGCAGGTAGAAAAACTTGAAAAAGAGATTGAATGGCATTTTCTTGAGCCGTTCAATGTACAGACTGATCTATCTCTACCTGGCTCGCTATATACAGCATTTGTCTTTATAAAAGATGTCCTCGTTGGAACGCGAATTCGATTAGAACGATTGGAGCTAGTGCCAACAAATGACGGGATTGGCGCCCATGATTCACACCAATTTGTAAACACTTTTCTTCGGCAAAGGACATCCACCGGTATCATTTTTCAGTACGGAGGACAGCTTGAATCGGAATCGCGAAGCGCGAGCCCTGTTTGCGTTGTGCATTTCCCAGCAATTCAATCGAACTCGCTAGATGGTGCAAGAGATTATTGCGTCGCGAAAACGAATTCCGTCTTACTCGCGCTTGCACTTTCTAGAGATGCCGGAGGTTCGATTTTCGATGTTGTTCTCTTCGATCACAACTCACGCCGAGCCACCAAGTTCACTATCCCTCCCGCATATGTTGGCAATCTCCTAACTGGTCAACTAGCAGGCGAATCGGCGGAATCTTTAAAGACATATGTTGCGGGTATATCGATAGACCCGATGGGCGCTTTCCTAGCTGAGTTGTACAAAGAGGCGCGTCGCGAGCGTGATCCGAGGTATCAGTACATTCGCCTGTGGCAGTTACTCGAACTATTGGCTGATCAGGAGGTGTTCGATCCAAACGAGCCTCTTACAACCTATGAGGGAACTGTGATGGAGGAAGAGAACGGAAGTCCTCGGCTCAGCAAAGGTTCTGTCCACACAGTATTCCGACTTCTTAGGGAGGCCGGACTTGGCTCAACAGAGCAAACATGGAAGGATGTCAACGTGTGGTTCGCCTTCAGGAGTGCAGTCGCTCATTACGGTGCATTTTCGGAATTTCACCGCCTTTCACGAGCCGCCGTGCGGAGTTGGGCTCAGTTCGGAGTTAACGAGATCGCAGAAGCTGGAGGTCATGACAAGTTTTTGGATAGCCTTCGGTGGATGGCGCGCCTGCTTCTCATGCAGCGGCTAGTGCGTGTGGCCAATGGGGATTCGCAACGAAATCACGCCTAACAATCGGTTCACTACGATCAATTTTCCGCCGCTTCGCGGCTCAAAATCGGCGCGTGAGCTAGGCGTTGAGCGGACTGCTTTCCCGTTTCGCCACCGGCTGCTCATGGCCGACAGCCGCTTATCATCTGGGACTTCAATGCGATGTCCTCGAGATGAATGGCAAAGAACGCACGCTGCGCCCCGCATTTCCGGGATTGGGGTCTGAGCACCATGGCACTACCTTAAGAGCGCAAAGTAAATGCGGGTGGGCTGACACCACCAACTGATGCCAGACTGCGGTTGTTCAAAGACTACAACCGGCTTCAGCAGCAAGTCAGCCCACGTGCATCGTACCAAGCCAGAGAGCCTCCAACATCACCTTCGGCAATTGCGCCAGCAGCTTGCCCAATCAGGGCAAGATGCCCTCGGCGAGGCGCTCGCAGCGCCAGAGATGGAGCAAATCCTCATCGAAGAAACAGGCCCCCACCGCCAGCGCATCTACCCGCCACTGGTAACACTGCGCCTGTTCATCGACCAGATACTCTCAAGCGATCAGGCTTGCCAGGGGGCCGTCAATCAGCACCTTCTCGCTCGCTTGATGCAGGGGCGCGCGCACTGCAGCCTGAGCACAGGCCCTTATTGCAAGGCCCGGCAAAGGCTCTCGCTGGCCTTGCTCCAGCGCTTGGGCAAGCGTCTTGGCGCGCAGATCGAGAGCAGTGCTAGTGTGCAGTGGGGCTGGCGCGGGCGCTGCGTCAAACTGTTCGATGCCACCACAGTTTCCATGCCCGATACCGTGCAGAACCAACAGGCATGGCCCCAAAACTCCCGTCAGGCGCGCGGCCTGGGCTTTCCTTTGGCCCGCATCGGCGCGCTCATCAGCTTATCGAGTGGCGCCGTCATCGACTATGCCGTGGGGCCTATGCAAGGCAAGTGCAGCGGTGAGCAGGCGCTCTTGCGCCAGTTGTCAGCCAGTTTGGCGGAAAACGATCTTTTGCTCGCCGATGCCCTGCACAGCACTTGGTGGGCCGTGCACATGCTGAGCCTGCGCGGCGTCTCTGTGGTCATGCCCCATGACGGCAAGCGCAGCGTTGACTTTACCCAAGGCCGTATTCACAGCAGCACGGATCACGTGGCATGGTGGCCTCGGCCCTTGCGCGCACCCTGGATGAGCCAGGAGCAGTACGCGCAGATGCCCCAAGGCATATGGGTGCGAGAGGTCAAGGCAGGTGGGCACATCCTGATGACTACGCTGCTCGATCCCGCACAGGTCAGTGCCCGCGAACTCGCTGCGCTGTACGCCATGCGCTGGAACATCGAGGTGGACTTTCGTACGCTCAAGGCGGACATGCATATGGATGTCTTGCGCTGCAAGTCGCCTGCCATGGTGCAAAAGGAAATTGCGGTCTATCTGCTGACCTACAACCTGGTGCGCCGCGTCATGGCCCAGGCTGCGCAGTTGGCAAGCCGGCCTGCCAGGCAGCTGACCTTTACAGGTGCGCAGCGCTTGATACGCGTTTTTACTGGCCACCAGCGCCAATGCGCCAAGCCAATGCAAAGTGCGCTCGGCGAAGCTTTGCTCCGAAGCATTGCACGATGCCTGTTGCCAAAGCGCCCTGGTCGTATTGAGCCGCGAGCCAAGAAGCGCCGGCCAAAGCCGTTACCGCTTCTGAACGTGCCGCGGTGGGTCGCTCGTGAGCAGATTCGGGCACAACGCGCTTAAGGTAGTGCCATGGGGGTCTGAGCACGAGTTTCGCTGCGCTCCATCGTGATCCGACAGTTGCACTGCGCCCCCAATGCCTGCGCTGCCCTGAATCCGGCCCCACTGCTTGCGCAGCGTTCGCCCCAACGCCCCGGAGCCGAGCGCAGCGATGGCCCGAAAGGCTGCCCCAGCTCTATGGCAACTCCCGGCCGAAACCTCGCTCCCCTGAGCACAAGACAAAAGCCCAAAACGGCGGCACAGTTCCCCGCAGCCCCGCCACTTCCAATTTAATAGCTACCAGCGCTTACTGCATAAGCGCTAGAGCCCTATTTCACTTAAAATTCAACCGGCGCCGCCGCCCGAATCAAGTGGCCAAAGGCCGAGAGCGCAGCCTTCGGCCCATCGCCGGCAGCCATCACGGTCTGTGGGTACGGCCCTTGCGCTGCCCAGCCCTTCATTACGCTGCAAAAAATCCGGCTTGTGCCACGTTGATCGTGTGCGCCGAAATGGCAGCCACCGTGTCAGGCCCGCAGCCAGCCCTTGGTCCTGGCGACATGGACGAAGGCTTGAACACCGGCGGCGATGTCGGCGTTGGCATCGGGAAAGACTTTCTCCAAGTCCTGGATGATGCCCTGGACGCTGGCTTGGCCATCGCAGCGTTTCATGATCTCGCCAGCCGTGTCATTGAGTTTGATCAGCCCCTCCGGGTACAGCAGGATGTAGGCGTTCTGGCTCTCTTCCCAGCGGAAGAAGTAGTGCGGCGCGAGGCGCGGCTGAAGCCCAAGGTTGTCGGTGGTGTCCATCATCAGGGCCCGGTAAATACGGCGCCGGGCGGAGGCGGTTGTGGCCTTCGCCCGGACACCGCTTAGCGCACGTAGACGTAAGCAGTGACTTCAAAGCCGAGGCGGATTTCGCAGTAAGCAGGGGTTTCCCAGGTCATGACAAGTCTCCTTGGTAGCGGAACGGCAACATGCTGTTCCTTGATGGATTGTGGGTTTCGTGCCTTGCGCCCACTAGCCGCATTTCGCGAAAAGCGGCTCATGAAAATCATGAACTGCGCCGCCCTCTTCCATCGGTGTGTAGCGGCCCCAGCCGCTGACCTGCACGTCGCTATACGCCAGCATCATGGTGTCCAGCATGGCCCACAGGATGTCGAGCTTGAACTGCAGAATCTCCAGTGCACGCTGCTGCAGTTCGCGCGTGTTGAAATGCCCGAGCGTGATGCGCAGGCCATTGCAGACATCGCGCGGGGCCTCGCTCAGGCGGCGCCGAAAGTACGCATAGCCATCGGGCTCGATCCACGGGTAGTGCTGTGGCCAGAACTCCAGCCTCGACTGGTGAATGCCTGGGGCGAACAGCTCGGTCAGTGAAGCCGCGGCAGCCTCCTGCCATGGCCGCTGGCGCGCGAAATTGACGTAGGCATCGACGGCAAAACGCACGCCGGGCAGCACCAGCCGCTGCGATACGGTGTCCGCACGTGCCAGACCCACCGCTTCGCCAAGCCGGATCCAGGCTTCGATACCGCCCTCATCGCCCTGGCAGCCATCGTGATCAAGGATGCGCTGCACCCAGTGGCGCCGCACTTCGCGCTCCGGGCAGTTGGCCAGAATTGCCGCGTCCTTGATCGGAATGTTGATCTGGTAGTAGTAGCGGTTGGCCACCCAGCCCTGAATCTGCTGCTGCTGCAGTTGCCCCCGGTGCATCATGACCTGAAACGGATGGTGGATGTGGTAGCGCCCGCCCATCGCGCGCAGGCGCTCTTCGAATTCCTGGCCGCTCCAGGCTTGCAGTGTGTTCATGGTTGGTCTCCGGTATCGATCAGCATGCCGTCCCAGGCCAGTTCGACGCCAGCACGCTTTAGTGCAGCGTGCTCCGGCGAGTCCTCGTCCAGGATCGGGTTGGTGTTGTTGATGTGGATGAGCACCTTGCGCGGCTTGTCAAAGCGCGCCAGCAGCGCCAGCATGCCATCTGCCCCCGATTGCGGCAGGTGCCCGATGGCGCGCGCCGTATGGGTCGACAGGCCGAGGCGGATCATTTCGTCATCGGTCCAGAACGTGCCGTCGAGCAGCACCCAATCGGCATCGGCAAGGTAGGGTTCCAGGTGCGGCTCCATGGCGCCGAAGCCGGGGGCGTAAAAAATTCTTTTCCCGCTCGCCGTGTCTTCGATCAGCACGCCGATGTTGTCGCCGGGGCGCGATTGCTGGCGGTAGAGCGAATACGGCGGCGCCTTGCTGGCCAGCGGCACGGGTGTGAAGCGCAGGCCGCTGACGGCGGGCACGGTGAATGGCGTCGGCGGCTCCACCTGCAAGGCTTGCCAGCGGACCGTGCAAAAGTGCGACAGCACGTTGAAGACGGGGTTGCCGGTGGTGAGGTCTTCGTGCACCTGCGCGGTGCACCACACGTCGAGGGGCTTTCCTTCTCGCAACATGAAGAGGCCGGTGGTGTGGTCCACCTGGGCATCGATCAGCACCACCCCGGCGATGCCGGTGTCCCGCTGGGCGCGCCCCGGTTGCAGACAAGGGTTGGCTTGGATCTGGCTCAGGATGTCGGGTGAGGCGTTGAACAGCACCCAGTCGCTGCCGTTGCTGCTGACGGCAATCGAGGATTGGGTGCGTGGCTGGGCGCGCACGCTGCCGCGCCGCACGCCGTCGCAGTTGCGGCAGTTGCAGTTCCATTGCGGGAAGCCGCCGCCGGCGGCCGAGCCGAGTACCAGAAGTTTCATGGCGCCAGTGTGTGGCGGCGCTGCGGCCGCCGCATGCAGGGATTCGTGAAACCACCGTCAAGGTTTTCTGGAGCCAGGGGCATCGCCCTTGCCTCCGACTTGGGCGCAGGCGCACTGGGGCGCACCTGGGAGCCTCGTGCCCGGTTGGCCGGACTCTCTCTTCACGGCGGCACTTTGGTCGCCAACCTCGCGTCGATCCGGGAAAGCGCCAGGCTGCAAGCACTGGCTCTGGCCACGACCTGCGCTCAAGAAAATCACTAGCCAGCTTTGCGTACAAACCTGAGGCAGTTCTCCACGCTATCGCGTCGCGCCGCTTTCCGCCTGGGCCAACAATGCCGCCAAGGGGTCTTTCGTTTCGACCGGCCTCATGAAAATACAGGAGACGGGTATGCCAAAAGAATCGCAAGGACTCACGCTGGACGGCCAGGGAAAGCCGCTTTGGCTGTCGCTGGAGCTGACCTACCGCTGCCCACTGAAATGCTCATGGTGCAGCAACCCGCTCAATTTCGAGGATTACACCGAGCGCGAACTCTCGACCGAAGAATGGAAAGCCACGCTGCGCGAAGCGCGTGCCCTGGGTACGCTGCAACTGGGCTTCACCGGTGGCGAACCCTTGTTGCGCGATGACCTGGAAGAGCTGGTGGCCTATGCCGACGGCCTGGGCCTGTACACCAACCTGATCACCTCCGGCATCGGGCTCACCGAAGCCCGCTTGATTGCCTTGAAAGAGGCGGGCCTGAAGCAGGTGCAACTGTCGCTGCAGGCGCTGCGCTCGTCGTTGACGGACGAACTGGTCGGCGCCAAGGCGCACACCCGCAAATTGGCGGCGGCGCGCCTGATCAAGGCCCACGGCTTTCCCATGGTGATGAACATGCCGGTGTTCAAGCAGAACATCGACCAGATCGATGCCATGTGCGCATTCGCCGCCGAAATCGGTGTCGAGTACATCGAGTTTGCCAATATCCAGTACTACAACTGGGCCATGGTCAACCGCGATGAGCTGATGCCGACCCTGGAGCAGGTGCGCGAAGCCGAAGCCACGATCCAGCGCTGGCGCGACAAGCTGGGCGACAGCATGACGCTCTATTTCGTCATTCCGGACTACTACGAAGGCCGGCCCAAAGCGTGCATGAACGGCTGGGGCGCCATCAGCCTGACCATCGCGCCAGATGGCGTCGCGATGCCCTGCCTCGAAGCGCGCGTAATTCCGGGCCTGGAGTTCGTGTCGGTGCGCGACAAGCCGCTCTCGTGGATCTGGCACGAATCGCCGCTGTTTCGCAAATACCGGGGGATCGACTGGCTACCCGAGCCGTGCCGTTCGTGCTCCGAGAAGGAAAAAGACTTCGGCGGTTGCCGTTGCCAGGCCTTCCTGCTGACCGGCGACGCCGGCAATACCGACCCGGCCTGCAGCCTGTCGCCGCACCACCATGTGGTGCAACAGGCGGTGGCCAGCACGGTGCAAGCGCTGCGCTTTCGCAAACCCCTGATCCGGCGCACCAAGAGCGCGGTGTCCACCGCCTACATGGAGGAATGAACCATGCGCCATCCTTACGACACGGCCGCCGGCACGATCGTGCTCGGCCTGCTGCTGACTGGGGCCTTGGCCGCCCTGGCGCGCTTGCTGATCGCCTGAGGCGCACCATGGACAGTCTCTCTATCGATCTGCTGCTGCGCTGGGGTCATTTCATCGCCGGCGTGATCTGGGTTGGCCACAACTATTCCAGCGTCATCCAGCGGCCCAACTGGCGTGCGCTGAACGCAGCCGATCTGATTGACGACCAGAGCCCGCGCTTCCAGGCGCTGCTGCACCGCGAGCACGGCACGTTTCGCTGGGCCTCGGTCGTCGCCTGGTCCGCCGGCATGCTGATGCTCTGGCGCTACGGCTGGCTGATGGGCGCCATTGCGTTGCAAGGGACGTTGGCGCCGATCGGGATCGGCATGTACATCGGCACGCTGATGATGGCCAACGTCTGGCTGGTGCTGTGGCCGCATCAGCAAAAAGTCCTCGGCCTCAAGCCGGCCTCCATCGCCGAACGCGTGCGCTGCTCGCGCATCACGCATTTGTCCTCGCGCACCAACACCATGCTGTCGATTCCCTTGCTGTTCTTCATGGCAGCGGGCGCCCATGGCGGCCTCCTGGCGGGCTGACACCACGATGGCACAGCGCGACGCCCCGGCGAGGGCGGCCTGGAATTTCGCCGCCGGTCCGGCGCGGCTGCCCGATGCCGTGTTGGCACGGGCCGGCGCCGCCCTGTTCGAGCGCGGCGCCGATGGCGCGGCAGCCATCGAGCGCCCCTTCACCGGGGCCGGCTTTCGCGAGGTGCTGGCCGACGCCCGTCAACGCCTGGCGGCCTTGCTCGGCGTCCCCGACCACTACCGCGTGCTGTTTCTCGCTGGCGGCGCCATGCACCAGTTCTCCATGGTGCCGATGAACCTGCTCGACCCGGCATCGGGCCTGCGCCGCGTCGCCTATGCCGACTCGGGCTATTGGTCGCGCCGGGCGATGCAGGAGGCAGCGCGCTACGCCGAAGTGGCGGTGGTTGCCAGACATGCCGGTGCGCTGCCGCTCACCGCGCCGCCACTGGACGGCTGGCAGATGCCGCCAGATTGCGCCTACTGCCACATCACGGCCAACGAAACCGTGGACGGCATCGCTTACCCGGCATGGCCCAATACCGGCGCCGTGCCGCTGGTGGCCGATGCGACCTCGTGCTTTCTCAGCGCGCCGCTCGACGTGTCGAAGTTCGGCCTGATCTATGCCAGCGCGCAAAAAAACATCGGTCCGTCCGGCCTGACGGTGGTCATCGTGCGCGAAGACCTGCTGCGGCGCCCTGCCTTGGCCGCCCCCTCGGCCTTGTGCTATCGCCTGCAGGCGGCGCAGGACAGTTGCCTGAATACGCCGCCGACCCTGGCGATTCACCTGGCGGCGTTGGTCTTCGCGTGGATTGCTGAATCGGGCGGTCTGGTGGCCATGGCGAGTGCCAACCGGCGCAAAGCTGATTTGCTGTACGGCGCCATCGACAACAGCCAGGGTTTTTACACGGCGCCGGTCGCCCATGGGCACCGCTCGACCACCAATGTCCGCTTCCATCTGGCGGATGAGCGCCTGACCGAGGTCTTTTTGACCGACGCCGCAGCCGCCGGCTTGCACCACCTGCGCGGCCACCGCCAGGTCGGCGGCTTGCGTGCCAGCCTCTACAACGCGATGCCGGACGCGGGGGTCGCTGCGCTGGTCGACTTCATGGCGGAATTTGCCCGAGGCCACGGATGAGCACCGCCTGGCTCCCCACCCGGCCGGGGCTGGCCGGCGGAATCGACAACGATGGCAGCCGGGCAGCGGAATTGCTGGCCGCCGGGTTCGGCAGTGTGGAGTTCGGCACGGTAACGCCCCGCCCTGAGCCTGGCGCCAACCCCGGCGTGGTTGCGCTGGCTGCCCGTCTGCGGGCGCTGCCCCCGCGCGCGCAAGGCGCTGCCCGTGTCGGCATCGGCATCGGCATGGGGGGCGACGCCGCGCCGGAAACCCTGGCCGCCGAATGGTGCCGCGGGTACCAGGCCGCCTGCGAAGTGGCCGACTACCTGAGCTTCAATTTGAGTGCGCGCCGCTACCAAGCCTTGTTGACGCCTGCGCATTGGCCGCTGCTGCTGCAGGCATTCGACGCTGTTACCCACGAACGCCAACAGCACACTGCCGTTGGCGGCCGGTACCTTCCCCTGGCGCTCAAACTGCCGCTGGGGCCGGCGGGCGGGTTCCCACTGGCGCTGGCTCAAGCAGCGGCCGCAGCCGGCTTCGATGCCGTGACGGCGGTGCTGCCCGCCAGCAGCGAACGTCTCGACCGGCTTCGCCTGCTGCGCTCACAACTGCAAGGCCAGGCCGCCATCGTGGCCGTCGGCGGCATACGGTCGGCGGGCGATGTGCGCGCCGCACTGGCAGCCGGCGCCAACGCGGTGCAAGTCCATTCCGTGTTCGCACAACGCGGCGCTGCCTGCCTGCCGGATCTGCTCCATCTGGATCTTCAGGCCTAGGTTGCCAACGCCAGATCGACCGTGGTCTGGCTTGGCAGCACACAGGCGCTTTCGCTGGATGTCATCGGCCCGGTCATGTGCCTGCAAGGGGAGCAACGCCGCATGGCGCGCCGAGTGCGGTGCCCCCATCCCGTGAACCCTGGTGTCATACCGCTTGGCGCGCACAACAATGCCGCCAACGGCCAGCTCGACCTCGTCGCCACCCTTTGAGAACAAAGCGGCGGCGCCTCTCCCGCAATCTCTAAGCTCTCAATTTGATAGCTAAAAGCGACCGTGGATATTGCCGTAGAAGCCAATTCTTATTGAAATTTCCGGCAAGAACCGACCCCACGGATCATCAGCCCATCTGCGCAATCGCCTGGCGAAAACGGCGCAGCGACAGGGCAAACATCACCGCGCCAATCAGCAGCAGCGCCACGAAGGATGGCCACACCACCGCCAGGCCCGCCCCGCGAAACAAAATGGCCTGGCCCAGCTCGGTGAAATGCGTGGTGGGTGCGAGCGACATCACCGCTTGCACCCACTCGGGCATGCTCTCGCGCGGCGTCATGCCGCCCGAGAGCATTTGCAGCGGCAGCATCACCAGCATGACCAGCAGGCCGAACTGCGGCATGTTGCGTGCCAGCGTCGCCATGAAGATGCCCAGCGACGTGGTGGCAAACAGGTGCAGCACCACGCCAGCAAAGAACAGCCACAGCGAGCCCTCCACCGGCACCCGCAGCAGCCCCAGCACAACGCCGTGCAGGGACAGCAGCGTTGCCACCACCACCACCAACCCCATGGCCCACACCTTGGCCAGCATGATTTCGGTGGGCGTCACCGGCATGACCAAGAGGTGCTCGACGGTGCCATGCTCGCGCTCGCGAATCAGCGCCGCGCCGGTCAGGATGATCGAGAGCATGGTGACCTGCGAGACCAGTTCCATCAGGGAACCAAACCACACATTCGAGAGCGTGGGGTTGAAGCGCATGCGCGTCACCAGCTCTACTGGGGGAGCCTGCGTGCCCCGGTTGCGCTGCACGAACTCACCCACCTCGCCCGCCACGATCTGCTGGGCCAGGCCACTGCCTGCAAACGCCTGGCTCATGCGCGTGGCATCCACATTGAGCTGCACAGTGGGCGAGCGCCCGGCCAGCACATCGCGCTGCAGGTTCGGCGGAATGACCAGCACCAGCGTGTAATGGCCTGCGTCCAGCGCTGGATCGACCTGGGCATTGGTGATGCGCACCGGCGCATTGAACGCAGGCGGGTAAAACGCACTGAAAATACGCGCCGACAGGGCCGAATCGTCCTCGTCCACGATGGCCATCGGCGTGTGGTGCAGCGTTTCGGGCATGGCCGTTCCCGCGGTGTAGATCGCCACGGTAAAGGTGTAGACAATCAGGACCAACATCATCGGGTCGCGCCACAGGCTCCATAGCTCCTTGACGCCCAGCAGGCGGATGTTGGTCAGGTGGTGCAGCAGGCGGCGCATGCTCACTTTTCCTGCTTGCGCAGCAGCAGCACTGCCACGCCCAAGATCACCACCGGCGCCACGGTCAGCGGCCAGAACGAGGCGGCCAGGTCGTGAAACCCCAGCGCCTTGTTGAACACCCCCCGGCTGATGGTGAACATGTGGCTGGCCGGATAAATCTCGCCGATCCAGCGCCCCGCGCCCTCCAGCGACGACACCGGGTTGATCAGGCCGCCAAACTCGATGGCAGGCAGCATGGTGCCGATCATGGTGAAGAACATGGCCGCCAGCTGGCTGCGCACCAGGGCAGACGCCAGCAAGCCCAGCCCGGTGGCGCTGATGGCAAACAGCAGCGTCGCCAGTGTGAGCGTGGCCAGGCTGCCGGTGACAGGCACGCCAAACACGGTCACGGCCAGCAGCAGCATCATGGCGAAATTGAGCATGGACAGCGCGAGATAGGGCAACTGCTTGCCCAGCAGAAACTCGGTGCGCGTGGTCGGTGTGACGTAGAGGTTGGTGATCGAGCCCAGCTCCTTCTCGCGCACCACGGCCAGCGCGGTCAACATGGCCGGCAGCATGAGCAGCAGGATGGGGATGACCGCTGGCACCATGGCCGGCAGGCTCTTGACGTCGGGGTTGTAACGAAACCGGGTTTCCACGTTCACGTTGCCCACGGGCGCTGCGCCGGTGCGCGCCGCGATCGTCTGCACCAGCCAGTACTGGTGCATGCCCTGCACATAGCCGGCCACGGTTTCCGCGCGCTGCGGCATGGCACCGTCGATCCAGGCGGCGATCTCGGCCTGCTCGCCGCGCTCCGCATGGCGGGCAAAGCCGCTGGGGATGTCCAGCGCCAGCGAAATTTTGCCGCTGCGCAGGCGCTGGTCCATGTCGGCATCGTCCCGCAAAGGCGGCTGCTCGCTGAAGTAGCGCGAGCCCGCAAGCTGCAGCGCATAGTCGCGGCTCAGCGCGGTCTGGTCGCGGTCGAGCACCGCAAAGCGCAGGTCTTCGACATCCATGCTGATGCCGTAGCCCATCACAAACATCAGCAGCAACGAGCCCAGCAGCGCCAGCGCGCCGCGCACCGGGTCGCGCTGCAACTCCAGCGACTCGCGCCAGGCATAGCTGTAGAGGCGCCGCAGGCTGCGCCGCCAAGCGGGCTCGCGGGGCGGCGCAGCGGTGGTGGCGCGCGGGTCCTGCGCGGCTTCGGGCGTATCCGCCGCGCCGCCGCCGGCCTGCACCAGGCAATCGATGAAGGCCTGCTCCAGCGTCTGCGCTGCGTGCGCCGCCACAATGGCCTGCGGCGTATCGCTGGCAAGCACCCGGCCCGCGTGCATGAGCGAAATACGGTCGCAGCGCGCCGCCTCGTTCATGAAATGGGTCGAGATGAAGATGGTCACCCCGTCGCGGCGCGAGAGCTCGATCATCAGGCGCCAGAAGTTGTCGCGCGCGATCGGGTCGACGCCCGAGGTCGGTTCGTCGAGGATCAGCAGCTCGGGCTTGTGCACCATGGCGACGGCGAGCGAGAGGCGCTGGCGGTGGCCGAGCGGCAGTTTCTCGGGCAACAGATCCAGAGAGTCCTGCAGGCCAAAGCGCTGCGCCATCTCGGCGGCGCGGCCCGCGACTTGCGCTTCGGGCACATGGAACAGGCGCGCGTGCAGCAGCAGGTTCTGCTCCACCGTCAGTTCGCCATAGAGAGAGAAGCCCTGCGACATGTAGCCCACGCGCTGGCGCGTGGCGATGTCCTTGGGGTCCACCGCATGGCCGAACAGCAGCGCACTGCCCTCGCTGGCGGGCAGCAGGCCCGTGAGCATCTTCATGGTGGTGGTCTTGCCGCAGCCGTTCGACCCCAAGAAACCAAAAATCTCCCCGCGGTAAATGCGCAGGCTGACCGCATCGACCGCGGTGAAATCGCCAAACCGCATGGTCAGGCCCTGCGCCTCGATGGCAACTTCCTGCGCCTGGGCGTCGGTCAAGGGCGGAATGTCGACCGCCCGGTGCCCGCGCCGCCGCTCCTCGGGCAGCAGGCCGATGAAGGCGGCTTCCAGATCCGCGGCGCCCGTGCGCTCCAGCAGGCCGCCGGGCGTGCCCTGCGCCAGGATGCGTCCCTCGTCCATAGCGACGAGCCAGTCAAAGCGCTGCGCCTCGTCCATGTAGGCGGTGGCCACCACCACGCTCATGCCGGGGCGCTGCCGGCGGATGCCCTCGATCAGGTCCCAGAACTGCGCGCGGGCCAGCGGATCGACGCCAGTGGTGGGCTCATCGAGAATCAGCAGGTCGGGGTCGTGGATCAGCGCGCAGCACAGCCCGAGCTTTTGCTTCATGCCACCCGAGAGCTTGCCGACAGGGCGCGCCAGAAATGGCTGCAAGCCAGTGGCGCGGGTGAGCTGGTCGATGCGCCGGCGGCGCTCGTGCGCGCCATGGCCGAACAGGCGCGCAAAAAACTGCAGGTTCTCTTCGACCGAGAGCGTGGGGTAGAGGTTTTTGCCCAGGCCCTGGGGCATGTAGGCAATGCGCGGGCAAACGCGGCGCCGGTGGCCGGCACGCGCCATATCGCCCCCCAGCACCTGCACCCGCCCCTGCTGCACCACGCGGGCCCCTGCCATCAGCGCCAACAGGCTGGACTTGCCCACCCCGTCGGGGCCGATCACGCCCACCATGCAACCTGCCGGCACGTCCAGGTCGATATCGGCCAGGGCCTGTACCTGCCGGTAACGCAGCCCCACACCCGCCAGCCGCGCCACGGGCGCCAAGCCCGCATCGCTCACGGCTGCCCTTTGATGGCCAGGTGCTCGGGCCATACGGCCTGCGGGTCGGTGCGGATCCAGGCCATGCCGGGCAGCCCGGTCTTGACCTGCTCAATGTGGCGCAGCAGCAGATCGCGGTTGATCTGCGCGCGCACGCGGAACATGAGTTTTTGCCGCTCGCTCGCGGTTTCGACGGTCTTGGGGGTGAACTGGGCCGTGCTGGCCACAAAGGACACGCGCGCCGGAATCACGAACTGCGGCGCGGCATCGAGCACGATACGCACCTCGCTGCCCAATGCCACCCGGCCTGCGACCGCCTCCGGCAGGAAGAAGGTCATGTACACATCGGACAGGTCAACAAGGCTCAGCACCCTGGCGCCCCCCGCCACGATTTCACCAGGGTGTGCAATGAGAAACTGCACGCGGCCATCGCGCGGGGCCTTGAGCTCGCTCTCCGCCAGATCCACATCAATGCGCTGCAGCGTGGCTTCCATGGCCTGGACGCTGGCCTCGGCGGCGGGCACCTGGGCGCGTGCTGCATCCACCCCGGCCTCGGCCGCACGCGCCTGGGCCTTGGCCGCATTCAGCGCCGCCTGGAGGTTGCGCACCCGGGCGCGGTCGTCGTCCAGCACCTGGTCGGACAGGAAACCGTCGCGCGCCAACTGCTCGGTGCGCGGCAGGCGGCGCTGGGCCATCTGCAAATCGGTTTCGCGCTGCACCACCTGGGCCAGCGCGGCCTGGTGGTTGCCCACGGCCTGTGCCACCTGCATCTGGCTGGTGGGCACCGCCTGGCGCGCCTGCTGCAGCCGTGCCAGGGCTTCATCGCGCTGCGCCTGCAAGCCATCGAGCTGCAAGCGGGCCAGCACCTGTCCGGCCTTGACGAACTCTCCTTCGGACACCAGCAGCTCGCTCAAGCGGCCCGGCTGCTTGCTGGCAACGGCGATTTCCGTCGCCTCGATGCGGCCGTTGCCGCCGACCAGGCCAGCCTGCGGGTCGGCCGTGCGCCAGGGCGCCCAGGCCAGCAGCAGCGCCGCGCCGACCAGCAACAATGCGCCGGCCGTCAGAACCGATTTCCAAGCGATCTTCATGCCGCCATTGTCCGCTGGCGGCCGGGCCGCACGGACGCCACCCGGCACCTGTTTGCCCGCGATCAAGAAAAACCACCCGGACAGCGCCGGGTGGTCTTATTTTGATAGCTGTAAGCGCTTACTGGATAAGCGCTAGAGGCCATTTTTACTACAAATTCAGGCCGGCACCGGGGTACGGATCAGGTAATCGAACGCGGCCAGCGCCGCCTTCGCCCCATCGCCCGCCGCGGTGATGATCTGCTTGTACGGCGCGGTCGTGCAGTCGCCGGCGGCGAACACGCCGGGCACGTCGGTGCGGCCGTGGGCGTCCACCTGGACCTCGCCGAAGCGCGAGAGCTCCACGGGGCCCTTGAGCCACTCGGTGCTGGGCAGCAGGCCGATCTGCACGAACACGCCGTCGAGCGCAATGTCCTGCGCCTCACCCATGGTGCGGTCGGTGTAGGCCAGGCCCGTCACCTTGCTGCCGTCGCCCAGCACCGCCGTGGTCTGCGCGTTGGTAATAACGGTGACGTTGGGCATGCTGAGCAGCTTTTTCTGCAGCACCGCGTCGGCCTTGAGTTCCGGGGCGAATTCCAGCACTGTCACGCGCGCCACGACGCCGGCCAGGTCGATGGCCGCCTCGATGCCGGAGTTGCCGCCGCCAATCACGGCCACGTGCTTGCCCTTGAACAGCGGGCCGTCGCAGTGCGGGCAGTTGGTCACGCCCTTGGTGCGGTACTGCTCCTCGCCCGGCACGTTCATGTTGCGCCAGCGCGCGCCGGTGGAGACGATGACGGTGCGGCTCTTCAAGCTGGCGCCATTTTCCAGCTGCACCTCGATGAGCCCGCCTTCCTCGGTGGCGGGCACCAAGGCCTTGGCGCGCTGCAGGTTCATGATGTCCACCTCGTAGTCGCGCACGTGGCGCTCCATGGCGGCGGCGAACTGCGGGCCTTCCGTGTGCTGCACCGAAATAAAGTTCTCGATGCCCACGGTGTCGAGCACCTGGCCACCAAAGCGCTCGGCCACCACGCCGGTGCGGATGCCCTTGCGCGCCGCGTACACGGCAGCCGCCGCGCCGGCCGGCCCGCCGCCGACGATGAGCACGTCGAACGGCGCCTTCTCCCCGAGCTTGGCGGCGTCGCGCGCGGCGCTGCCGGTATCGATCTTGGCGACGATTTCGGCAAGCTCCATGCGGCCCTGGCCGAAGCGCTCGCCATTCAGGAACACGGTGGGCACGCCCATGATGCCGCGCGACTCGATCTCGTTCTGGAACACGCCGCCGTCGATTGCGGTGTGCGTGATGCGCGGGTTCAGCACGCTCATCAGGTTGAGCGCCTGCACCACGTCGGGGCAGTTGTGGCAGGAGAGCGAGTAGTAGGTCTCGAAATGGAAGTCGCCGTCCAGGCCCTTGACCTGCTCCAGCAGCTCGGCCGCTTCCTTCGACGGGTGCCCGCCGACCTGCAGCAGCGCCAGCACCAGCGAGGTGAACTCGTGGCCCAGCGGCACGCCAGCGAAGCGCACGCCGCTGTCTTGCCCAGGGTTGGTGATGAGGAACGAGGGCTTGCGCACATCCAGGTCGTTCTTCTCGACCACGGTGATCTTGTCGGACTGGGCGCGGATGTCTTGCAGCAGTTCGCGCAGCTCGTTCGACGCCGTGCTGTCGTCCAGCGTGGCGACCAGTTCCACCGGGCGCTGCAGGCGCTCCAGGTAGGCTTTCAACTGGGTCTTGAGGGTGTCGTCGAGCATTGCGGAACTCCTGAAATTTGAATTTTTGGGCGTAAAAAAGCCCGGGCGCCAGGCACCCGGGCGTCTTGGAGCGCTTAAAGGGGGCGCTTAGATCTTGCCGACGAGGTCCAGCGAAGGGGCAATGGTCTTCTCGCCCTCCTTCCACTTGGCCGGGCACACTTCACCAGGATGCGCCGCGGTGTACTGGGCGGCCTTGAGCTTGCGCAGGGTTTCCTTCACGTCGCGGGCGATTTCGTTGGAATGCACTTCCATGGTCTTGATAAAACCATCGGGGTTGATGATGAAGGTGCCGCGCAGCGCCAGGCCTTCTTCGTCGATGTGCACGTCAAAGGCGCGGGTCAGGTGGTGCGTTGGGTCGCCGACCAGGAAGAACTTGGCCTTGCCGACGGCGGGCGAGGTTTCGTGCCAGACCTTGTGCGAGAAATGCGTGTCGGTGGTGACAACGTAGACCTCGGCACCGGCCTTCTGGAATTCTGCGTAGTTGTCGGCCGCATCTTCAACTTCGGTCGGGCAGTTGAAGGTGAAGGCGGCGGGCATGAAGATCACCACGGACCACTTGCCTTTGATGGTTTGGTCGGTCACTTCAACGAACTTGCCGTTGTGGAAGGCCTGGTTCTTGAACGGCTGGACTTGCGTATTGATGAGGGACATTGCTGCTTTCCTTTCGGGTGATGAACTGAACACGAAGGCAAGTCTAGACACAATCAATCAATAAAACCAATCAATTCATTTCATAGTATCGATGCCTTTTAACTATTTCAATACCCCGATCAGCGCACAGTGGCCGGCGCTGGACGCACAATGGCGCCTTCATTGCCGCACACGATAAGGAGTCCCGCTATGCAAGGCGACGCACAGGTCATTGGCTACCTCCAGGCCCAGCTCAAGAACGAGCTGACCGCCATCAACCAGTACTTTTTGCACTACCGCATGCTCAAGCACTGGGGCTTTGGCAAGCTGGCCAAGAAGGAGTACGAGGAGTCCATGGGCGAGATGAAGCACGCGGATATGCTGATGGACCGCATTTTCATGCTCGACGGCCTGCCCAACCTGCAAGACCTGGGCAAGCTGATGATTGGCGAGGACGTGCCCGAAATTCTGGCCTGCGATCTGGGCCTGGAGCGCGGCGCGCAAGCGACGGTCAAGGAAGGCATGGCGCACTGCGAATCGGTGCGCGACTACGTTTCGCGCGATTTGCTGCAAACCATTCTCGACGACACCGAAGAGCACATTGATTTTCTGGAAACCCAGATTGAACTGGTCGCCAAGGTCGGCGTGCAAAACTACCTGCAGTCGCACATGAGCGAACTTGAATAGGCCGCAGGCGGCTGCGCAACCGAAGCGGGCCAGGCGCCCGCTTTTTTATTGCGCATGCGAGCTTGCGCCCATCCTCGCAGCGGTTTGCGACAATGCCTGCACCCCCGCCTGCCCTTTCGCCCCCATGCACGAAACACCTCCGCCTGAGCCAACTGCGCCGCCTGCCACCCAGCGGCACAACCCCTTGCACGGCGTGACGCTCGAAGCCATGGTGCGCGCGCTCGCCGAGCATTACGGCTGGCCGGGCCTGGCCGAACAGATACCAGTGCGCTGCTTTCAGCACGAGCCCAGCGTGAACTCCAGCCTGAAGTTTTTGCGCAAAACGCCCTGGGCGCGTGAGAAGGTCGAGAGCCTGTACCTCTTCATGCTGCGCGAGCAGCGCCGGGCGGCGCAGTAGGCATTCACCTAAGGCGGGTCGTGCTGCCAGTAGCGCCGCCCGACCTCGCGCTCACAGCGCACCGCCTCGGGCGCGTCCGATTGCCAGGTCGCGGCGCCGCAATGTGCCGAATCAACCACCCGTGCACCATGCTCGCGCAAGCGCTGCACCACGATCGGCGCGGGGTGGCCAAAGCGGCTGCGGTAGGCGGCCTGTACCAGCGCAATTTTCGGCTGCACCGCAGCAAGAAAAGCGTCGCTTGACGAGGTTTTGCTGCCATGGTGCGGGACCAGCAGCGCATCGGCAGCCAATGGCGCTCCGGCCTCCACCAACGCCAGCTCCTGCGGCCGCTCGATATCACCGACCAGCAGCGCGCTGGCGCCGCTCACAGCCCGCACTCGCAACACGCAGCTTTGTGCATTCGGCTTCTCGCCACGTGGCAACACGGCAGGCGCCGCCTGCAACGGGTGCAGAACATCGAACTGCACGCCGTCCCACGTCCAGGTCTGCCCCGCGACGCAGGGCGCCCAGGCACGCAATGCGAGCAGCGCGGCCTCACCAGCAATCGACCCGGTCAGCGCAGCCCGGGGCTGCTGGGCCAGTACAGCGCTCGCGCCACCGGTATGGTCGCTGTCGCGGTGGCTGAGCATGACGGTGTCCACCCGCTCACCCAGCGAGCGCAGCAGCGGCACCAGCACCCGGTCACCCGCATCGCTTGCCAGGCTGTAGCGTGGGCCAGTGTCGTAAAGCAGCGCGTGCCGCGCGGTACGCACCAGCACCGCGTTGCCCTGGCCAATGTCGGCTGCGAGCAACTCGAAACTGCCCGGCAGCGGCCTCGGCGCCTGCCACAGCAGCGCTGGCAGCAGCAGCGGCACGCCGGCCAAGCGCAGGGATGCGGGCAGGCGCGCAGCCAGCAACACGCCGCCGATCACCGCAGCCAGCCCCGCCCACAGCGGCGCCGCCGCCACATCGAACTGCGCCCACGGCCAGGCTGCCAGCCAGCCCAGCCAAATGCCCAGCAGTTGCACGCACCAGGCCGCCCCCTGCCACAGCGGCGGCCAGAGCACGCCAGCGAAGGCCAGTGGCGTGACGATCAGCGTGACCCAAGGAATGGCAACGAGGTTGGCAAAAAACCCGACCAGCGACACCTGGCCAAACAGCAGCAGGCTGAGCGGCGTGAGCGCCACGGTCACCGTCCATTGCTCACGCAATAAGGAGAGAAATTTGGCCTTGGCGCTTATGGTACCTGCGCTACCAGCTATCGGATTAAGAGCAAACAACACCCCGACGGCCACAAAGCTCAGCCAAAACCCGGCCTGCAGCAGGGCCCAAGGGTCGAACAGCACCACGACTGCACAGGCCATCAGCCAGATGAGCGGCCAAGGCCAGCGCCGCCCGGCAAGCTTGAGGCCCACCACCACGGCCAGCATCAGCACGGTGCGCTGCGCAGGAATGCCCCAGCCGCTGAACACCGCATACACCGTTGCCAGCAGCAAACCACCGAGCAGAGCCGCAGACTGCGCCGGCCATGCCAGGCACAGGCGCGGCGCGCGCCGCCACAGCCCACCGACGGCCAGTGCGGCCAGCCAGGCAAAGAGCGTGATGTGCAGGCCTGAGATGCTGACCAGGTGCGCGACCCCCGTGGCCCGAAACACGTTCCAGTCGCTGCGGTCGATGGCACGCTGGTCGCCCGTCACCAGTGCCGCCACCACGCCTGCGGCACGCACCTCGGCCGGCTCCTCGGCGGCTGCGGCCAGTCGGGTCAGAATCGCGTCTCGGACCTGCTCACGCAGTTGCAGCACCGGGTAGCGCAGCGCGGCGTCGAGACGCTCGGGGGGCTCGTCCTTCGGTCCGGCCCGCACATAGCCCACCGCCTGCACGCCTTGTTCCCACTGCCTGAGCTCGTAGTCAAAGCCGTTCGGGTTGCGCGCGCCATGCGGCGCCTTGAGCCGCACCACCATGCGCCAGCGCTCGCCAGCGTGCGGCGCGCCGGCTTGCCGGGGCTGCGCACCGCTCGCACCGGCCTCGTGGTACCAGGCCAGGTCGATGAGCGGCGGCACTTGCAGAGACTTTCCCTGCAGGCTGGCGGAATCGACCTGCAAGCGAAAGCGCACACCCGTCTCCATGGCTTCCGGCAAGCCTGCCACAGTGCCGGTCACCATGATGTCTTGCCCCTCCAGCGCCGGGTTCAGCGCAGTGCGCGCGTAGTGCAGGGAGCGCAAGCCGCAGAGGGAAAACACGGCAAGTGCAAGTGCCACCAGCACGAGAAAAAATACCCTGCGCGGCCTGGATGTCGCCCGCCAGCTAAGGGCGCCCAACGCCAGCGCGACACCAGCGGCGCCGGTGGCGGCATACCCCGCTGCCGTCCATAAAGTGGGCTGCTGGATTTGCAACGCAGACCCCACCACCACGCCGAGCAGCCCCGGCACCAGCACGACAAGCCGCATCGGCGCCATGCGCAGCCCTTGCCGTTGCGACGGAACAGGTGCTGGCGGTGCTGGACTGGAATCCGGCGCAGAGGTCATCACAGAGGCTGGCGCCGGGGTCATTGCCGGATGGGTGGAATGTTGGGTTTCTGCCTGTGTACCATGCGCGGTTTCCCTACAGCAAGAATCTGCCATGAACGTTTACGACAAACTCAAAGAACTTCAGATCACCCTGCCACCGGTCTCGGTGCCTGCTGCAGCCTACGTGCCCTACGTGCAGACCGGCAAGCTCGTCTTCTTGAGCGGCCATATTGCACGCAAGGATGGCAAGCCCTGGGCGGCACAATTTGGCCGAGACATTTCAACGGAAGACGGCAAGGCTGCCGCGCGCGCCGTGGCCATTGACCTGATGGGCACGCTGCAAGCCGCAGCCGGCGGTGACCTCAACCGCGTCAAGCGTATCGTGAAGCTGATGAGCCTGGTCAATTCCACGGGAAGCTTCACCGAGCAGCACCTGGTGACCAATGGCGCCAGCGAACTGCTGGGCGAGGTGTTTGGCGAAGCCGGCGTGCACGCGCGCAGCGCTTTCGGCGTGGCGCAGATTCCCTTGGGCGCCTGTGTGGAAATTGAACTGATTGCCGAACTGGAATAAGGCGAGCAGTGCCAGAAGTGCCCGTGGGCAACTCTGCTGTACGCCAAGTCGAACCGGCCCGAAACCGACACGGCCGGGACCACCATGACCTGCGCACTCCGCTCATGCGTTCCAGTGCAGGAGAATCCTTGGGCTTGCGCCAGGGCATGCCAGGGAGCTACCACCCCGTGGTGTTGTCGCCCTGCGGTGGTGCGGTTGCCCAAAGCGCCTCGAGCTCGGCTGCAGTCTGTGGCTTGCCATACAGGTAACCCTGCAGTTCGTCCACGCCCAGCCCTTGCAGCAGGGCGGCCTGCGTGGACGTTTCCACGCCCTCCGCCACCACGCGCTTGTCCAGCGCCTTGGCCAGGGCCACGATGGCCGTGGCGATGGCCAGCGCCGGGCGCTCGATACCAAAGGCAAATACGAAGCTCTTGTCGATCTTGAGGGTGTCAAACGGAAGCCGGCTGAGGTAGCTCATGGCAGAGTAGCCCACGCCGAAATCGTCCAGCGCAATCGCCACGCCCAACGCGCGCAGCGCCGCCAGGCGGACGACCGCGGAATCAACGTCGCGAATAAGCGCCCCTTCGGTAATCTCGAGCTCCAGTTCGCCCGGCTGGATGTCAAACTCCCGCAGCAGGGCCTGCAGCTCATCCGGCAGCGCCGGGTCGTCCAACTGCAGGGGCGAGAGGTTGACGGAGAGGTAGCGCACCGGATGGTGCGGGTCGGCTCGCCACAACCGAAACTGCTGCAGCGCCTGACGCAACACCCAGCGCCCCAGTTCGAGAATGAAGTCTGACTCCTCGGCCAGCGCAATGAAGACCTCGGGCGAGACAAACCCTTTGTCGGGGTGGCGCCAGCGCAGCAGGGCTTCGACCGAAGCGATCTGGCGGCTGCAGCCCCCTACGCGCGGCTGGAACACCACGAATATCTGCCCTTCAACCAGTGCCTGACGCAAGTCGCGCCGCAGCGCCATGCGCTCAGCCAACTCTGCGTTGAGCGCATGGTCGAACTGCACCAGCATGTTGCGCCCGGCACTCTTGGCGCTGTACATGGCCAGATCGGCATGCTTGAGCAGTTCATCATGCGCCAGGCCGTGCTCGGGGAACAGGGCCAGACCGAGACTTGCGGCCAAATGGAGCTTGCGCGGCGGGACGATGAACGGCTGGCGCACCGCCAGCATGACAGCCTCGACGTCGCGGCGAAACGCGCCGTGCGCGTCGGCGGGCAGCACAAACACGAACTCATCGCCGCCCGGGCGGCCGATGGCCAGCGCGCTGGTGCCAACGCGGTGCAGCAGCCGCCCGGCGACTTCCTTGAGCACGCAGTCGCCCACGTCGTGTCCATAGGCGTCGTTGATTTCCTTGAAACCGTCCAGATCCATGTAAACCACGGCAAAGCCCGGCACGCTACCGGGCACTTGCGTGGCGTTCTGGCGCGCGAGCTGGTCGATGGCCTCGACGATTCCGAGTCGATTGAGCAGGCCCGTCAAGCTGTCGCGGGTGGCGCGCTCGCGCAACTGCTGCTCGCGCTGCTCAGCATGCAGCGCCACGGCCAGCCGCTGGCGAAAGGCGCCCAGTTCGCGCTCTGCCCGCTCGGGGGCAACCGGCACACGCGCCACCCGCAACCACACGCGTTGGGTCAGCGTCTGCGCGATGGGCAGGTCGGTGTACTGCGGGTCTTCTTTTCTGGCGGGATCGCTTCCCACGGGCCATTCGGAGCCGCAGGGGGCAGAGGCTGGACGCTTCTGGAGCGTGCCATCCCCCGCAAGCGAGAGCGCCCATGGGTGAAGGGCACCACGTCGCCACTGCAGCACATGGACCTGACCGCCGCAGGCGGCAACATCCAGGTGCGCCAACATCAGCTGCACCACCTCTTCAAAGGGGCGCTGGTCCATGATGGCGCGATCGATCTGCGCAAGCAGTTGAAACAGCTGGAGATCGCGCCCCACTTCCTCGGTCATGGCGTTGAAGGAATCGGCCAGGTCGGTGAACTCGCTACGCGGCCCCGCGATGCGCACCCGGCGGCTGAAATCGCCGTGCAGCACCGCACGCGTTCCCGATGTCAGCGCATCAAGTGGCCGGGTGAGCTTGCGCAGCAGCACGGAGCTGCCTACCACAGCCAGCAGAAATGCGATGCCAGCGACATTGCTCACCAGCGCGGCGATTCCAATAGGCAGGTAGCGCCCCACCTCGGGCTTGAATGTGGTGGTGACCGTCCATGTGGGTGCGTCGAAATAGGGGAGGAAAAATATTTCGCGCACGGTGCGGATAACGTCTTGCTCCGTACCCTGCACGCCCTGGCAAAAGGGCCGGGAAAAAGCTGCACCCGAAAAGCAGATGCGGTGGCTACCCGACTGGGCATTTTCCCAAAGATACTCGGGGTTGAACCTGCCGCGCGCCACCAACGGCCCCAGAGGCACCTCCATTTCCACCGAAGGCGGCAGCCCGACAGCGGCGCCGCCTGCCACGCGCAGAGCGGTGAGCGGCTTGGCGCCTGGCGACGAAGCCAACGACACAGGTGCCATCTCCACGCTGGAAAACACGAGCGCGAGCCTGTCACTCAGCGCCGCGGGCGGCGGGCGGTCTTTCAGACTTTGCGCATAGACGCGCAGCAGGCTCTCTGCCGAGCGCAGGCGGTCGATCAGATTGATTCCAACCGCCTTGGCCATCTCGCTGCTGAGTTGGGTCGCCGACTGGCGCACGATGTATTCGGTCAGTTGGTAAGCCAACAGCGACACGGCGCCCACTGGCACGGCTACGAGCACAAAAAAGGCCGTAAAGAGCCTGCGCCCGACACGGCTTTGCAGAAAGGCGCTTGCCGCACTCAAGCGCATTCAGTAGTCCTCTGCCACTCCGATGAAGCCGCCGTTGTTGGCACGGATGATGTCGTCGCGGCTTACCTTCGCCGTCAAAGCTGTCTGGCTCTGGCCATCGGGTCCCATACTGTAGAGGTCGTAGTCGCTGTTGAGCGGATGAAGCGATTTGTCCTTGCGTTTCTGGCCCACGGTCGCGCCGTCCATGGACAGGTACTGGTAGGGCGCGCCCCATGGGTCCAGGCGCATGTCGCCCAGCTCAGCCAGACTCTTGGGGTACGCGCTGCGAAACATAAGAAACGTCTCAAGCCGCAGGCTGAGTTCCAGAATGTCCTTCTTTGCCACGCTGATTTTGGCCTTCTGCAGGTACGCCTGATAGCTGGGTACTGCTATAGCCGCCAACAACCCCACCAACAGCACGGCGAACGCCAGTTCCACCAGTGTCACGCCAAGCGTCCGCCTGCCACGGCGCTTGCTGCTGCAGCCCCTGTCAAGCAGGCGTTTCCGCCACAAGTCGATCACCAGCGTTGCAGAACCTACAGCCCGAAGTGCCAACGCCCGATTTCCCTGTGCACGGCTACCAGCTAAAACCGCTTGTTTCATTGCTGCATGATAGGAAAAACGCGCACGATCAACGCGGGGGAATGCTAAAAAGACTCCCAGTCGCCCTCGCCCCCAGGCGCCGCCGATGCGGCCTTGTGCGCAGAGGGCGGCGCCGACGCGTACAGCGCCGCACGGCTGGGAACAGGGGCTGTCGACGCTCGTTTCGGGGTCGCTGTGGCCACCTTGAGGCGCGGTGGGCTGGCGGCAACGCCAGCAGGTCGCACCGGGGCAGCCACCGTACGCGGCGCTTGGCGAGGGGTGGCATGCGGCACCTGCGGCGGCGCCACGCGCACGGCCACAGCCTCGCTGCCCAGTCGGAAGGTCGAAACCACCTGCGCCAGCTGCTCGGCCTGCTCGCGCAGGCTTTGCGCTGCCGCCGCGCTTTGCTCGACCAGTGCGGCGTTTTGCTGCGTCATCTGGTCCAGGTTGCCCACGGCCTGGTTCACCTGAGCGATGCCCGAGCTCTGCTCGGTGGACGCCGCCGTGATTTCGCCAATCATGTCGTTGACGCGCTGCACCGACTGCACGATGTCCTGCATGGTGGTACCCGCATCCTGCACCAGACGCGAGCCGGCCTCGACTTTCTCCACCGAGGTGCCGATAAGCTGCTTGATCTCCTTGGCCGCCTCGGCACTGCGTCCGGCCAGGCTGCGCACTTCGCTGGCCACCACGGCAAAGCCTCGGCCCTGCTCACCCGCCCTTGCGGCTTCCACAGCGGCGTTGAGCGCCAGGATATTGGTCTGGAAGGCAATGCCGTCGATCACCCCAATGATGTCGGCAATCTTCTTGCTGCTGTGGTTGATCTCGTCCATGGTGGCGACCACCTGCGTCACCACTTCGCCGCCTCGGCGCGCCACACCGGTGGCGCTGGCAGCCAGACTGCTGGCTTGCTGGGCGCTGCTGGCGCTTTGCGCAATGGTGCTGGTGAACTGCTCCATGGCGGCAGCGGTTTCCTGCAGGTTGCTTGACGTCTGCTCGGTGCGTGCCGAGAGGTCGTGGTTGCCGCTGGCAATCTCGGCGCTGGCGGTGGCAATGCTGTCGGTGCTGTGGCGTACTTGCTGCACGGTGCCGGCCAGCGATGCACTCATGGCGTAGAGCGAGCGCAGCAGATCGCCGAATTCGTCCTGGCGCTGAATGTCTGCGCGCTGGCTCAAATCGCCGGCCGCAATGTGCGCAGCCAGTTCGTTGGCCTGTCGCAGCGGACGCTGGATGCTGCGGATAAGCAGAAAGGCGCCCGCGCCAATGACCAGTATCACCAACACCATGGCAGAAATACCGACCCGGATCGTCGTGACACGCGAAGCAGCAATGCTCTGCAACTGGTCACGCTCCGCCTGCTGCTGCATTTCCACGAAATCGTGCAGGGCTTTCAAGTAGGCGTCGGACGCCGGGCTATAGCTTTTTTCGACGAACGCGACGGCTTCCTGTTGCTGCCCATCGGCCTTGAGCTTTCGCGCCTGCGCGCGCGCATCCAGCATGGCTTGGCGGGCCGCCGCAATCTTCGCCATCTGCGCACGGTCGGCATCGGACAATGGAAGGGCCTCGATTGTCTTTTGCACTTCGCTGACTTGCTGCGTCGTTGCGGCCATCACACCCTTCAACGCGTCCTCCACCGCCGGGTCGCTGCTGACAATGACGGCCTGGGTACGCGCCGCGTTGCTCTCCGTGAGGCCGACCCAGCGCGTGGCCGAGTCCACGCGCAACTTCATGGCGGCAGTGACCGCGTCGCTCTCGACCTGCGCCCTGGCCGACCGCAGGCCGGCGAACCCCACCACACCCGCCAGCATGAGAACGATGACAAGGACGGCCAACCAAAGCTTGTGAGCAATTCGGAGCTGCATCATCGACCCTTATGTATGGAAATGTAAGCTTTTGCTCCCGCGAGCGTACTACCAAATCCAGCCGCCCAGGCAAGAAATTCGCTAGGGCCGACTCCCTATTCCACCCGCGTCACGGCCTGCGGCTTGAACCCCAGATCCGCCACCTTGCCCCGGCGCGCGCGCGCGGCACGGGCATTGTTGAGCGAGCGGATTTCCAGCGTTTCGTCGCGCAGCTTGCCGCCCCGGCCGATACCGTCGAGGCGGATGCTGCGGGTATAGGCGGCCGCACCCGCCAACCGGTCCTTGTCTTCCAAGTCGATCAGCATGAGCCCCCGGCCACCGTTGGCCATGGTCTTGAGCTCGGTGATCTCGAAGGTGAGGATGCGCCCGCCCGTGGAGGCGCAGGCCACATGGGTGGCGGGTGGCAGGCCCTTGCTGCCCGAGCTACCGGCTGCGTGCGAGGGGGCGCACAGCGTCTCGCCCTCGCCCAGCGTGACAAAGGCTTTGCCGCCCTTCTGGCGCGAGACCATGTTCTCCACCGCCGCCAGAAAACCGTAGCCCCCCGAGCCCGACAGCAACAGCGTGGCGCCCGCCGGGCCGGCAAAGTAGTGCAGCACCTGGGTGCCGGCCTCCAGTTCGATGAGCGTGGTCACCGGCTGGCCGTCGCCCCGCGCGCCTGGCAGCAAGGCCACGGCCACGGAGTACACCCGGCCATTGCTGCCAAAGGCGAGCAAGGTATCGACCGTGCGACATTCAAACGTGCCATACAAGCCATCGCCCGCCTTGAAGGCAAAACTGGCTGCTTCGTGCCCGTGGCCGCTGCGTGCGCGCACCCAGCCTTTTTGTGACACGACCACCGTCACAGGCTCGTCCACCACCTTGACTTCGGCCACGGCCTTCTTCTCGGTCTGGATCAGCGTGCGGCGCGGGTCTGCAAATGTTTTGGCGTCAGCTTCGATCTCCTTGATCATGGTGCGGCGCAGCGTGCCGGGGTTGTTCAGAATGTCTTCGAGCTTGCCCTGGCTTTCGCGCAGTTCTTTCAACTCCTGCTCGATCTTGATCGCTTCGAGCCGCGCGAGCTGGCGCAGGCGGATTTCGAGGATGTCTTCGGCCTGCCGGTCACTCAGCGCAAACCGCGCAATCAACGCCGCCTTGGGGTCGTCGGCCTGGCGAATGATGGCGATCACTTCGTCGATGTTGAGCAGCACAATCTGCCGCCCTTCGAGGATGTGAACGCGGTCCAGCACCTTGCTCAAACGGTGCT
The DNA here is from genome assembly GCF_059424465.1 of Simplicispira sp. GW247-4R2A. NCBI lineage: Bacteria > Pseudomonadati > Pseudomonadota > Betaproteobacteria > Burkholderiales > Comamonadaceae > Simplicispira > Simplicispira sp. GW247-4R2A. Next base: position 29,059 of record NZ_JBWKZM010000002.1, on the reverse strand, counting down.
GCGAGCGCCGCATGATGGTGGTCTGGCGGAAGGCGATCCACTCCTCCAGCATCAGCCGCAATGATTTTTGCACCGGCCGGCCATCGAGCCCGACCATGGTCAGGTTGATGGGCGACGAGGTCTCCAGGCTGGTGTGCGCCAGCAGCGCGGTAATCAGCTCTTGCTGCGGCGTCTTGCTGGTCTTGGGCTCGAACACCAGGCGCACGGGGGCGTCCTTGCTGGATTCGTCGCGCACCACGTCCAGCACGGCAAGCACGCTGGCCTTGAGCTGCACCTGATCCTGGCTCAGGGCCTTTTTGCCGGCCTTGACCTTGGGGTTGGTGATTTCTTCGATCTCTTCGAGCACCCGCTGGGTGCTCACGCCGGGCGGCAACTCGCCCACCACCAGTTGCCACTGGCCACGCGCCAGGTCCTCGATCTTCCAGCGTGCGCGCACCTTGAGGCTGCCCCGGCCCGTGCGGTAGGCGTCGGTGATGTCGGCAGCGCTGCTGATGATCTGGCCACCACCGGGGTAGTCGGGGCCGGGCACGATGGCCAGCAGTTCTTCTTGGCTGAGCGAGGGCGTCTTGATGAGCGCGATGCAGGCGTCGGCAATCTCGCGCAGGTTGTGGCTGGGGATTTCGGTGGCCAGGCCCACGGCAATGCCGCTGGCGCCGTTGAGCAGAGCGAACGGCAGGCGCGCGGGCAACTGGCGCGGCTCTTCGGTACTGCCGTCGTAGTTGGGCATGAAATCGACCGTGCCTTCGTCAATTTCATCGAGCAGCAGGCTGGTGATGCGCGACAGCCGCGCCTCGGTGTAGCGCATGGCGGCAGCGCCGTCGCCGTCACGGCTACCAAAGTTGCCCTGGCCGTCGATGAGCGGGTAGCGCTGGGCAAAGTCCTGCGCCATGCGCACCAGCGCGTCGTAGGCCGACTGGTCGCCGTGCGGGTGAAAGCGCCCCAGCACGTCGCCCACCACGCGCGCACTCTTGACGGGCTTGGCCGCCGCGTTGCGCGTGGGGCCGCTGTAGGACAGGCCCATGCGGTCCATCGCATACAGAATGCGCCGCTGCACGGGCTTGAGACCATCGCACACGTCGGGCAGGGCACGGCCCTTGACGACAGAGAGCGCGTATTCGAGGTAGGCGCGCTGGGCGTAAGTACCCAGGCCCGGTTCGTCGGGGGTCTCGGGCGCAGAAAAGGCGAGGTCGGGTTGCTCACTCATGGGTCAATCACTAACTTATTGATAGCTATCAGCGCTTGACAGATAAGCGCTAGAGGCCAATTTGGCTTGAAAATCAGACGTCAATCTCGACGCTGTCACCGTGCAGCTCCATCAACTCGCGCCGCGAGCCAGCCTCGCCCTTGCCCATCAGCTTGGTGATAAGGCCTTCGGTGGCGGCAAAGTCCATGCTGCCCAATTGCACTGGCAGCAGGCGACGGGTGTCGGGGTTGAGCGTGGTGTCCCACAGCTGCTCGGCGTTCATCTCGCCCAGGCCCTTGAAGCGGCTGATCTGGCACTTGTCGCGCGCCACGCCGTCTTTTTCGGCTTTGTCCAGGATGGCCTGCAGCTCGCCGTCGTCCAGCGCGTACTGCTTGGCGGCGGGTTTTTTGCCGCGCGCCGGCACGTCCACACGGAACAGCGGCGGGCGCGCCACGTAGATGTGACCGGTTTCGATGAGCTTGGGAAAGTGCCGGAAAAACAGCGTTAGCAGCAGCACCTGGATGTGCGAGCCGTCCACGTCGGCGTCCGACAGGATGCACACCTTGCCGTAGCGCAGGCCCGAGAGATCCGGTGTGTCGTCCGGCCCGTGCGGGTCCACGCCAAGCGCGACCGAGATGTCGTGGATTTCGTTGTTGGCAAACAGCCGGTCGCGCTCCACCTCCCAGGTGTTGAGCACCTTGCCGCGCAGCGGCAGGATGGCCTGACTCTCTTTGTCGCGCCCCATCTTGGCACTGCCGCCGGCCGAGTCGCCCTCGACCAGAAACACTTCGTTGTGCGCCAGGTCGCGGCTCTCGCAATCGGTCAGCTTGCCGGGCAGCACCGCCACGCCAGAGCCCTTGCGCTTTTCCACCTTCTGGCCGGCCTTTTGCCGCGTTTGCGCCGCGCGGATGGCCAGTTCGGCGAGCTTCTTGCCGTATTCCACGTGCTGGTTCAGCCAGAGTTCGAGCGCCGGGCGCACGAAACTCGACACCAGCCGCACGGCGTCGCGCGAGTTCAGCCGCTCCTTGATCTGGCCCTGGAACTGCGGGTCGAGCACCTTGGCCGAGAGCACGTAGCTGGCGCGGGCAAACACGTCTTCGGGCAACAGCTTGACGCCCTTGGGCAACAGGCTGTGCAGCTCGATGAAGCTTTTGACGGCGGTAAACAAGCCGTCGCGCAGGCCGCTCTCGTGCGTGCCGCCCGCGCTGGTGGGGATCAGGTTGACATAGCTCTCGCGCACCGGCTGGCCGTCTTCGGTGAACGCCACACACCACGAGGCGCCCTCGCCTTCGGCAAAGCTCTCGTGGCCGCTGTCGGCAAAGCCCTCGCCCTCGAACAGCGGGATCACCGGCTCGCCGTTCAGGGTCTGCTGCAGATAGTCGCGCAGACCACCCTTGTACTGCCAGGTCTGGGCGTCACGGGTTTTTTCGTTGACCAGCGAGACGCTCACCCCCGGCATCAGCACCGCCTTGCTGCGCAGCAGGTGCGTGAGTTCGCCCAAGGGCAGGTTGCTTGATTCGAAGTATTTGGCGTCGGGCCAGGCGCGCACCGTGGTGCCCTGCTTGCGGTCGCCCTCGCTTCGGGCCTGGGTGGTGAGCGGTTCAATCACATCCCCTGCCGAGAACGCCAGGCGGGCCACCTGGCCTTCGCGGTAGCTGGTGGCTTCGAGCCGGGTGGAGAGCGCATTGGTCACACTCACGCCCACACCGTGCAGGCCACCCGAGAAGTTGTAGGCCCCGCCCTTGCCCTTGTCGAACTTGCCACCCGCGTGCAAGCGGGTGAAGACCAGCTCGATCACCGGCGCCTTTTCTTCTGGGTGCAGGCCGAACGGGATGCCACGCCCATCGTCTTCCACGCTGACCGATCCATCGGCATGCAGGACGACCTTGATCTTCTTGCCGTAGCCCGCCAGCGCTTCGTCAGCAGAGTTGTCCAGCACCTCCTGGATCACATGCAAGGGGTTGTCGGTGCGGGTGTACATGCCCGGCCGCTGCTTGACGGGCTCCAGGCCCTTGAGCACGCGGATCGAGCTTTCGGAATAGTCGCTATTTGAAACAGGAGAGGGTTTGGCTGCCATGGGCGCGGATTGTAGGACTGTATGAAAATCCAGTCTGCCCGACCGGCCATGACGCCCAGGCGCCAGCACGGTGCCGGCCGTTTGGCTATATTTGTTGCAATGCACACTACGCCGCCCAAACTCTCCATGTTCCAGGTGCTCGCCTGCGGCGCTGCCGTGGTGACGCTCTCCATGGGTATTCGCCACGGCTTTGGCCTGTGGCTGCAACCGATCACGCAGGAGATGGGCTGGACGCGCCAGTCCTTCGCCCTGGCGCTGGCCATTCAAAACCTCTCGTGGGGCCTGATTGGCGTCTTTGCCGGCATGTTGGCAGACCGTTTTGGCGCCTTCCGCGTGCTGATTGGCGGCGCGGCGCTGTACGCATTGGGCCTTGTGGGGATGGCGCTCTCTCCCACCGAAACACTGTTTGCCCTGACCACCGGCGTGCTGATTGGCGCGGCGCAGGCGGGCACCACCTACGCCGTGATCTACGGCGTGATTGGCCGCCAGGTCCCGGCTGAAAAGCGCTCCTGGGCCATGGGCGTGGCGGCGGCGGCGGGCTCGTTCGGCCAGTTCCTCATGGTGCCGACGGAAGGCTTCCTCATCACCGCCATGGGCTGGAAAGAAGCGCTGCTGGTGCTGGCCGCCATGGTGCTGGTCATCGTGCCGCTCGCCTTCTGGCTGCGCGAACCCCGCTTCGCCAGCGCAGCACCCGTGCAGCACAGCCAGGGCATTGGCGAAGCGCTCTCCGAGGCGCTGCGCTACCCGAGCTTTCTGATGCTGACCGCTGGCTACTTCGTGTGCGGCTTCCAGGTGGTGTTCATCGCCGTGCACATGCCGAGCTACCTGCGCGACCACGGCCTCTCACCCCAGGTGGCGAGCTATTCCCTGGCGCTGATTGGCTTGTTCAACGTGTTCGGCACCTATATTTCCGGCACGCTGGGCCAGCGCATGGCCAAGCGCCATATCCTGGCCTTCATCTACTTCACCCGCGCGGTGGTCATCACCGTGTTCTTGCTGGTGCCGCTCACGCCCACGTCGGTGTACCTCTTCTCGGCGGTGATGGGCGCGCTGTGGCTGTCCACCGTGCCGCCGACCAACGCCGCCGTGGCACAGATTTTTGGCGTGCAACACCTCTCGATGCTCGGCGGCTTCGTGTTCTTCAGCCACCAGGTCGGCAGCTTCCTGGGGGTGTGGCTGGGCGGCTACCTGTACGACCGTACCGGCAGCTACGACACCGTCTGGATGCTGGCGATTGCCTTTGGCGTGCTCGCCGGCCTCATCAACCTCCCCGTGCGCGAGCACCCGATTGCGCGCGGTGCCGCGCAGCCCGCATGACCGAAGCACCGGCACCGGGCAGCGCCTTGCCGCGCAGGCCCTGGCGCCGCCGCGCCGCTTGGACGGCGGCGCTGCTGGCGCTCGCAGCCGTGTTTGCGCTCTACCAGCGGCCCGACTTCCTGGTGATGCTGGCCGATCAGGCCTGGTCCTGCTTTTGATGCCAAATCAGCCTCTAGCGCTTACCGCATAAGCGCTTCCAGCTATATTTTTTGATAACCTCCATGCCTTCGACCGACGCTTCTGAATGGGTACGCCGCTGGTCGCACCTGGTGCCACCGGACGCGCAGGTGCTCGATCTCGCCTGCGGCGCCGGCCGGCATATGCGGTGGTTCGCGGAACGTGGCCATACGGTCCTCGGCGTAGATCGCGCTCCCGAGGCCTTGCAAAGCGCCGCCGCGTTTGGCGAGGTGCTGGCCTGCGACCTTGAAGCCGCGCCCTGGCCACTGCCCGAGCGCAGGTTCGGCGCCGTGGTCGTCACCAACTACCTGTGGCGTGCGCTGCTGCCGTGCATCGTGGCCAGCGTGGCGCCCGGCGGCCTGCTGCTTTACGAGACCTTTGCGCAGGGCAACGAAACGGTGGGTCGGCCGGCGAATCCTGATTTTCTTCTGGCGCCTGGGGAACTGCTGCACGCCTGCCAGGGTCTGTACGTGGTGGCGTACGAAGATGGCACCCTGGACAACCCCAAGCGCTTTGTGCAGCGCATCGCTGCACTGCGCGTGTCGGCGGGCGCCGCCGCATCGGGCCGCCGGGCGCTTCAGGCACCCCAATGAAATTGAGCCCACGATCGGCGAGTGCCGCCCGCTAGAATGCCCCTTTGCGTTTTTTTCCAGCCGATATGACTTCTCCCCGCCCTCTCCTTACCGGCAGCATCGTCGCCCTCGTCACGCCCATGCACGAAGACGGCAGCGTGGACTATGAGAGCCTGCGAAAACTCATCGACTGGCACATTGCCGAAGGCACTGACTGCATCGGTGTCGTCGGCACCACCGGCGAATCGCCCACGGTGGACGTCGAGGAACACTGCGAAATCATTCGCGTCAGCGTCGAACAAGCGGCAGGCCGCGTGCCGGTGATGGCAGGCTGCGGCGCCAATTCCACCAAAGAGGCGATTGAACTGGCGCGCTTTGCCAAGGGCGTGGGCGCCGACAGCCAGTTGCAAGTCGTTCCCTACTACAACAAGCCCACGCAAGAGGGCCAGTACCAACACTTCAAGGCGATCGCCGAAGCCACGGGCGAACTGCCCATCGTGCTCTACAACGTGCCCGGCCGCTCGGTCAGCGATATGCTGCACGACACCGTGCTGCGTCTGGCGCAGGTGCCCGGCATCATCGGCATCAAGGAAGCCACGGGCAACATCGAGCGCGCGCAGTGGTTGATTCGCGATCTGCCCAAGGATTTCGCCATTTATTCCGGTGACGACCCCACAGCCGTCGCCCTGATGCTCTGCGGTGGCCACGGCAACATCAGCGTCACGGCCAACGTGGCGCCGCGCCTGATGCACGAGCTGTGCGAGGCCGCACTGGCGGGCAACATCCGCCGCGCCATGGACATCCAGTTTCGCCTGATGCCGGTGCACAAAAACCTGTTCATCGAAGCCAACCCGATTCCCGTCAAGTGGGCCATGGCCCGCCTGGGCCTGTGCGGTGGGACCATGCGCCTGCCCATGACCCCGCTCAGCTCTGCCCATGAGGCTGCCGTTGAAGGCGCGCTGCGCGCCAGCGGCCTGCTCTGATTGCGGCTCAGCCGCTTATCGAATTCAAGAGGATGTTCCGCGTGAAAACTGCTGCACGATTTGGCCTGCTGGGCCTGACCATTGCCTTGTCGGCCTGTTCGGTTCTCGATAGCGACAAAATCGACTACAAAAGTGCCAGCAAGGGCCAGACGCTGGAAGTTCCGCCGGACCTCAAGCAGCTCTCGCGCGATTCGCGCTACGCCCTGCCGGGGGGAGTGGTTTCCGCCAATGCCATGGAGGCGGGCAAGGCGACCCAAACACCGGACAGCCAGGCGGCTGCCAACCACATGGGTGATGTGCGTATTGAGCGCAACGGCGATCAGCGCTGGTTGGTGGTGCAACGCCCCGTCGACAAGCTTTGGGACCCGGTGCGCGATTTCTGGCTTGAGAACGGCTTTACGCTGGCCCTCGACCAAATCGACCTGGGCATCATGGAAACCGACTGGGCGGAAAACCGCGCCAAGATTCCACAGGACTTCATTCGCTCCACGCTGGGCAAGGTGTTTGACTCGCTCTACTCCACTGGCGAGCGCGACAAGTTCCGCACGCGGCTTGAGCGCCGGCCTGACGGCAGCACCGAGATTTACGTCAGCCACCGCGGGATGGAAGAGGTCTACAACACTGCGAACAAAGACTCCACCGTGTGGCAGCCGCGCCCGACCGACCCGGAGCTGGAGGTTGAATTCCTGCGCCGCCTGATGATCAAGCTGGGGGTTCCGGCTGAGCAGGCCAAAGCTGCCACAGCCTCCGCTCCCAAGGCCGCTGGCGTCCGTGTAGCCAACCAGGACGGCGTGCCGGTGCTGCAGATCGACGAAGGCTTCGAGCGTGCGTGGCGCCGTGTCGGCCTGGCGCTGGACCGAACGGGTTTCACTGTCGAAGACCGCGACCGCAGCCAGGGCGTTTATTTTGTGCGCTATGTGGCGCCTGGCACCGACCAAAAAGAGCCTGGTTTCTTTGGCAAGCTGTTCAGCCGCGCCAAATCGGCAACCCCACCGCTCCAGTACCGCATCGTGGTGCGAAGCCAGGGCAACGCCAGCGTGGCATCGGTGCTCAACGCCAGTGGAACACCCGAGAGCTCAGAGAACGCTCAGCGCATCGTGCGCATCCTTGCGGACGACATGAAATAAGCACGCCTGCAGTGCTGCGCTTTTGTAGCCTGGGCAGCGGCAGCTCCGGCAATGGCACGGTGGTCGAAGCCGGTAGCAGATCGGCCACGCGGCGCCTGCTGGTCGATTGCGGCTTTGGGCCGCGCCAGCTTGTAAAGCGGCTCGCGCATGCGGGTCTGGCCTGCGAAGACCTTGACGCCATCTTCATCACCCACGAGCATTCCGACCATGTCGGCTGCGCCATCGCCCTGGCACAGCAGCACGCTATTCCTCTGTGGATGAGCCAGGGCACCTACGCCGCCATAGGCAGTCCGCCGCTGGGGGCACTACTGCACCTGGCGCAGGACGGAGACACCATCGACCTGGACCTTTTCGAGGTCCGCCCCTTCACGGTGCCGCACGACGCCCGTGAGCCACTGCAATTGCGCTGCAGCGATGGCGTGAACCATCTGGGGCTGGCGACCGATCTTGGGCATACCCCGGCGCATGTGCTGGCACAGCTGGCAGGGTGCCACGCACTGTTGCTCGAAGCCAATCATGACCCGGAGATGCTGGCGCAGTCGAGCTACCCGGATTTTCTCAAGCGCCGTGTTGGGGGTGACTGGGGCCATCTGTCAAACACGGCTGCGGCGGCTATGCTGACAGCTCTCGCGCATCCGGGCCTCAAGCATGTCGTGGCAGCCCACCTCAGCGAACGCAACAACCGGCCTGACACCGTGCGTGAACTCTTCGCCCAAGCCTTGGGTTGGGGCGCAGACGCGATCGTGATTGCGCAGCAGCGCACGGGAACAGACTGGATATGCGTCGGCTGACCCGCAGACGCCCACCAACAAAAAAGCCCTGTCCATAGGCGCAGGGCTCGGTATGCATCGCCTGCGGAATCCCGCAGGCATCGCCAGCAATTTACTTGGCGGCAGAGGCAGCAGTGGAGGCAGCCTTGTCGGCGGCTTCCTTGGCTGCATCGGCGGCAGGTGCAGCAGACGATTCGCCGGCAGCAGGCGCAGCATCGGAAGCAGGTGCAGCAGCAGGAGCAGCAGGTTCAGCAGGCGCTGCGGCGGGTGCAGGTGCTTCAACCGGTGCAGGTGCGGGTGCAGGAGCCGACTCTTCCTTCTTGCCACAAGCGGCCAGGGCAGCAGCAGCGATCAGCGAAGCGATGATGAAAGACTTGTTCATTAGGATTCTCCTCAGGGGACAGTTATAGACAAAGTTGCCAAAACGTCCAGCCTCTTGCAGCCAGGCTACGCTTTGGTAGAGTTTTTTGCGATAGCGCAATATTTGACTCTCGCAGAATTATAAAGAGTGTTTGTCAATTGTGGTTTTTACTTATTGACACACACTAGAAATCGCAGATATCGGCTATCACACCATTTGCATCGCAAGATACATCTGCGGTCGCATGGGCCGTCAACGAAGCGGCCTCATGCGCGGTTGACACCACAGAAAAATATTTCTCCAGAGCTTGAAAGCAGGCCCCCCACCCGTGCGCAGGCGCATGAATGGCAGCCGAGAGACTTACAGCCCCAGGGTGCTGGCAGAAAATCCTGGGCTGCTTTTCGTCTGTATCCACTCACGCAGCAATTCGTAGCCGGCCACCCGCCTGCCTGGCTCGGCCCCTGCAACACCTACGGATCGCACCGGATCCAGCCGGTGCATCACCCATGCAGGCGACCACAGCATGCTCGGTAAATCGAGCGCATCGGCATTCGGGCTGACGCGGCACTGGATGATGTGGTCCCAGGTAGAGCGCCAGCGCACAAAACGCGGGTGGCGGCGCACCACCTCGTCATAATTCTTGGCCAGCATGGTGAGCTGGCGTCCGCTGCGCGCCCAGGCATCAAGCGAGGCGATCACAGCGCGTTCCCCCAGCGGCCAGTCGAAAAAGCTGGCGTCGCTCAGGATGATTTCACGCCAGCCGGCCTGCCCAGCATGCGCAAGGGCATCGCGCACCAATTGTGCGAATGCGTTACAGCCTTCGAAGCGGCCTTCGAGCAAAGCGCCTGGCGCGGCTGAATCGGAAGCTTCCATCGTCAGTTCTCCGTGGTATGCAGCCAGCCTGCATCGCCCCAGGACGCCAGCAGGGCCATGGCGTCGGCACTGGCCTTTCGCAGTTCTCGCGTGCCAAGACAGCGGTCATTCGCCAGTTTGCGTACCAAGGCCGCGTCCCTGCCGCTGGCGCGGTAGCTCTCGCCATTGATGAACACATGCTGGCTGTCAAACAGCATGCGCGTGCGCCGGTCGAGAACGATGCCCCGCTCCAGCCCCGTGCACTGGCCCGGGTCGAACCATACATGAGGTTTGGGCTCGGTCAACACCTCGCCTAGGGCGCGCTCAAGCGCGAGCGGCTCAGCGAGCGCGCGCTCCAGAGCGTCGCGGGCAAACGCGGTCAGCGTGGCAGGTATTTCCGCCGGCGCCTGGACGGCGGGCTGCTGCGCATCGCGGTACAGCACCCGGCGGAGGTCATCAACGCCATCTTCGTCGGCAAGACGTGGGAGTAGCTCCCGCGCCAACTCCCTGCGCTCGGGCACCCGAAAGCCCACGGAATAGGTCATGCACTGGCCTTGCGCAATACCATCGTGCGCCCAGCCAGGTGGCAGGTACAGCATGTCGCCTGGGTCCAGCACATAGTCCTGCTCCGGCTGAAAGTCCGCCAGGATTTTCATCGGCACATCGTCCCGCAACCGCAGGTCTTTTTGACGACCAATGCGCCAGCGCCGCTGGCCGTGCGCCTGCAGCAAAAACACATCGTAGCTGTCGAAATGCGGGCCTACACCGCCGCCGTCGGTCGCGAAACTGATCATCAGGTCGTCAAGCCGCGCGTCCGGTATGAAACGAAAGCGGCTCATCAGCGTGTGGATGGCATCGTCGTGCAAATCGACCCCTTGCACCAGCAGCGTCCAATTGGGCCGCGAGAGCGGCGGTAGCGAGCGGCGCGGCACTGGCCCCTTGCGCAAGGACCAACTTCCATTCACATTCTGGGCGAGCCGTGACTCCACACCCTCCTGGCCTGCCAGCTCAAACAAACGCGGCCGCAGCACAGGCGGTGCAAAATCAGGGATGGCCTGGCGCACCAGCAAGGGCGTTTTCTGCCAGTGACGGCGCATGAACTGCTGCGCAGTCAGACCGCCAAGCAAGACAAGAGGAAGGTCGGTTTGCATGCAATCCCAGTGCAGCCGGCAGCAAATTGGCCGGGATGCGAGAATTCTCCTATGGAAATTACAGAACAATGTGTCGTCGCCCTCACCTGGGTCTTAAAAGATACTTTGGGGGAGGAACTCGACGTACTGGATGAGCCCGTGGAATTCCTTGTCGGTGGCAGCGATCTGCTGGCACGGATAGAAGAAGCGCTACAGGGCCACAGCGCGGGCGCGACACTCGACCTACATCTGGAGCCGGAAGACGCCTTTGGCGAATTCGATGAGGAGCTTCTTTTTCTGGAGCCTCTCGACCTCTTCCCGGAAGGAACCGAGGAGGGCATGAGCTTCGAAGGGTCGGCCTTGCCAGAGGGGGTCAGCAGCGAAGCGCCCCGCGATGGGCTCTATACCGTCTCACAAATCTACCCTGAGCATGTCGTGCTCGACGGCAACCACCCATTGGCCGGCATTGCCCTGCGGCTGCATCTCGAAGTGAAGTCGGTTCGACCGGCAACCGACGAAGAGATCGAGCGAAAAAGTGCAGGGACGGGCTTTTTTCGGGTACAGCCGCAAGCCCCTGGCAGCAATAGCGTGCACTGAGACACGGCGCAAAGCTTGGTACCGAGGTCAGTACCGGGAAATCTGGCCGTTGACCACACGCACCCGATCGCCCACGCGCAAGTCACCGGGCGAGCTGACATCGTAGTCGCGCTGGCCGCCCTGATCCAGGCTGATGACGATGCGATAGCCACTGGGGCCTGCGTTGTTATTGCGCGCTTCAATGGCGTTGCCCGCCAACGCGCCGCCAATCACCCCTACACCCGTGGCGGCGGCGCGTCCACTGCCGCCGCCAATCTGGTGGCCGAGCACACCGCCCACGACCGCACCCAACACGGCGCCCGCACCCGATGTCTGGCCGGAACGCTGCTCCTGCAGTGCATAGACATTGACCACGCGCCCGTATTCGGTACCGCGCGCAGGGGCGGCATAGGCTCCCTGCTGGTAGCCCCCTTGTTGGTAGCCCCTGTCCGCATAGTGCTGGCGCGGTGCTGCGCATGCCGTCAAACCGGCGGTGAGGATGGCCGTTGCGGTCAAAAGGCCTACGCGTTGAAAGCGCAAAACATTCATAGTGTTCTCCTGAAATTGCTGGACGCTTGCGCCACAGGGAGCAAAGCGTGCGTGATGGCGCTATTAGAGGGGCGGATGCGGGACAAAGTTGCAAGAATTGGTGTCTGCAACGAGTCGGCGGCCGGGCACCCCGTGCGTAGTCGGGGGACTACGAGGCCCAATGGGCGCAATCGCATCAATCCTTGCCAGTAGACCCGTAGCCACCCGCACCCCGCAAGCTCGGCGCAAACGTATCGACCACCGTAAATTGCGCTTGCACCACCGGCACCACCACGAGTTGCGCAAGCCGGTCCATGGGAGCGATCGTGAAGCTCACCGGACTGCGGTTCCAGGCGCTGACCATCAACTCGCCCTGGTAGTCGCTGTCGATTAGGCCCACCAGATTGCCCAGCACGATGCCATGCTTGTGCCCCAGGCCTGAGCGCGGCAGGATCAGGGCGGCGAAGCCCGCATCCGCCAGGTGAATGGCCAGCCCGGTGCGCACCAGTTCGCACGCTCCAGGAGCGAGCGTGAGCGGCGTGTCCAGGCAAGCCCGCAAATCCAGGCCGGCACTTCCCGGGGTGGCGTACGCCGGCAGACAACCGGCCATGCGTGCGTCGAGCACCTTGATATCAATGTTCATTTGTCTCTGATGGCTTTGCTTTTTTGCTGCGCCAGCGCCTGCAACTGCCGTTGCAACTCTGGAAGCGATGGGAGGGATGACTGCAGGCCCGCTTTGCGCAAGGCTCCAAGGGCGCGCCTCCAGCGCCCCACCACCCACCACGCAAGTCCGGCCATTGCGAGCGCCAGAACAGGGCCCAGGCTGGCCTGATGGCGCCCGAACAGTTGCAGCAGCACCAGCAGGACCACCCCGACAAGCAGCAAGCCCAATACAGTCGCAAGTGTCGGCTTTGTCGGCGACAGCGCGTCCGGCTTCTCCGGGCTGGCGGCGACCGCTTGGGGCCGCCGCCTTGCTTCGCCCGCGTGCGGCACACGCCCCGGTTCCTCTGGCAATGGCACGATGTGGGCGGCGGTGAGGCGCTCTACATAGCGTGCGAAATCGCCATCCTTGGGCGCATCCCATTCTGGCTTCAGCCCCGTGGCACCGGAAAACGGGTTCATGGCTTGGCTCCGTCAGGGTGCCGCACGGCAATCTGCTCGATCAGTTGCTGCGCCAGCACACGCTTGCTGGCGCGCGGCAGTTCGCTGTGGCCCTGCGCGTCCACCAAGAGCAGGGCGTTGTCATCCTGCCCAAAGGTGGCCGGACCAATGTTGCCGACCAGCAGCGGAACCCGCTTGCGCGCGCGCTTGGCCGTGGCATGGGCCAGCAGATCGTGGCTTTCGGCGGCAAAGCCCACGCAGTACAGCGCGCCGCTGTGGGCACGTTCCGACTGCGCCACAGTGGCCAGAATGTCGGGGTTTTCGGCAAAGGCGAGCGTGGGCGCAGTGCCGCTGCCGTCTTTCTTGACCTTTTCTTGCGATGCACTGGCAGGTCGCCAGTCGGCCACCGCAGCCGTTGCTATAAAAATAGTAGCTTCCTGCGCAAGCGGAATCACCGCGTCGTACATATTTTGTGCAGAAACCACATTGATTCGGCGCACGCCGCGCGGCGTCGGTAGCGCCACCGGGCCGGCGACCAGGGTCACCTCGGCACCCGCCTCGCGGGCAGCGCGGGCGATGGCAAAACCCATCTTGCCGCTCGAATGGTTGGTGATGCCACGCACCGGGTCGATGGCTTCAAAGGTGGGGCCGGCGGTGACGAGTACCTTTTGTCCGGCCAGCCGCTTGGGCTGAAAGAATGCCACCACTTCTTCGAGCAGATCCTGGGGTTCGAGCATGCGCCCATCGCCGGTTTCGCCGCAGGCTTGGTCGCCGTAGCCCACGCCCAGTACCACGGCGCCGTCCTGCTGCACCTGCGCGAGGTTGCGCTGCGTGGCGGGGTGCGCCCACATCTCGCGGTTCATGGCAGGGGCAAGCAGCAGCGGCACCCGCTCCACGGGCCGCGCCAGGCACATCAGTGCCAGCAGATCGTCTGCCGCCCCGTGCGCCAACTTGACCACGAAATCTGCACTGCAGGGCGCGACGACGATGGCGTCGGCCTCGCGGCTGAGGTTGATGTGCGGCATGTTGTTGTCCGCCCGCGCGTCCCACTGCGAAGTGAAAACCGGCCGATTGCTCAGTGCCTGCATGGTAACGGGCGTCATGAACTGCTCGGCCGCCTGCGTCATCACCACTTGCACGGTGGCGCCGGCTTTGACGAGGGCGCGGCAAAACTCGGCCGCCTTGTAACAGGCGATGCCACCAGTAAGCCCAAGGACGATGTGTTTGCCAGCCAGATCGGTCATGGCGGCAATGTAGCAGAGGGTCTGGCGGCGCCAGCGGCGCGAGGCCCAGTGCCTATAATTGCAATTTCCCACCACCTTCATTGACATGACCAAATTTGTCTTCGTCACCGGCGGTGTGGTGTCTTCCCTGGGCAAGGGAATCGCCTCAGCCTCCCTTGCCGCGATCCTCGAATCGCGGGGCCTCAAAGTCACTCTCATCAAGCTCGACCCGTACATCAACGTGGATCCGGGCACCATGTCACCGTTCCAGCACGGTGAAGTCTTCGTCACCGACGACGGCGCAGAAACCGACCTCGACCTGGGCCACTACGAGCGTTTCATTGAAACGCGGATGAAGAAGACTAACAACTTCACCACAGGGCGTATCTACCAGAGCGTGCTGGAGAAAGAACGCCGCGGCGACTACCTCGGCAAGACGGTGCAGGTCATCCCGCACGTCACCAACGAAATCCAGGAATACATCAAGCGCGGCGCTGGCGTGGGCACGCCCGACGCCGTGGACGTGGCCATCGTCGAGATCGGCGGCACCGTGGGCGACATCGAGTCGCTTCCCTTCCTTGAAGCCGTGCGCCAGCTCAGCCTGAAACTCGGCCCGAACAACGCGGCATTTGTGCACCTGACCTACGTGCCCTTCATAGCAGCAGCGGGCGAGCTCAAGACCAAGCCCACCCAGCACACGGTGCAGGAGCTGCGCAAGATCGGCATCCAGCCCGACGCCCTGCTGTGCCGCGCCGACCGCGCCATTCCCGACGAAGAGCGCGCCAAGATCTCGCTGTTCACCAATGTGCCCGAATGGGGCGTGATCAGCATGTGGGATGTGGACACCATCTACAAGGTGCCGCGCATGCTGCACGAGCAGGGGCTGGACGGCCTGATCTGTGACAAGCTGCGCCTGAACACCCCGCCCACCAGCCTCAAGCGCTGGGACGCGCTGGTGCACGAAACCGCCAACCCGCAGGGCGAGGTGACGATTGCCATGGTGGGCAAGTACGTCGATCTGTCCGACAGCTACAAGTCGGTCAACGAGGCGCTGCGCCACGCCGGCATGCAGAACCATGTGCGCGTGAAGATCGAGTACCTCGATTCCGAGACGCTGACCCCGGCCGAGGTCGAGAACCTGGGGCGCTTTGACGGCATCCTGGTGCCCGGAGGCTTTGGCCAGCGCGGTGTGGAGGGCAAGATCAGCACGGCACAGTACGCCCGCGAGCACAAGCTCCCCTACCTGGGCATCTGCCTGGGCATGCAAGTGGCCACCATCGAATACGCGCGCCACGTGGCAGGCCTGACCGGCGCCAACAGCACCGAATTCGACCCGGCCACGCCGCACCCCGTGATCGCCCTCATCAACGAGTGGCAGGACAAGGACGGCAGCATCCAGAAACGCGATGCGGGCTCCGACCTGGGCGGCACCATGCGCCTGGGGGCACAAAGCTCGGACGTCGCGCCCGGCACGCTGGCGCACGAGATTTACGGCGATGTGGTCACCGAGCGCCACCGCCACCGCTACGAGGCCAACAAGCACTACTTGGACCGCCTGCGAGCTGCCGGCCTGGTGATTTCGGCGTTGACCCAGCGCGAGCACCTGACGGAAATCGTCGAGCTGCCGCGCAGCGTGCACCCCTGGTTTGTGGGTGTGCAGTTCCACCCGGAGTTCAAATCCACACCCTGGGCCGGCCACCCGCTGTTCAACGCCTTCATCCGCGCTGCCATCGCGCGCCACGGCGAAACGGCCGCATCCGCTGCGCCCGCCCCCGAGGAGACCACGGCATGAAGTTGTGCGGTTTTGACGTCGGCCTGGACCGGCCCTTTTTCCTGATTGCCGGGCCCTGCGTGATCGAGTCGGCCCAGCTGCAAATGGATGTGGCAGGCCAGCTCAAGGAGATCACCTCAGCCCTGGGCATTCCCTTCATCTTCAAAAGCAGCTTCGACAAGGCCAACCGCTCGTCTGGCACCAGCTTTCGCGGCCCTGGGCGTGAAAAAGGCCTGGAGATTCTCGGCCGCATCCGCAGCGAGCTTGGCGTGCCGGTGCTGACGGACGTGCACAGCGAGGACGACATCCGCGAGGCGGCGGCTGTCGTCGATGTGCTTCAAACACCGGCCTTCCTGTGCCGCCAGACCGATTTCATCCGCGCCGTCGCCCAGTCGGGCAAGCCGGTGAACATCAAGAAAGGCCAGTTCCTCGCGCCACACGACATGAAGAACGTGATCGACAAGGCGCGCGCCGCCGCCAAAGAGGCGGGGCTGAACGAAGACAACTTCATGGCCTGCGAGCGCGGCGCCAGCTTCGGCTACAACAACTTGGTGAGCGACATGCGCAGCCTGGCCATCATGCGTGAGACAAATGCGCCGGTGGTGTTCGACGCCACGCACAGCGTGCAACTGCCGGGCGGCAACGGCACCAGCAGCGGCGGTCAGCGCGAGATGGTGCCGGTGCTGGCGCGCGCTGCCGTGGCCGTGGGCGTGGCGGGTTTGTTCATGGAAACGCACCCGGACCCAGCGAATGCCCTCTCCGACGGCCCCAACGCGGTGCCGCTCAAGCACATGCGCGCGCTGCTGGAGACGCTGCTGGCGCTGGACACCGTCACGAAGAAGAACGGTTTTCTCGAAAACAACTTTGGAGCCTGAGCATGGCCAGTGGATACATCATTGCCTCGGTCGAAGTCACCCACCCCGAGCAGTACGAAGAATACAAAAAATGGAGCAGTGAAGCCATGCGGGTGCACGGCGCCGAAGTCTGCATCCGCGGCGGCAAGGTGGACGTGCTGGAAGGCGACTGGACCCCAGGGCGCACCGTGGTCCTCAAGTTCCCCAGCTTTGATGCCGCACGCGCCTTCCACGATTCGCCCGAGTACCGCAAGGCCCGCGCCGCGCGTGAAGGCGCTGCCATCATGCGCATGGTCTGCGTGGAAGGCGTGTGATTCGCTCTGAATAGAATAGCTGCCTGCGCATATCCAATAAGCGCTGGAAGCCAATTTTGCTTGAATTTTGCGCCCTGGCGCCCCACCCCGGATTGAAACCCTGCAAGGAACCCCATGAGTGCCATTGTTGACATCGTAGGCCGTGAAATTCTCGACAGCCGCGGCAACCCCACCGTCGAATGCGACGTGCTGCTCGAATCGGGCGTGATGGGCCGTGCGGCCGTGCCGTCCGGCGCCTCCACCGGCTCGCGCGAAGCCATTGAGCTGCGCGATGGCGACAAGAGCCGCTATGCTGGCAAGGGCGTGCTCAAGGCCGTCGAACACATCAACACCGAAATCTCCGAAGCCGTGCTCGGCCTGGATGCTTCCGAGCAGGCCTTCCTCGACAAGACCCTGATCGACCTCGACGGCACCGACAACAAGAGCCGTCTGGGCGCCAATGCCATTCTGGCTGTCTCGATGGCCGTGGCCCGCGCCGCGGCCGAAGAATCGGGCCTGCCGCTGTACCGGTATTTGGGCGGCATGGGCGGCATGCAATTGCCAGTGCCGATGATGAACGTGATCAACGGCGGCGCACACGCCAACAACACGCTCGACATCCAGGAATTCATGATCATCCCGGTGGGCGCGCCGAGCTTTCGCGAAGCGCTGCGCTGGGGCGCCGAGGTATTCCACGCGCTCAAGAAGATCATCAACGACAAAGGCATGAGCACGGCCGTGGGCGACGAAGGCGGCTTTGCCCCCAGCGTGGCCAACCACGAAGCGGCGATTGAACTGATCCTGCAAGCCATCGATGCCGCCGGGTACACCGCAGGCGAGCAGATTGCGCTTGGCCTCGATTGCGCCGCCAGCGAGTTTTTCAAGGATGGCCAGTACCACCTGGCCGGCGAAGGCCTGGCACTGAGCGCGCAGGCCTGGACCGACATGCTGGCCACTTGGGTCGACAAATACCCCATCATCAGCATTGAAGACGCCATGGCCGAGGGCGACTGGGACGGCTGGAAGATCCTGTCGGACCGCCTGGGCAAGAACGTGCAGTTGGTGGGCGACGATCTGTTCGTCACCAACACCAAGATCCTGCAGGAAGGCATCGACAAGGGCATTGCCAACTCGATCCTCATCAAGATCAACCAGATCGGCACGTTGACCGAGACGTTTGCCGCCATCGAGATGGCCAAGCGCGCGGGCTACACCGCCGTGATCAGCCACCGCTCGGGCGAGACCGAAGACAGCACCATTGCCGACATCGCCGTGGGCACCAACGCCGGGCAGATCAAGACCGGCAGCCTGAGCCGCTCGGACCGCATGGCCAAGTACAACCAACTGCTGCGCATCGAGGAAGACCTGGGCGACATCGCCCACTACCCCGGCCGCCGCGCGTTCTACAACCTGCGCTAATCCCCACCTGGGCCGCGAAGCTTCCCGCCATGGGCTCACGCATCGTCACCGTGGTGCTGCTTGTATTGCTGGCCTCGCTTCAGGGCCAGCTGTGGTTAGGACGCGGCAGCGTGCCGCGCGTGGCCAGCATGCAGCAGCAACTGCGCTCGCAGCAGGACGCCAACGAGGCAGCGGCAGAATCGAACCAGCGGCTGACCTCCGAGGTGCAAGACCTGCGCGAGGGCCTGGACATGGTGGAAGAAAAGGCGCGCAGCGAATTGGGCATGGTCAAGCCCAACGAGATCTTCGTGCAGTACCTGCCATAACCCGCCCGCAGTCGGGTCCAACCAGCGGGTGGTGCGCGCCAACCCGCGCACTTGAAACTTTCACAGAGCCGTCACGGCGCTGACATGGACGCTGCCTAAATTGTGTTTCAGGGTAACTCTGGAACACACGATGACCACTGCCTCCACCAGCGCCCGTATCGCGGCGCGTTCTGTCCATCGCAACATGTCGGTGGGCCTCGCCGAAACCCCGCGCGAAATTCTGGAAGCGCAAAAGCTGCGCTACAGCGTGTTCGCAGGCGAACTCGGCGCCCGGCTGCGCACCCGCATGCCGCAGGTTGACCACGACATCTTCGACCCCTATTGCGAGCACCTGGTGGTGCGCGACGAAAATACCGGAGCGGTAGTCGGCACCTACCGCATCCTGTCGCCGGAGCAGGCCGTCAAGATTGGCGGCTACTACTCGGAAGGCGAGTTTGACCTCACACGTCTGCAGCACCTGCGTCCGCGGATGGTGGAAATCGGGCGGTCTTGTGTGCACGCCGATTACCGCAGCGGCGCCACCATCACCCTGCTGTGGGCGGGCCTGGCACGCTACATGCTGCAGCGCCGCTATGACTACCTGATAGGCTGCGCCAGCATGAGCATGGCAGATGGTGGGCATGCCGCTGCCAGCGCCTACCGAGGGCTGCACGAGCACATGAGCCCGCTGGAATACCGTGTGTTTCCCCGTTGCAGGCTACCGCTGGAGGCGTTGGACCAGAACTTGCCCGGCACGCTGCCGCCGCTCATCAAGGGCTATCTGCGCGCCGGCGCCTGGGTGTGTGGAGACCCCGCCTGGGACCCTGATTTCAACACCGCCGACCTGCCCCTCCTGATGCCGATCGCGCGCCTGGACAGCCGCTACGCCAAACACTTCCTGGGATGAACCCGCCGACCCGCGTGAACGAGACGCCCGCTCCACGTGCACTGCAGGTGCTGCGCTGCGTGCGGCTGGGGCTGCACCTGTTGTGGGGGGCGGCCACCATTGCCAGCGTTTACCCACTTGCCAGCACCTCGGTGCGTCTGCAACTCAAGCGCCGTTGGTCGCGCCAGTTGCTGCGCATGCTGGGCATACGGCTGGACGTGTGCTGGAACAACGCGCCAGCAGGCAGTCTGGTGGTGGCCAACCATGTGTCGTGGCTGGACATCTATGCCCTCAATGCCACGCATGCGATGGCCTTCGTGGCCAAGGCGGACGTGCGCGCCTGGCCCTTGGTGGGCTGGCTTGCGGCGCGTACGGACACTGTTTTCCTGCGACGCGGCCTGCGCGCCGACGCGCGCGACGCCAACGCCCGTATTGCGGCCCTGCTGCAAGCCGGCCAGGACGTAGCCGTGTTTCCAGAAGGCACCACCACCGATGGCAGCACGCTGCTGGACTTTCATGCCGCCCTGCTGCAGCCGGCAATCGCCACCGGTCGCCCCATCCAACCCGTCGCCATCACGTACCACGACCGCCACGGCCGGCGCAGTGGCGCGGCCGCGTATGCGGGGGATACGAGCCTGCGTGAGTGCCTGGCGGCGATCCTCGCCTGCCGCAGCCTTGTCGTTCGCGTCAGAGCGGCGCCGCCGCTGCCCACCCAATCTGGGCACCGGCGCGTGCTGGCGCTGGCCGCGCGCCAAGCCGTGGCGGCACACATGGCGCTTTCGCCCCACCCGCAACCGAACCCACCGCACCGGATGCCCGCTGGGGAGCACCCTCTCCAAGCCGACGTCGCGACCACCTGAGTCGCCTGCGTTCCTGCGTTGCTTACTGTGCACCCTTGGGCGGGGGAGGCTGGAAGACACTGGGGGCAGCAAAAATTTGGGCGGCATCCACCGCGTCGAAGCGGTACTGCTGGCCGCAGTATTCGCAGCCCACTTCGATCTGCCCTTGCTCGGCCAGGATGCTTTCGGCCTCTTCTCGCCCCAGGGTTTCCAGCATGCGACCCACGCGCTCGCGGCTGCAGGTGCAGGCAAAGCGCGGGCCCAGCGCACCCTGCTGCGGCGCAAAGCGCGCCAGGTTTTCCTGCCAGAACAGGCGACGCAGCACGGTATCCACATCCAGCGCCAGCAGCTCCTCGCGCGTCAGGCTGGCGGCCAGCGTGGCGATGCGGTTGTATTCCTCATCGGCACCTTGCCCCACCAATTCGTCCTGGCTACCGCCCAGGTTGGCAACGCCTTGCATCGGCATGCGCTGGATCAGCAGGCCTGCCGCCACCTGATCGTCGGCCGCCAGCACCAGCATGGCTTCGAGCTGCTCCGACTGGCGCATGTAATGCGCCAGCACTTCACTCATACTGGAAAGCGGCCGCTCCTGTGCGTCTACCAGCGGCACCACACCCTGGTAGGGTTGCTGGCCCGGTAGCTTGTCTTTCGGGTCAAGCGTGATCGCGCAGCGCCCGCCGCCGGCGACGTTGACCATCTCCGCCAACCGTGCCCCTTCCGGCACCTCGCCCGTAAGAGCCGCCGTGGCGCGCAATGCCAGGTCAGACTGCACCTCCGCCACGGCCAGGCGCAGCGGCCCGTCGCCAAAAATCTGCAGCACCAGCGTGCCGTTGAATTTGATGGACGACTGCATCAACACGCCGGCCGCCGCCATCTCGCCAAGCAATTCGCGCACGGGCACCGGGTAGGCGCCGCTCGTGGTGTTGGCGGCACGGCGCGCCAACATCTCGCGCCAGGCACCGTCCAAGCGCACGATGGCGCCGCGTACCGGTATGCCTTCAAAAATAAATTTGTGCAGTTCAGACACGTGCACGTTCCCTTAATCTTGGTCGATACGGCGCAAGCCGCCGCGAAAACGCCGGGCGTTCTCCACGTAATGCTGCGCGCTGGCACGCAGTCCGTCCATCTGCTCGGGTGTGAGCTGGCGCACCACGCGCGCCGGGCTGCCGATGATCATCGAGCCATCGGGGAATTCCTTGCCTTCGGTGACCAAGGCGCCGGCACCGACCAGACAGTTCTTGCCAATCTTCGCGCCATTGAGCACCACGGCGCCAATGCCGATCAGGCTCTCGTCGCCAATGGTGCAGCCGTGCAGCATCACCTTGTGGCCCACGGTAACGCGCTCGCCAATGACCAGCGGCTGGCCGAAATCGGCGTGCAGCACGCTCGCATCCTGCACGTTGGAGCCAGCACCAATGGTGATGGATTCGGTGTCGCCGCGCACCACCGTGCCAAACCACACACTTGTGTCGTCGTGCAGCACCACGGCACCCATCACCTGCGCGCTGTCGGCCACCCAGGCGCTGGGAGCGATCTGCGGGGCTTTGTCGTCCAATGCATACAGGGCCATATTCGTCCTTAAGTTCAGTGTTTCCCAACGCAAGGCGGGGACTTTTTACAATTGTAGGGATGGAACTCCGACACCGCGCCCTGGAGGTGCTTTGCCTCGCCGATGTAGACCAGAAGGTGGCGGAAACACTCGAACTGCATGCCCAAGCAGCTTCGCTTTCCATAGCGGAAGCGGAAGCGGCACCACCCGAACCCGTCGATTTGCCTGGCCGGCCTGATCGGCCCGAGTTGCTTGCCCACAGCGCAGTGGCACGCCGCTCGCCTGCCACACCCGGGGGCCGGGCCGTACTGCTGCACGCCATCGCACATATCGAGTTCAACGCCATCAACCTGGCGCTGGATGCCATCTGGCGTTTCTCGGACATGCCGCGCGCCTACTACCTCGATTGGCTCAAAGTTGCCGGAGAAGAAGCACGGCATTTCAGCCTGCTGCGCGAGCACCTGCGCACGCTGGGCCACGACTACGGCGATTTTCCGGCCCACCAAGGCCTGTGGACCATGTGCGAAAAAACGGCCCACGATGCCATCGCACGCATGGCCCTGGTACCGCGCACGCTGGAGGCGCGCGGCCTGGACGCCACACCGCTGATTCAGCGCAAACTCCGCCAGACGGGTGCGGCCGACGCCCTGGCCGCCGCCAATATTCTGGACACCATCCTGCGCGAGGAGATCGGCCATGTGGCCATTGGTAATTTTTGGTATCGGTGGCTGTGCGAGCGCGCGCAACTCGATCCACACGTGCACTATGCACATTTGGCAGAGCGCTACGCGGCGCCGCGCCCCAGGCCGCCGCTGAATACCGAGGCCCGGCGGCGCGCCGGATTCACCGAATCCGAGTTGGCCTGGCTTGCGTATGGAGATACAGAGCCAAGTAGGGACGATGCTTTCTAGAATGGTGCCCAACGCGCTGCTGCATGCCCACACGGGCCCGCCAGCCTGATGTTGTAGTTTTATGACCCAATCCGATGTCCAGTTCTGATTCGCTTGACCCCCTCAGCCCGCCGCCAACGCCCCAGCCGTCGGTGGCCATGATTGCGCGCCAGGCGATTGTCAATTCCCAGCAGGCCGTCATAGGCTATGAGCTGTTCAACCGTTCGCGCACCGGACCCGGACACACGGCAGCCACTGACGTTGCGCTGGTGTTCAGCGCCCTCTCGCATGCCGGCACCGAAGACCTGGTGGGAAAGAAGCTGCTTTTCGTGAACTGCACGCACGAAAGCCTGGCAGGAGGTCACCTGGAGCTGATCGACCCGGACAAGGTGGTGCTGGAGATTCCACCACTCGGCCACGTGGCCACCGACGAGGTCGGCACCCGGCTGCCCATGCTCGCTGTATTACGTGAGCGCGGCTTCCATTTGGCCTTCAACCACACTGTGCTGCAGTCCGCCTACGCGGCCTGGCTTCCCCTGGCGGACTACATCAAGCTCGACCTCTCGGTGCTGGCGCCGGACCAGTTGGCGGTGCTCATCAGCTACGCCGGGCGGCACTCACAGGCCGAGCTGGTGGCAGAGAAAGTGGAAACAGCGCAGCAGTACGACATGGCGTCGAGCCATGGCATTGCCCTGTTCCAGGGCTACTGGTTTGCCCGACCTTCGCTGGTGCAGGCACGGCTGGTCACGCCCTCACAGACAGCGATCCTGGAACTGATAAGCCTGGTGCGCAAGCAGGCCAGCACAGACGCCATTGAAGAAGTGCTCAAAAAGGACGCTGGGCTGGCCTTCAACCTCATGCGCCTCATCAACTCTTCTGGCTTTGGCATGACACGCGAGATCACCTCGTTCCGCCAGGCGGTGATGCTGATGGGCCTCAAAAAGCTCTTTCGCTGGGCCGCGCTGCTGCTCACCCTCTCGCGCAACGGCGGGCCACCCCCTTCGGTGGGCAGCACGGCCGTGGTACGTGGGCGGTTGATGGAGCTGCTGGCACTGGAGATTTTCGACCAGGAACTGGCCGACGAAGCTTTCGTCGCCGGCATCTTCTCGCTGCTCGACACCATGCTGGGCATGCCCATGGAATCGGCGCTGCAGCTCATCACCGTGCCCGAACCGGTCTCGGCTGCGCTCTTGCGGCGCGAAGGCCCGCTGGGCAAGCTGCTCCTGCTGGCGCAGGCCTGCGAGAGCAGTGACGACGGGGCGTTCGACCACGCAGCGCACGCGCTGGGGCTCTCCAGCTCGCAGATCAACGGCGCGCACCTGCAGGCCCTGGCTTGGGCCGACCAGGTAGAAGACTGAGAAAAGGGCGGCCTCGCGCCTAGAATCGCTGGGAACACGCATCCCGCGCACGCCTTTTTCCCCTCTTCCTTATCGCCCATGTCCCAGCCACCAGACAATGCCCCAGAAGACGCTACAGCCTCCCCGGAAGCGGTAGCCGCCAGCGATATGGCGGTGATCGCCCGCCAGGCCATCGTTGACGCCAAGCGCGTGGTTGTGGGCTACGAACTGTTTGACCGCTCGACCGCGCACGACGCCCACACGGCTGCCAGCGATGCAGCCCTGCTGTTCAACGCGCTGTCCTACGGCGGCGCCGAAGCGCTGGTGGGCAAGCTCACGGTGTTCATCAACTGCACCCACGAGAGCCTCGCAGGGGGCCACCTGGAACTGGTCCACCCCGACAAGGTCGTACTGGAAGTGCCGACCTTGCCCGAGGGTGCGACACCAGAAGCCATCGATGCCTGCATCGGCACCTTTGAAGGCCTCAAGACACGCGGCTTCAAACTGGCCTTTGACCAGCAGGTGCTGCGCCGGCCGTACGCGGGCTGGCTGCCCATGGCCTCGTACATCAAGTTCGACATGTCGGCTTTCAAGCCCGAACTGGCGGCCCCGCTGGTGCAGTTCGCGCGCAACTACAGCCAGGCCGAACTCGTTGCCGAAAAGGTCGAGACGGCCGAGCAGTTTCAGCGCATGTCCGACCTGGGCGTAAAGCTGTTCCAGGGCTACTGGTTTGCCAAGCCGTCGATGGTGCAGGCCAAGACAGTCCGGCCCTCGCAGGCCATCATCATCCAGCTCATCAACCTGGTGCGGCGCCAGGCCAGCAGCGCGGAGATTGAAGATCTGCTCAAAAAAGACCCGACGCTCTCCTTCAACCTGCTGCGCTTCATCAACTCGTCGGGGTTCGGCTTGCAATGCGAGATCACCTCGTTCCGCCATGCGGTGATGATCCTGGGGCTCAAGAAGCTGTTCCGCTGGGCAGCGCTCTTGCTCACCACTTCGCGCGCCGGCGGCTCGCCACCGGCCGTGGGCACCATGGCCGTGGTGCGCGGGCGGCTGATGGAACTGCTTGCCCAGGAACTGCTGCCACAGGAAGAGTGCGACAACGCCTTCGTGGTCGGCGTTTTTTCCATGCTCGACACCATGCTGGGCATGCCGCTGGAGAGCGCGCTCAGCTCGGTGGCATTGCCGGAATCCGTGGTCGACGCACTGCTGCACGACCGCGGGGTGTTTGCACCCTTCCTGGCGCTCACCAAGGCCTGCGAAAGTGGCGACGAAGCCGCATTTGCCTACAACGCCGGGCAACTGCAGCTCTCCAACCACCAGGTCAACTGGGCACACCTTCAGGCCCTTGCCTGGGCCGAGAGTCTGGGCGAGTAAGCCACCAACACCCAAAAGCAAGCTATCCGCGCGGATGGTGGCGCGCGTGCAGCTCGCGCAGGCGCTCGCGCGCCACGTGCGTGTAAATGGTGGTCGTCGAAATGTCGGCATGGCCGAGCAGCAGCTGCACCACGCGCAGATCGGCGCCATGGTTGAGCAGATGGGTGGCAAACGCATGGCGCAAGGTGTGCGGCGAGAGCGGCGCGGTGATGCCCGCGCGCAGCGCATGCTCGCGCACGATGCCCCAGAAGCGCACGCGCGTCATGCCGCTGCCGCGCGCGGTCACAAACAAATCCTCGCTCTGCCGGCCCGCCAAAATGAGCGGGCGTGCCTCGCCCAGGTAGCGCGTGAGCCAGGCGCCGGCCTCTTCGCCAAACGGCACCAGCCGCTCCTTGTTCCCTTTGCCCAGCACGCGCAGCACGCCGGCGCCCAGGTCCAGGTTCCAGGTCTTGAGCTGCACCAGCTCAGAGACGCGCAGGCCGCTGGCGTACATCAGCTCCAACATGCTGCGCTCGCGCAGGCCGAGCGGCGTGCGCACATCGGGGGCCGCGAGCAGTGCCTCGACCTGACCCTGCGAGAGCGTCTTGGGCACGCGCAGTGGCTGGCGGGCCGCCTGCAGGCGCACGCTGGGGTCGGCGGTGATGCGGCGCTCGCGCAGCGCCCAGTGAAAGTAGCGCCGCAGCACGGTGAGGCGCCGGTTGGCGGTGGTGGCGCGCGTGCCCTGGTGGCGCGCGGAAAACCAGGCCTGGATGTGGTGCTCGGCCGCTGCGTCCAACGCCAGGGGCGGCTGCTGCACTGCCAGCCACGCGGCGAAATGCCGCAGGTCGCTGCGGTAGGCGGCCAGCGTGTTGCGCGACAGACCGTCTTCGAGCCACAAGGCATCGGCGAACTGGTCGATGGCTGTCTGGCTGGTTTCAAAAAAGGGCATGCGAAACGATAGCAGAGCGATGCGCTCGGTGACACGGGGCGACACGGGACATGGCAGCGCAACCAGGCCAGCGCAGGTATTCTGCACGCCGTGGTGTACGCGCAAATTCTGTTTCCCGATTTTTCCCTCATCCTGCTCGGCTACCTGGTGTGCCGCTTCACCGCGCTCAACCGCTCGGTGTGGCAGCCGGTGGAAGCGCTGGTGTACTACCTGCTGTTTCCGGTGCTGCTGTTCCAGTCGATTGTGCGCAGCCCCATCGAACTGGGCGCCACCTCGGGGCTGATGGCCGCTGGCTTGCTCAGCGGCGTCTCTGGCATCGCGCTGGCCTATGGCCTGCCCTGTCTGCCCGGACTGCGCAGTCGCATCGAACCACGTGCGCATGCCGGCGCAGCGCAGGTGGCGTTTCGCTTCAACTCGTTCATTGGCCTTGCCATGGCGCAGCGACTGGCGGGCACTCCCGGCCTGCAACTGATCGCCGTGCTGATCGGTATTTCAGTGCCGCTCTTCAACGTGGCGGCCGTCTGGCCCATGGCGCGGAAGGGGGAACACCACTTTGCCCGCGAGCTGCTGCAAAACCCCTTGATTCTGGCGACCACCGCCGGCCTGGCCGCGAATCTGGCGGGGCTGCACATTCCGGATATTTTGGTGCCCAGCGTCTCGCGTATCGGGGCCGCCGCCATCGCGCTGGGGTTGATGGCGGCTGGCGCAGGGCTCGAATTCGGCTCGCTCCGGCGCGACGGGGTGCTGACGGTGTCGGTGCTCTCCATTCGCCACTTGCTGCAGCCGCTGATTGCCTGGCTGGCTTCGCGCCTGCTGGGACTGGACGCCTTGCAAACCACGGTGCTGCTGATTTTCTCGGCTCTGCCCACCTCATCAAGCTGCTACGTGCTGGCCGCCCGCATGGGCTACAACGGACCGTATGTGGCGGGGCTGGTGACGCTCTCCACCCTGCTGGGACCGGTTAGCCTGTCGCTGGCACTGGGGGTTCTGGGGCCCGCCTTGAAACTATGATTTTGGTAGCTGCCAGCGCTTTAGGGATAAGCGCTAGAGGCCTATTTCATTTAATATTTTCGTTTTCCAGTGCCCAGGCAACATGCTCGCGCACCAGCGCACTCTCGTGCGCAGCGCGGGTTTGCAGGGCGGCGCGCAGTTCGGGCGCGTGCGTCTTCGCCAGCGCATTGCCCAGCGCCACCGCGACGTTGCGCAGCCAGCGCTCGTGGCCAATGCGGCGGATCGGGCCGCCTTCGGTCATGCGCAGGAACGTTGCCTCGTCCCAGGCAAACAAATCCACCAGTTGCTGACCACTGAGACCGGCACGCGCGTCAAAGTCTGCCAGGGGGCTGGTACGCGCGTATTTGTTCCACGGGCAAATGAGCTGGCAGTCGTCGCAGCCGTAAATGCGGTTGCCAATGGGGCGGCGAAACTCGACCGGGATCGGCCCGGCGTTTTCAATCGTCAGGTACGAGATGCAGCGCCGCGCATCGAGCCGGTACGGCGCGACGATGGCCTGCGTCGGGCAGACGTCGATGCAGGCCTGGCAACTGCCGCAGTGCGCCGTCACCGGCGTGCTCTCCGGCAGTTCCATGTCGATATAAATCTCGCCCAGGAAGGCCATCGACCCGGCCTCGCGGTTGAGCACCAAGGTGTGCTTGCCGCGCCAGCCCTGGCCACTGCGCGCGGCCAGCTCGGCTTCGAGCACCGGCGCCGAATCGGTGAAGACGCGGTAGCCCGTCGGCCCGACGGCCTCGGCAATGCGGTCGCAGAGCTTTTGCAGGCGCGCACGCAGCACCTTGTGGTAGTCGCGCCCTCGGGCATAGACCGAGACGGCGCCCTGCTCTGGGTCGGCCAGGCGCGCAAACTCGATGGCCTGCCAGCCAGCCGGCGTGTCACGCGGCAGGTAATCCATGCGCACGGTGATCACGCTCACCGTGCCCGGCACCAGCTCGGCCGGGCGCGCGCGCTTCATGCCGTGCGCTTCCATGTAGTGCATGTCGCCGTGAAAGCCCTGCGCCAGCCAGCCCTGCAAACCCGGTTCGGCAGACGAAAGATCCACACCGGCCACGCCGATTTGGGAAAATCCCAACTCGCGCGCCCATTGCGTAATTTGAGGAATGAGTTGACTGCCGCTGACCACCATCGCCCGATTGTAGAAACGCCCCTTGCGCACAAGACCCGCTCACTGGTGTGGACGAACGAAGCCGACACTGAGGCGTTCGCGCAACAACTCGCCGCGCGGCCGGAAATTGCCAACGCCTTCATCAGCCTGCACGGCGACCTGGGCGCCGGCAAGACCACGCTGGTGCGCCATCTGCTGCGTGCGCTCGGGGTGCAGGGCCGCATCAAGAGCCCGACCTACGCGGTGGTGGAACCCCACGAGGCCGGGGCGCTGGCCATCTGGCACTTTGACTTCTACCGATTCAGCGACCCGCGCGAGTGGGAAGACGCGGGTTTTCGAGAGCTGTTTGCCAACCCCGGCCTAAAACTGGCAGAATGGCCGGAAAAGGCTGCAGGCCTGCTCCCGCCTGCGGATCTTGCTATCCACATTGAAGCAACGAACGACACCGAGCGCCGCGCCTCTTTGGCGGCAGGCACCGCGCTTGGCGAGCAACTGCTGCAAGGACTGCACCCATGAAGCCCACCATCCCCCCCGAGCCC
>NZ_JBWKZM010000001.1:296253-319442 GCF_059424465.1 Simplicispira sp. GW247-4R2A | reverse complement strand
CCCCCCCCCCCCCCCCCCCCCCCCCCCCCCCCCCCCCCCCCCCCCCCCCCCCCCCCCCCCCCCCCCCCCCCCCCCCCGCAAGCGCAGATTGGGGGTCAACATGGTCAGAAGTTCCCCACGATGAAATCCTTGAAACGGCCGAATGCGGTCTGCACCGATCCCGTCTTTTGTGCCACCTTGAAGCCGCGCATGCGTGCCAGGCGCGCCTCTTCGAGCAGGCCCATCACGGTGGCGGCGCGCGGCTGGGCCACCATGTCGGAGAGCGCGCCGGAGTATTTCGGAATGCCGCGGCGCACAGGCTTCAAGAAAATGTCTTCGCCCAACTCGACCATGCCGGGCATGACCACGCTGCCGCCGGTCAGCACGATGCCCGACGAGAGCACTTCTTCGTAGCCCGATTCGCGCACCACCTGCTGCACCAGGGTGAAAATTTCTTCCACGCGCGGCTCAATCACACCGGCCAGCGCCTGGCGGCTGATCATGCGCGGGCCACGGTCGCCCAGGCCCGGCACCTCGACCTGCGCTTCGGGGTCGGCCAGCAACTGCTTGGCGTAACCGCTTTCCACCTTGATTTCTTCCGCATCCTTGGTAGGCGTGCGCAGCGCCATGGCGATGTCGCTGGTGATCAGATCGCCAGCGATCGGAATGACGGCCGTATGCCGGATGGCGCCGCCGGTGAAAATGGCGATGTCCGTGGTGCCGGCGCCGATGTCCACCACCGCCACGCCCAGCTCGCGCTCGTCGTCGGTCAGCACTGCCTGGCTCGATGCCAGCGGGTTGAGCAGGAGCTGCTCGACTTCCAGCCCGCAGCGGCGCACGCACTTGATGATGTTTTCGGCCGCGCTCTGGGCGCCGGTCACGATATGAATCTTGGCCTCCAGGCGGATGCCGCTCATGCCGATGGGCTCTTTCACATCTTGCCCGTCGATGACGAATTCCTGCGGCTCGACGAGCAGCAACCGCTGGTCGCTGGAGATGTTGATGGCCTTCGCGGTCTCAATCACGCGGGCGACATCGGCAGGCGTCACTTCCTTGTCTTTCACCGCCACCATGCCGCTGGAATTGAGCCCGCGAATGTGGCTGCCGGTGATGCCGGTGTAGACGCGCTGGATCTTGCAGTCGGCCATCAGCTCGGCCTCGCGCAAAGCCTGCTGGATGCTTTGCACCGTGGCGTCAATGTTGACCACCACGCCGCGCTTGAGTCCGTTGCTCGGTGCCACGCCCAGCCCGGCGAGCCTGAGCGTGCCACCGGGCAGTACCTCGGCCACCACCGCCATGATCTTGGCGGTCCCAATGTCCAGCCCCACCACCACGTCTTTGTATTCTCTTGCCATAGGTCTGATGCCTCTTGTTGTCTAGCGTGCCGCGTGGGCGTTGGTTTGGGCAGTGACGGTGGTCACGCCGCGCAAGCGCACTGCGTAACCACCGGTATGGCGCAAGTCTGCGGATTCCAGCGCATCCGCGCGGCGCCCGAACTGGGTGGCCACGCGCGTGAGCGTTTGTGCAAAGCGCTGGGTGCGCGCAATGACTTCGGGGGGCGTGCCACCACCGAGCTCGACCGTGGCGTCCTCGCCCAAGGTCACGCGCCAGCCCCCGCGTACCGAGAGCGCGAGGGCCGTGATATCGAGCCCCAGGGGTTCGAAAATGGGTTCCAGCGCCTGCGCCATGGCGAGCACCTGCGCCGAACTGCCTTGCGGTCCGTCCAGGCGCTGCAAGTCTTCAAGTTCGTCGTCCACACCGTTGGACTCGAACACTTCCCCCTCGGTATTGACCATGGCCGTACCCGATTCGGGCCCCCAGTGGGCCACCGCATGGTGCTCCGTCAGGCGCACGCGCAAGGTGCGAGGAAATTCACGCTGCACCTGCGCGCTGCGCACCCAAGGCACTTGCTCGAAAGCGCGGCGCACGTTCTGCAAATTCATGGTGAAGAAATTGCCGGAAATTTGCGGCGCCACGTTGGCCCGCAGCGTCACCGCGTTGTTGTGCGCCAGTTCGCCCTGCACGACGATGCGCGCAATGGCAAAAGCGGGGTGGCGCAGCGCCCACCACGCGCCGCCCGCCAGCGCAAACAATGCGCAACCGGTGAACAGCAGCGTGGCCGTCAGGTTCATCAACCGGACGTCGAGCGGCGCGGCCAGAGTGGTCACTGCGCGCCTCCTGCCAGCGTGCCTGCTGGCGAGTCGAGGGCAGCGCCCGCCAGCAGCAGCAGACACAGGTCCTCGTACGACAAGCCTGCGGCACGCGCCGACATGGGCACCAGCGAGTGGCCCGTCATGCCGGGTGAGGTATTGATCTCCAGCAAAAAGGGCTTGCGGTCGCTGGCGCGAATCATCAGGTCGGCGCGGCCCCAGCCGCGGCAGCCAAGCGCCCGGTAGCTGGCCAGCACCAGGCGCTGGATTTCGCGCTCCTCAGCCTCTGGCAGGCCACTGGGGCAGTGGTACTTGACCTCGTCGGTGAAGTACTTGTTCTGGTAGTCGTAGGCACCATTCGGGGCTTCGATCCGGATCACGGGGAGCGCACGCGCCTCTGCGCCCGTGCCCAATACGGGGCAAGTCACCTCTTCACCCTCGATGAATTCTTCACACAGCACTTCGGGCTCGTACCGGGCGGACAACGCCACCGCTGCCTGCATGTCGGAATAGCCATTGACCTTGCTGACGCCGATCGACGAACCCTCGTGCGGCGGCTTGACGATCAGGGGCAGGCCCAGCGTATCGGGCACGGCACGTAGGCGCTCGGGCGTCTGCTGCTCGGGCGTCAGGCACACATAGCGCGGCGTCGGCAAGCCTTCGGCAATCCACATGCGCTTGGTCATGACCTTGTCCATGGCAATGGCAGAGGCCAGTACCCCCGGGCCGGTGTAGGGAATGCCCAGCAGTTCCAGCGCGCCCTGCACCGTGCCGTCTTCGCCGTGGCGGCCATGCAAGGTGATGAAGCAGCGCGCAAAACCTTCACGCCGAAGTTCCCCCATGTCGCGCTCCGCTGGGTCGAAGGCGTGGGCATCGACACCGCGCGACCGGAGCGCGGCGAGCACGCCGCGTCCCGACATGAGGGACACCTCGCGCTCGGCCGACGTGCCACCCATGAGCACGGCCACCCTGCCCAGGTTCTGCACGTCAATATTCACATCTTTATGGCTCATAGCGCTTGTCTTGTCTACGATGACAGCTCATGTTTTTGTAGCAATTCTACCGTGCGCGCGGACACATTGCCAATCGATCCGGCGCCCATGCACAAGACCACGTCGCCTGCTCTGGCAAGTTCGGCAATGGCGCGTGGCAGCGCCGCCACATCATCGACAAAGACGGGTTCAACCTGCCCGGCAACGCGCAGCGCACGCGCCAGCGAACGGCCGTCTGCGGCCACGATCAGAGGCTCTCCAGCGGCGTACACCTCCGTCAGCAGCACGGCGTCGGCCTTGCCGATGACCTGAACAAAATCCTCGAAGCAATCGCGTGTGCGCGTGTAGCGATGCGGCTGGAAGGCGAGCACCAGGCGCCGCCCGGGAAAAGCCCCGCGTGCAGCAGCCAGCGTGGCCGCCATCTCGACGGGATGGTGGCCGTAGTCGTCGATGAGCGTGAAGGCGCCACCCCCCGTGGCCGGCAGATCGCCGTAGCTCTGAAAGCGCCGGCCCACCCCCCGGAAATTCTCCAATGCGCGCAGCACCGCCGCGTCGTCAATGGACAGTTCCACCGCCACCGCAATCGCCGCCAATGCGTTCTGCACGTTGTGCTCGCCCGCGAGGTTGAGGCGCACCTCCATGTCCGGCAACGTGACGCCATTGCGCCGCTGTACGGTAAAGCACATTTGCGCACCTTCGGCGCGCACGTTCAGCGCGCGCACCTGGGCATCCTCTGAAAACCCATAGCTGGTGACGGGGCAGGACACCTGGGGCAGGATGTCGCGCACCGCGGCGTTGTCGATGCACAGCACGGCCGCGCCGTAGAACGGCATGCGGTGCAGAAAGTCAACAAACGCCTTTTTCAGCCGGCCAAAGTCGTGCCCATAGGTTTCCATGTGGTCGGCGTCGATGTTGGTGACGACCGCCATCACGGGCAGCAAGTTCAGAAACGAGGCGTCGGATTCGTCCGCCTCGACGACGATGTAGTCGCCGCCGCCCAGCTTGGCATTCGCTCCAGCGCTGTTGAGACGCCCACCGATCACGAAAGTCGGATCGAGCCCGGCCTCGGCGAGCACGCTGGCCACGAGGCTGGTGGTGGTCGTCTTGCCGTGCGCACCGGCGATCGCGATGCCCTGCTTCATGCGCATCAGTTCGGCGAGCATGAGGGCACGCGGCACCACGGGGATCTTCTTCTCACGCGCGGCCAGCACTTCCGGGTTGCCTTCCTGCACCGCGGTGGACGTCACCACGGCATCGGCGCCTTCGACATGCGCGGCCGCATGGCCCAGGTGGGTGGCAATGCCCATGGCCTGCAGACGGCGCAGCGCAGCGCTGTCGGCCAAGTCCGAGCCGCTGACGGTGTAGCCTTGGTTGAACAGCACCTCGGCGATACCGCTCATGCCCGAACCACCGATGCCGACGAAGTGAATGTGGTGAATGGCGTGCTTCATGCGGCCAGCTCCTCGCAGGCGGCTACCACCGCGTTCGTCGCATCCAATTTTTGCATCTTTTTGGCCTCTAGCGCTTTGTTCATCAGCGCATTGCGCTCCATATTTCGTAGCATATCAGCAAGCCGCTGCGGGGTCAGTTCGCGCTGGGGAAGCAGCCATCCGCCGCCCGCGTCGACGAGAAAGCGCGCATTCGTGGTCTGGTGGTCATCGACCGCGGAAGGAAAGGGCACGAAGACCGCAGCGGCACCGACGGCCGCAATTTCGGTCACGGTGCTGGCACCGGCGCGGCAGACGATGAGGTCGGCGGCGGCGAAAGCGCTGGCCGTGTCGTCAATGAAAGGCGTGAGCTCGGCCTCCACACCAGCAGCGGCATAGTTGGCGCGCAGGCGCTCGATCTGCGCGGCGCCGCTCTGGTGCAGCACCTGTGGGCGCTCGGCCGGCGAAAGCAAGGCCAGCGCCTGCGGCACGGTGTCGTTGAGTGCCTGTGCGCCCAGGCTCCCGCCCACCACCAGCAGGCGCAGCGGACCGCTGCGCCCGGCAAAACGCTCGGCCGGGCCCGCCTGTTGCATGAACGCCGCGCGCAGCGGGTTGCCCACCCATTCGGCCTTGCGCAGCACGTTGGGAAAGGCCGTGAACCGCTTGTCGGCAACGACCGCCAACACACGGTTGGCCATACCGGCGACCGAATTTTGCTCATGCAGCACCAATGGCTTGCCGGCCAGAACGGCCATCATGCCGCCCGGAAAGCTGATGTAGCCGCCCAGGCCCACCACCACGTCGGGGCGCACGCGGCGCACCACCGCCAGCGCCTGCCAGAAGGCGCGCAGCAGGCGCAGCGGCAGCAGCGCCAGCGTGAGGACACCCTTGCCGCGCACACCGCCAAAAGCAATCGTCTCGAGCGCAAAACCCTGTGCGGGCACCAGGCGCGACTCCATGCTGCCGGGCGCGCCCAGCCAATGCACGCGCCAGCCGCGCGTGCGCAGTGCCTGCGCCACGGCAAGACCGGGGAAGATGTGGCCACCGGTGCCGCCCGCCATGATGAGGGCTGTTTTGCTGCTCATACGCGGCCTCCGCGCATGCACTGCCGCGCAGTGCGCAGTGCTGGCGCACTGCAGGGTTTGTTTTGCAGAAACAAGCATCTCATACGCGGCCTCCGCGCATGCGCTGCTGCGCAGCGCGCAGCGCTGGCGCACTGCAGGAGCTTGTTTTGTCGAAACAAACATCTCATACGCGGCCTCCGCGCATGAGATGTTTGTTTTCGTAATCCACTCTGAGCACCACCGCCAGGGCCACCAGGTTCATCAGAATCGCCGAGCCGCCAAAGCTCATCAGGGGCAGCGTCAGGCCCTTGGTCGGCAGCGCGCCCAGGTTCACGCCCATGTTGATGAAGGCCTGGAAACCCATCCACATCGCCACGCCTTGCGCCACCAGGCCGGAAAAGACGCGGTCAAGCGCGATGGCCTGGCGGCCGATGTGCATGATGCGGCGTGTCAGCCAGAAGAACAGCACGATCAGGGTCAGCACCCCCACCAGGCCGAATTCTTCGCCGATCACGGCCAGCAGAAAGTCGGTGTGCGCTTCGGGCAGCCAATGGAGCTTTTCCACACTGCCGCCCAGGCCAACACCGAAAATCTCGCCGCGACCGATGGCGATCAGCGAATGCGAGAGCTGGTAGCCCTTGCCCAGGGCATGCGCCTCGGTCCAGGGGTCGAGGTAGGCAAAGATGCGCTCACGCCGCCAGTCGCTCATCATCACCATGGCCGAGAAAGCGGCGAGCAACACCGTGGCGATGAGAAAGAACATGCGCGCGTTGACACCCCCCAGGAACAGGATGCCCATGGCAATCACGGCGATGACCATGAAAGCGCCCATGTCGGGCTCGGCCAGCAGCAGACCGCCGACCAGCGCCACCGCCGCGCCCATGGGGAGCACGGCACGGAAAAACCGCTCTTTCACATCCATCTTGCGGCACATGTAGTCGGCCGCATAGATCACCACCGCGAACTTGGCCAGCTCGGAGGGCTGGAAGTTCATGATGCCCAACGACAGCCAGCGCCGCGCGCCGTTGACGACCGTGCCAACGTGCGGCACCAGCACGGCAATCAGCAGGGCGATCGAGAGCAGGAACAGCGCGCGGGCCTGGCGCTCCCACACGGCCATGGGAATCTGAAAGGTGAGCAAGGCCGCCACAAACCCCATCACCAGCGCAAACATGTGGCGCACCAGGAAATGGGTGTGCGAAATATTGCCGAACCGCGGGTTGTCCGACATGGCGATGGAGGCGGAATACACCATCACCAAACCCCAGGCCAGCAGCGCCACCACCACCCAGAGCAGCGCCTGGTCGAACCCCAGCACGCTCGCTGGTGTGGCCGTGCTCTGGCGGTATTCCATGCCTCCCGCGCGCACCGGCAGGCCTTCCGTGCTGTGCTGCCTGCGCGCGGCAAGCCATGCCGCGATGCGGCCGCTAAAGCGAGACGCGACGGCGCTCATGCCGCACCCTCCCAGGGTTGCCCGGCGTCCTGCGCGCGTTCGCGCACGAGGGCGGCAAACATTTCGCCGCGCTGCACGTAGTGCTCGAACATGTCAAAACTGGCGCAGGCAGGCGAAAGCAATACCGCGTCACCCGCATGGGCGCGGCGGGTCGCCAGGTCCACGGCTTCGGCCAGCGTGCTGGCGTCCAGCAGCGGAACGCCGGTGGATTCGAGGGCGGCGCGAATCTGCGGCGCGTCGCGCCCCATCAGTACCACGGCGCGGGCGAAGCGCTCCACCGGCGCGGCGAGCGGAGAAAAATCCTGTCCCTTACCAACCCCGCCCAGGATGACGACCACGCGCCGCTCGGCGCCCAGGCCGGAGATGGCGGCCACGGTGGCACCGACGTTCGTCCCCTTGCTGTCGTCGAAATACTCGATGCCGTCGAGGGTTCCCACCGGTTCGACACGGTGCGGCTCGCCACGGTAGTCACGCAGCGCGTAGAGCATGGGGCCCAGCGCGCCACCTGCCGCCTGCGCCAGCGCCAACGCGGCCAGTGCGTTGACCGCGTTGTGCCGGCCGCGAATGCGCAGCGCGTCGGTGGGGATCAGGCGCTGGATGAAGATCTCGTCCGGCTCCGCGCCCTGCCCCGCACTGCTGCGGCGCGGGGCGCGCTTTCGGGTCTCGTCGGCTTCCTGCGCCCGTACCAGCCAGGCCATGCCGTGCACCAGCTCGATGCCGAAGTCGCCAGGGCGCTTGGGGCTATCGGCGCCAAACGTGACGATCTCGCGCTGCACGACTTTCGCCTGCTTGCCGCGCGCGCCCCCTTCGGGCACAGCCGCTGCACTGGCCGCAGCGTGCATCTGCATCACCACCGGGTCGTCGCGGTTGAGCACCATCAGGCCTTGCTTGCCAAACACCCTGGCCTTGGCCTCGGCGTAGGCCTGCATGCTGCCGTGCCAGTCCAGATGGTCTTGGGAAATGTTCAGCACCGCGGCCGCGGTCGGCTCGAAATTTGCGGGGGCATCCAGTTGGAAGCTCGAGAGTTCCAGCACCCAGACCTCGGGGAGCGCGCCACTGTCGAGGTGCTGCGCCAAGGTATCGAGCAGCGCCGGGCCAATGTTGCCCGCCACCGCCACGCGCGCACCGCCCTCTGCGGCCAGCAGGCCGGTGAGCGCGGTCACCGTGGTCTTGCCATTGGTGCCGGTCACCGCCAGTACCCGCGGTGCGTAGCCGCAGGCGCTGCGCAGCGCCGCCAGAGCGTCGGAATACAAGCCTAATTCGCCTTCAGCGCTTATTCCATCTGCGTTGGCAGCTACGATTGCAGGAGCAATCTCGGCAGGACTCAAACCCGGCGAACGCAGGACCGCATGCAGGCCCTTGCCCGCCACCAGATCTGCACCAAAAGCGCCGCCGACAAACTGCACCTGGGGCAGTTCGCTCCGCAGGCGCGCCAGCAACGGGGGCTCGGCGCGTGTATCGGCCACCGTCACCGCCGCACCACAGCGCACGCACCAGCGGGCCATGGACATGCCCGAAATGCCCAGACCCAGCACCAGCACCGAGCGGCCTGCAAGCAGGCCCTGCACGGCCTCAGCCGGAGCCATGGTCGGCAGCTCTGAAGGCACCTCCGCGGCTTCGCTCTGGGCCGCCACTTCGCTGGAGGGCGCCTCGACAGCTACCGCATCGGCGCTGCCAATGTCGCTGAACATGCGCGCTACGAACTCGCTGGCATCGCGCGCGGCGTGCAGCGGCTGCGCGGCCTGCACTTCACCCGCAGCAGGCGTGGGCATTGGCAAAGCCGAGCCCGCACCGGGCAGGGGCGCGGCGTTGTCGTGGGGCAGTTCAGGCGTCTCGTTCATCGCAGTTTCAGGGTCGAGAGGCCGATGAGACACAGCAGCATGGTGATGATCCAGAAACGCACAACCACCTGCGTCTCCTTCCAGCCGCTCTTTTCAAAATGGTGGTGCAGGGGCGCCATCTTCAGCAGGCGCCGCCCTTCGCCATAGCGGCGCCGGGTGACCTTGAACCACATCACCTGCGCCATCACCGAGAGTGCTTCGACGACAAAAATTCCGCCCATGATGGCGAGCACCACTTCCTGGCGCACGATGACGGCGATGGTGCCCAGCGCCGCCCCCAGCGCCAGAGCGCCCACGTCGCCCATGAAGACCTGGGCCGGATGGGTGTTGAACCACAGAAAAGCCAGCCCCGCGCCCGCCATGGCCGAGCAGAAGATGAGCAGCTCGCCGGCACCGGGGATATGCGGGAAGAGCAGGTATTTAGAGAAGGTGATGTTGCCGGTGACATAGGCAAACACGCCCAGCGCCGAGCCCACCATGATCACCGGCATGATGGCCAGACCGTCGAGCCCGTCGGTCAGATTGACCGCATTGCTGGAGCCCACGATCACCAGGTAGGTCAGCACCACGAAGCCGACCACGCCTAGCGGGTAGCTGATTTCCTTGAAAAACGGCAGCAGCAGCCCAGCCTGCGGCGGCAGGTCGACCGAGAAGCCCGAACGCACCCAGGTGACAAAGAGCTGGAACACCTTGGGGTTGGAGCCCTCGGAAATACTGAACACCAGGGCCAGCGCCGCCAGCAGACCGATGATGGACTGCCACATGTACTTCTCGCGCGAGCGCATGCCATTGGGGTCCTTGTAGACCACCTTGCGCCAGTCGTCGGCCCAGCCGATGGCGCCAAAACCCAGCGTGACGATGAGCACGATCCAGACGAAGCGGTTCGATAAATCGGCCCACAGCAAGGTCGCCACGGCGATGCACAACAGAATCAGCACCCCGCCCATGGTCGGCGTTCCGCTCTTGACGTGGTGCGTTTCCATGCCGTTGGTGCGAATCGGCTGGCCGATCTTGAGCGCGGTGAGGCGCCGAATGACGCGTGGCCCGGCAATGAGCCCGATCAGCAGCGCCGTCATCGCCGCCATCACGGCGCGCAGCGTGAGGTATTGGAAGACACGCAAAAAACCCAGCTCCGGCGAGAGCGATTGCAGCCATTGCGCAAGCAGCATCAGCATGCGGCACCTACGACATTGATCGAGGACTCGGCCTGTTGCGGCTGGGCCGCCTCGTTGAGGGTGTGCACGGCCCGCTCCATGCGCATGAAGCGCGAACCCTTGACGAGCACGCTGGCGACGCCGGGAAGCGCCGCTCGCAGCGCGGCCTGCAAAGCTTCCATGCTGTCGAAATGGCGCGCTCCGGGGAACGCCGCTGCGGCCTGTGCCGACTGCTCGCCCAGGGCAAACAGCTGCTCGATGCCGCGCGCATGCGCATGGGCGCCGGCCTCTTGGTGAAAACGCGGCCCTTCATCGCCCACTTCGCCCATGTCGCCCAGGACCAACAGGCGCGGGCTGGGCATCTCGGCCAGCACCTCGATGGCCGCATGCATGGAATCGGGGTTGGCGTTGTAGCTGTCGTCCACCAGCGACAGGGTACGGCCTTGCAACGGCACGGCGAGCGCGCGCGAGCGGCCCGCGACCGCACGAAATTCGGCCAGACCGCGTGCGACGGCCGCCAGCGGCACGCCCGCAGCCAGCGCACAAGCCGCGGCGGCCAAGGCGTTGCGCAGGTTGTGGCGCCCCGGCATGGCCAGGGAGAAAACCAGCACTCCGTTTGGCGTGGCGCAGCGTGCCTGCCAGGAAGCACCCTGCCACTCTGCGGCTTGTACGTGCAACTCCCCTTGGTCCATGCCAAAGCCGAGCATTCGCCGCGCACCGGCAAGGCCACGCCACATCGGCGCATAGTCGTCGTCAGCGGGAAAAACTGCCGTCCCATCTGCGGGAAGTGCCGCCAGCACACTGCCGTTTTCACGCGCCACCGCGTCCACGGTGTGCATGAATTCAAGGTGCTCGCGTTGCGCGTTGTTGACCAGCGCCACCGTGGGCCGCGCGAGCGCGGCAAGTTCGGCAATCTCGCCGGGGTGGTTCATACCCAGTTCAACCACGGCAAAGCGGTGCGCAGGGGTGAGGCGCAGAAGCGTCAGCGGCACGCCAATGGCGTTGTTGAAGTTGCCGCGCGTCGCCAGCACCGCCTCGCCCGCATGCGCGGCGAGGATGGCCGCGACCATCTGCGTCACCGTGGTCTTGCCGTTGCTGCCGGTCACGGCGATCAGCGGCAGATCGAACTGTGCACGCCATCCCGCAGCCAAAGCGCCCAGCGCCGCCAGCGGGTCAGGCACTTCGATGCCGGGCAACCCGGCAGCTTGCAGGCCACCCTGCGCCAGCGCCGCAGCAGCGCCCAGAGCGGCTGCTTGCGGCAAAAAGGCCTGCGCATCGAAGCGCTCGCCACGCAGGGCGACAAACAAATCGTCCGCCTGCAGGCTGCGGGTATCGGTGTGCACGCGCAGAAGTGGCGTTGCCGGGTCTCCCACCAGCCGCGCCTGGGGAGCACTGGCGCGGACCCAGTCGAAAGCGGACTGCAGCGTCATCATGGCGGTCATGCGGCAACTCCCCGGCGCGCCAAGGCAGTGCGCGCGTGTTCCAAATCGGAAAATGGCCGTTTGACGCCTGCCGTCTCCTGCCAAGCCTCGTGCCCCTTGCCGGCAATCAGCACCACATCGGCAGGCGCCGCCTGCTGCAGCACCTGCGCAATGGCGGCGGCGCGGTCGGGTTCGGCGCGCACGGTGTTGCCGGCAATGGTGCCGAGCAGAATCTGGTGCACGATGGCCGCGGGGTCTTCGCTGCGCGGGTTGTCGCTGGTGACCACCACCTGGTCGGCGTGCTGCTGCGCTGCCGCGCCCATCAGTGGACGCTTGCCGGCATCGCGGTCGCCGCCGCAGCCAAACACGCACCACAGCTGGCCACCGCGCTCAGCGGCCAGGGGACGCAGCGCCTGCAAGGCTTTCTCCAGCGCATCGGGCGTGTGCGCGTAATCCACCGCCACCAGGGGTTGCCCGGCGGCAAGCAGGCGTTCCATGCGGCCCGGTACTGGCGCAAGCTGCTCGCAGGCACGTACGGCGGCGGCCAACGGCACGCCCAGCGCTCGCATGGCAGCGATCACGCCCAGCAGGTTAGAGATGTTGTATTGGCCGATGAGCGTGGTGTGCAGGCGCAGTTGCTCGTCCCCCTCGCTCAGCAGGCACTGCAGGCCTTGGGCGCCGAGCGCCACCTCGCTGGCGCGCAGGCGTGCCGGGCCGGTTTGCGACACGGTCCACAGGTCCAGCCCGGCGGCTTCCATCTGCCCCTGCAGACTGGCGGCAGCCGCATCGTCGAGGTTGAGCACCGCAGCGCGCAGGCCCGGCCAGGCAAACAGCGCGCGCTTGGCGTCCAGGTAGGCCGCCATGCTGCCGTGGTAGTCCAGGTGGTCCTGGGTGAAATTGGTGAACACTGCCACCGCAATGCGGGTGCCGGCCAGGCGGTGCTCGGCAATGCCAATGGACGAGGCCTCGATGGCACAGCTCCTGGCCCCCGCGTCCACCAGCGCGCGCAGGCCGCGCTGCAGGCGCACCGGGTCGGGCGTGGTCAAACCCGTTTCTTCCAAAGCGGCGGGAAAACCCATGCCCAAAGTGCCGACTAGCGCACAAGGTGCATGGGCTGTTAGCTCGCATCCTGATAGCGCTTGCGCGAGCCACCAGGCGGAGCTGGTTTTTCCGTTGGTGCCGGTAAAGGCGACCATTTCCAGGCCATGCGAGGGCACGCCAAACCAGGCAGACGCGATCTCGCCGACTGCGGCCTTCAGCCCCTGGAAGGTGGCAATATCGTCCCCCGCGAGATCAAACGCCTCACCGCCCTCAGCTTCCACCAGGCAGGCGGCGGCACCGCGCGTGCGCGCGTCGGCCAAATGTGCCCGCGCGTCGGTAGCCGCACCAGGCCAGGCAATGAAGGCGTCACCA
Source organism: Simplicispira sp. GW247-4R2A (assembly GCF_059424465.1). Classification (NCBI taxonomy): domain Bacteria; kingdom Pseudomonadati; phylum Pseudomonadota; class Betaproteobacteria; order Burkholderiales; family Comamonadaceae; genus Simplicispira; species Simplicispira sp. GW247-4R2A. The sequence goes on along the minus strand of NZ_JBWKZM010000001.1, from coordinate 306,548 downwards.
GGCGCAACCTGCCGGCTGTCGGACTGCAGCGTGCCGGTGGTGCGCTCGCGCAGCCAGGCCAGGGCTTCGTCGGTGTCGTGCAGGACGCGCGTCACAGTGGCTCCTCCACCCCGTTGGCAACAATTTGCGGCTTCACGGCAACGTCGGGTTGCACCCCCATGATGCGCAGCGTTTGCTGGACCACCTGGCTGAATACTGGTGCGGCAACCTCGCCGCCATAGACCATGCCGTTGCTCGGTTCATCCACCATCACGGCGACGATGATGCGTGGCTTGTCAATGGGCGCCATCCCGTTAAACCACGCACGGTACTTGGTGGTGGAATAGCTTTTACCGACCTGTTTGCGCGCGGTACCTGTCTTGCCGCCGACCGAGTACCCCAGGGTCTGCGCCTTGGCCGCGGTGCCGCCAGGGCCGGCGGCCATCTGTAGCATCTTGCGCACTTCTGTCGCCGTTCTCGGCGAGAAGACGGGCACACCCACTGCCGGCCCGGTGGCCTTGAGCAGGGTGGCGGGAATGATCTGGCCGTTGTGTGCAAACACGGTGTACGAGCGCGCCATCTGGAACAGGCTGGCCGAAAGGCCGTAGCCGTAGGACATGGTGGCCTGCTCGATCGGGCGCCAGGATTTGTAAGGCCGGAGCTTGCCGCTCACCACACCGGGAAACTTCAGTTGCGGCTTCTGCCCAAAGCCGGCAGCGGAAAACGTCTCCCACATCTCGCGCGCCGTCATCTGCAGGGCCAGCTTGGTGGCACCGACGTTGCTCGATTTCTGAATCACCCCCTCGACCGTCAGCACGCCGTAGTTGTGCGTATCGCTGATGGTCGAACCCGTGATCGTGATGCGCCCCGGTCTGGTATCGACCAGCGTGGTCGGTGTGACGCGCCCGCTCTCGAGCGCCAGCCCGATGGTGAAGGGCTTCATGGTCGAGCCGGGTTCGAAGGTGTCGGTGAGCGCGCGGTTGCGCAGTTGTTCACCGCTCAGATTGCGGCGGTCGTTGGGGTCATAACTGGGGTAATTGGCCAACGCCAGCACTTCACCAGTTTCGGCGTCAAGCACGACCACGCTGCCGGCCTTGGCCTTTTGCGCGATCACTTCGTCACGCAGCTTCTGGTAGGCGAAGAATTGCACCTTGCTGTCGATGGAGAGCTGCAGATCGCGCCCATCGACCGGCAGCACATCATCCCCCAAGCCCTCCACCACGCGGCCCATGCGGTCCTTGATGACACGGCGCGAACCGGCCTTGCCGGCCAATTGGTCATTGAAGGCCAGCTCCATGCCCTCCTGCCCCTTGTCTTCGACATTGGTGAAACCGACGATATGCGCCGCCGCTTCGCCCTCGGGGTATTCGCGCTTGTATTCCTTGCGCTGGTAGATGCCCTTGATCTTGAGGGCGGCGATTTTCTGGCCGTTGTCCCATTCCACCTGGCGCTGCAGCCAGACGAAGGTCTTGTCGTCATCGGCCAGCTTGGCAATGAGCGTGGCGTAGGGCATGTTCAGCAGGTCGGCCAGTTGCCTGAGCTGCGCCTTGGCTTCGGGCGTGTCCTGCACCACGTCTTCAGGAATCGCCCAGATGCTGGCCGCAGGCACGCTGGACGCCAGAATCATGCCGTTGCGGTCCAGAATGCGGCCACGGTTGGCCGGCAGTTCCAGCGTGCGCGCAAATCGCACCTCACCCTGGCGTTGGAAAAATGCGTTGTTGATGACCTGCACATAGGACGCACGCGCCCCGAGCGCGACAAACCCGAGCGCGACCATGGCGACAATGAACTTGCTGCGCCAGACCGGCGTACGGCTGGCCAGCAGGGGGCTCATGGTGTAGCGCACGCTGCGGCTCATGGGTGTGCTCCAGCGGCAGACGCTGCGCTTTGCGCAGGAGCAGCACCGCTTACTGCGGCCAGGCCAGCGGCAGCGCCCTCGGCCTGGGTGATGTAACGGGTAATGGCCGGCGTGGCCGGGCGCATGGCGAGTTGCGAGCGCGCCAGCGACTCGACGCGCAGCGGCGTGGCCTGCGCCCGCTTTTCTACCTGCAGGCGGTCGTGCTCGGTGTCAAGCCGGCGCGCTTCGCTGCGGGCACGGTCCAGCGCGGTATAGAGCTGGCGCGATTCGTACTGGGTGTGCACCAGGTAGAGCGCACTGCCCAGCACCACGACGATCAGAAAAAGATTGATGCGCGCCACGCTTCAAGCCTCCGTGCGCCGAGCGACGCGCATGATGGCGCTGCGCGCACGTGGGTTGGCGGCCACCTCGGCTGCGCCAGGGCGCACGCGCGCGAGCACTTCGAGCTTCATCGCGCGGGGCGCGGCGAAAGGCGCGCGCCGGTCGAAGACCTCCTTGGAGTGCAGCGCCATGAACTGCTTGGTGATGCGGTCTTCGAGCGAGTGAAAGCTGATCACCACCAGCCGCCCGCCGGGCGCGAGTACCGACAGCGACGCCTCTAGCGCCTGTTGCAGCTCTTCAAGTTCGGCGTTGATGAAAATCCGAAAAGCCTGAAATGTGCGCGTTGCAGGGTTCTGGCCTGCCTCGCGGGTTTTGACCGCGCCAGCCACGAGATCGGCAAGTTCGGCGGTGCTGCCCAGAGGGCCGCGCTCCTGCCTCCGAGCAACAATCGCCTTTGCAATGGGGCCAGCAAACCGTTCTTCACCGTATTCACGTATCACCTCCGCTATTTTGTCCACCGGTGCGTCTGCCAGCCACTCGGCCACGCTTTGGCCCCGCGTGGTGTCCATGCGCATGTCCAGTGGGCCATCGAACCGGAAACTGAAGCCCCGCTCGGGCGAATCGATCTGCGGCGAACTCACGCCCAGGTCCAGGAGAACACCGGCCGCACTTTGCGGCGGCAAATCGGCCAGCTCCGAAAAGCCGGCGTGTCGAATGGAAAAACGCGCATCGTCGATGCGCGTTGCTTCTTGGATGGCTTCGGGATCCTTGTCGAACGCCAGGAGCCGGGCGCCGGGCGGGATCCGTGCGAGGATCCTCCTGGAATGCCCTCCCCGGCCAAAGGTGGCATCTACCCACAGACCGTTGCTCCAGCCGTCCACATCCGCCAGCAAGGCGTCCACCGCCTCGTCCAGCAGCACGGTGGTATGGCGAGGCGCTTCTGCCATGGCGGTCAAAATGAAAAATCCTTGAACACGTTGGGCATGGCTTCCTGCGCGGCCTTGGCCTCTTCGGCGTCGTACCTGGCCTTGTCCCACAACTCGAAATGCTTGCCCATGCCAAGCAGCAGCACGTCACGCGAGAGGCCGGCAGCTTGGCGCAACTCGGGGGAGATCAGCACCCGGCCGGTGCCGTCCATGTCCACATCCATGGCGTTGCCCAGGAACATGCGCTTCCACCACTGCGCTTCCATGGGCAGGTTGGCGATGCGGTCGCGAAACTTTTCCCACTCGGGACGCGGGAACACCATCAGACAGCCGTGCGGGTGCTTGGTGATGGTGAGCTGGCCGGCGGCGTTCGCGCTCAGGACGTCCCGGTGCCGGGTCGGCACGGAAAGCCGCCCCTTGGCATCGAGACTGAGCGACGACGCACCTTGAAAGACCATCCGTTCCTCTGCTTGTTCTGCTGCCGGTCTCCCCCCGGAAACACCAGGAGACGGCACTTTTCACCACAAATTTGCACTTTTTTGCACTGTAGCAGGAAAAGCCACCCGAACAAGAGGGCTTGCAACATCTTCTTGCAATGAAATCAAGAGCTTAGACGCGGTTTCTGAAACGATTTCAGGAAAAAATCGTTATTTAAAAAGAAGTTAGCAGCGGTACTGAAAGTGAATCCTCAGTCTGCAGGCGGTCGCAACCGGGCAACGGCAGAATCCGCCGGCGCCTCAAAGAATGAAACGCGAGAGGTCTTCGTCCTGGCTGAGGGCTTCCAGGCGCTGGTCGACATAGGCCGCATCGATGTGCACGGTCTGGCCGCCGCGGTGCGCCGCATCGAAGCTGACTTCGTCCAGCAGGCGCTCCATCACGGTGGACAGGCGCCGCGCGCCGATGTTCTCGGTGCGCTCGTTGACGTCAAAGGCAATGTGGGCCAGCCGCGTAATGCCCTCGGGCGTGAACTCCAGCACCACGTCTTCGGTGGCCAGCAAGGCCTGGTACTGGCGCACCAGGGATGCATCGGTCGCCATCAGGATGGCTTCGAAATCCTGCACCGACAGCGATTCGAGCTCGACGCGGATCGGAAAGCGCCCCTGCAGTTCAGGAATCAAATCACTGGGCTTGGCCAGGTGAAAGGCGCCCGAAGCGATGAACAGGATGTGGTCCGTCTTGACCATGCCGTATTTGGTGGACACGGTCGTGCCTTCGACGAGCGGCAGCAGGTCGCGCTGCACACCCTGGCGCGAGACTTCGGCACCACCCGTTTCCTGGCGCGAGGCCACCTTGTCAATCTCGTCGATGAAGACAATGCCATTCTGCTCGGCGTTGGCGATGGCCTGGGTTTTGATCTCTTCCTCGTTGACCAGCTTGCCGGCCTCTTCGTCGATCAGCAGGCGCCGGGCTTCGGCAATGGGCAGCTTGCGCTTGTGCCGTCGCTCCTGGGCCACCTGGCTGAACATGCCGCGCAGTTGCTCGGCCATCTCGTCCATGCCTTGCGGCCCCATGATTTCGAGCTGCGGGCGCGCTTCTGCCACTTCAATCTCAATCTCGCGTGTGTCGAGTTCGCCTTCGCGCAGCTTTTTGCGAAACACCTGGCGCGTGGGGCTGGCTTCGCTCACCTCGCCAGTGCGCGCAGGCGGCAGCAGGGCGTCAAGCAAGCGCTCTTCGGCCGCATCTTCAGCGCGCGTGCGCACCTGGCGGGTGTGCAGTTCGCGCTGCTGCTTGACCGCGATCTCCGCCAGGTCGCGGATGATGGCGTCCACGTCCTTGCCGACATAGCCGACCTCAGTGAACTTGGTCGCCTCCACCTTGACGAACGGCGCATCGGCCAGGCGCGCCAAGCGGCGTGCGATCTCGGTCTTGCCAACGCCGGTCGGGCCGATCATCAGGATGTTCTTGGGCGTGATCTCGTGGCGCAGCTCGGCCGGCACCTGCTGGCGGCGCCAGCGGTTGCGCAGGGCAATGGCGACGGCGCGCTTGGCGGCGGCCTGGCCGACGATGTGGCGGTCAAGTTCGGAGACGATCTCCTGGGGGGTCATCGAAGACATAATAATATGTGGTTATTTTGGCCTCTAGCGCTTATCTAGTAACCGTTAGCAGCTATATATTTGATAGTTCCGCCACGCCAGCACTCAGAGCGTCTCGATCGTGTGCTGCATGTTGGTGTAGATGCACAGCTCGCCGGCAATCTCCAGCGATTTCTTGACAATCTCGGCGGGGCTGAGCTCGGTGTTCTGCAGCAAGGCCTTGGCAGCCGAGTGGGCGTAGGCCCCGCCGGAGCCAATGGCCACAATGCCCTGCTCGGGTTCCAGCACATCACCGTTGCCGGTGATGATGAGCGAGGCTTCCAGGTCGGCCACGGCCAGCATGGCTTCGAGCCGGCGCAGCACACGGTCGGTGCGCCAATCTTTGGTCAGCTCGATGGCAGCGCGCGTCAGGTGACCCTGGTGCTTTTCCAGCTTGGCCTCGAAGCGCTCGAACAGCGTGAATGCATCGGCCGTGGCGCCGGCAAACCCGGCCAGCACCTTGCCATGGTGCAAGCGGCGCACCTTGCGCGCCGTGCCTTTGACGATGATGTTGCCCAGCGTGACCTGGCCGTCGCCGCCGATGGCGACCTGCATGCCGGTGGGCGTCTGGCGCCGCACGCTGAGAATGGTGGTGCCGTGAAAAACCGGCGCGTTGTTAGAAGCATCCATAGCGCCCGCAGATGGGGGCGCGGGTGATTCTTTCAAGCTCAGTCCTTGCGGGCCACCACCCAGGCGTGCTCGTTGATGCCGACGACGTTGAAGAACACCGCCACCAACCGGTGCAAGTTCACGAACTGGACGACGCGGCGCTCGGCCTGCTGCTCGGCCGCCCAGTTAAGGACCGACCCCGCAGCCGAAAAATCGATGCGTATCAGCCGGTCGCAGTGCACTTGCAGCGGCACATCCGCGCCTGCCCCTGCAGCAATGGCGGCCGCTGCCACGGCCTCCAGCGCCGCCGTGGCGTCGCCTTCCACATGCCCAACCAAACCCTCGGCACCCGCAACCAGAGGGGCCGGTGCAATGGGTTCCCCACCCGGCGCCAGCGGGTCCCATCGGGCCCGCGCCATCAGTTCCGTGCTGGAGCCCGCAGGCGCCGCTGCGGCGCCACTGCCCGCGTCGTCCTGGTAGGCACAGCGGGGGGACTGCCAGGACGGGGGCGAGACCTCATAGGTGACGCAATAGTCCAGGGCCACCATTTCAAACTCGTCGGGCCGCCCCATCAGGCGCAGCGCCGCCATGCGCAAGCGCCACCAGTCCGGAGATTGGGCACGGTCACCAGACTGGGTGTGCGCTTCGAGCACGGCCTGCAGACAGTCGGTTCCGACAAACACCACCTGCCCTTTCTGCTCGGCCCAGCGCTCAAATTCGGTCGCCAGCGCGGGAACCGCTGCTTCGTCGATGTCGGTGAGCCTGGACCAAGTCAGGGTCCAGGGCGACGCGGCGCGGCCCAATGCGGCTTGCAGCGCGGCCACGGTTTGCAGCGTCAGCCTGGGTGGGGCATTCCAGGCGAAATCTCGCCGCGCAGGGGCAACGTCGGCCGCAGGCTCTGCCACCATCCCGAGCTGCGCGGGCATGGAAAACCACAGGGGAGCCGAGCGGTCAAAGCGCGCGGCGAAGTCGATGGCGAGCGCATCGAATTGATCTTGCTGGCCGGTGGCGCGGTACAGGTCGAACAGCGTCATCCATATTTCAAACAGCGGCTCCGGTGCATCATTGCCATGCTGCGCCAGCACCTCTTGCAGCCCAGCTTCGGCACCTTCGTGGTCGCCATTGGCGAACCGGATGGCCGCCTCTTCGAGATCGGGTTCGTGCACGAATCTCTCCAGTTCAGGTGCCGCAGCGGATGCGGCGAGTGCCGTGGCAGATGCCTCACCCGCCGGCCGGGCGCCTGTCGCGCTGCCAAACGCGGCGATGGCCATGCTGTCATCGGCGAAAAGTGGTGCCGCAGGAGCGCTCAGGCCCACCGACAGCGAGAGCGGCGCAGTCGGCGCAAAGGCTGTACCGCCAGCGTTTGATTCCCTCTGCGAGGCACCACCCGCTTGCGGCGCGTCCAACCCCATGGGCTCGGTGGGCGCCTCGGCATTGTGCTTGCTCTTCCACCACTGCATCGACATCTGCGCCTCGATCTCGTCGATCTTCTTGATCGTGCCGGCCCGATCGTCCGGCGAGGTGAGGCTGCTTTGAAAGAACGATGGGCGCGCCGCCGGGTCTTCGACCCGTTGCCCGCTCAGCGCGTCGCGCGCGCGCAGTTTGCGCAACTGATCGAACTCACGCCGGCGCACGAAGTCGTTGCGGCGCTTGCGCTCGATCATTTCCTTGAGCATTTGCTTGCTGTACTGGCTCTCGCGATCGGCTTCGATGGAGTCGAGATCGGTCCAGTTCACCGTCGGGTTGCGCACGAACCGCACCACCTTGGACAAAAGGCCGGTGGGGGGAGTGTCTTCCTTGCTCATGGAGAACAGTTTACGGGCCCAGGCGCAAGTTCGGGCAGGCGCACACTCTTTTTCAACCGGTGCGCTGGGTCAGTCGCCAAACATCTTCTGTTTGAGCTCACGGCGCTGTTGGGCCTCTAGAGAGAGGGTCGCCGTGGGGCGTGCCAGCAGGCGGCCGACGCCAATCGGCTCGCCCGTTTCGTCGCAATAGCCGTAATCGCCGCTATCGATGCGGGCAATGGATTGCTCAATCTTCTTGAGCAGCTTGCGCTCGCGGTCGCGCGTGCGCAGCTCCAGTGCATGCTCTTCCTCGATGGTCGCGCGATCGGCTGGATCGGGCACCACCACGGTGTCCTCACGCAGGTGCTCGGTGGTTTCACCGGCACTGTTGTGAATGTCCAGCTTGAGCTGAACAAGCTTGTGGCGAAAGAACGCCATCTGCTTGTCGTTCATGTACTCGGCGTCGGGCATGGCAAGCACTTCGGCGTCGGTGAGATCTTCGGCCGCGCGCGTCTTCCAGTTGTCCACCAGCTTGGGGTCCTTCTTCGGCGGTGCGGCCGGAGCCGCCATCAGTGCCTGGGAGGGCGGTGGCGTGGAATAACTCGACTTGGCAGCCGTGGATGCAACGGACTGCGCCATCGAAGGCACCGTCAACTGCGTCAGACGCGAAGAAGGGCGCGGGCTACGCAGCACGCCGCTGGATGACACGGGTGCAGGCGCAGGTACAGGTGTTGGCGCAGGCGCCTTGGCCGCAACTTTGGCTGAAGCCTTCGCCGCCGACTTGGTGGCCGTTTTGGCCGTAGCGGATGGCGCCTTGGCAGTTGCCGTGGTTTTGCTGGTAGTAGCGTTCAATTCCCGTCTCCTCGCAGTTCGGTGGGTTTCGCGCGGTGCGCGGGCCAGGGGGCAATAGACTCCCCAGTCTTTACCGGGCCGCGATTGTATCGACACCGCCTTGCGCCCGAGCCAGCGTTGCGCAATACCCACAAAACTGCGGCTCTATGGGTCGCAGCCTGCGCGCAGGCATGCGGCGCGAGGGAACGAACTTGAGAGGGCGTTATGTGGCCAGGCACTGCTCCAGACCCTGTTCCAGAATATCGCGCGGCAGGTCGATGCCAATGAATACCATGCGGCTCTCGCGCGCCTCGCTCTCGGCCCAGGCAGGCCCCAGGTCGCTGCCCATGAGCTGGTGCACACCCTGGAAGATGACCTTGCGGTCCGTTCCGGTCATGCTGAGCACGCCTTTGTAGCGCAGCATGCGCGGGCCATAGATATTGACAATGGCGCCCAGAAAATCTTCCAGCTTGGCCGGATCGAACGGCCGGAGACTGCGGTAGACAAAGCTCTTGACATCGTCGTCGTGGCGATGGTCGTGCGCGCCACCGTGCTGGTGCGAGGGATGGCTGCAATGCTCGCCGTGTTCATGGCCATGGTCATGGTCATGGTGGTCATCCTCCGGCTTCAGGAAATCCGGGTCGATGTCGAGCTTGACGTTCAGGTTGAAGCCGCGCAGGTCCAGCACCTCAGAAATAGGCACTTCGCCGAAATGCACGGCCTTGATCGGTGCGCGCGGGTTCATGTGCTTGAGGCGGTGCGTCAAGTCAGCCACGTCCTCGGCACTGACCAGATCGGTCTTGGAGAGAAATATCTGGTCGGCAAAGCCTACCTGGCGGCGCGCTTCCTGGCGCTGATCGAGTTGCTGCGGTGCGTGCACCGCATCCACCAGGGTAACGATGGAGTCGAGCAAATAGGTTTCGGCGATTTCCTCGTCCATGAAAAACGTCTGTGCCACCGGCCCCGGGTCGGCCAGGCCCGTGGTTTCGATCACGATGCGGTCAAACTCGAGCAGCCCCTTGCGGCGCTTGGCGGCCAGCAACTGCAAGGTTTCACGCAAGTCTTCGCGAATGGTGCAGCAAATGCAGCCGTTGCTCATCTGCACGATCTGCTCTTTGGATTCGGTCACCAATATGTCGGTGTCGATGTTTTCTTCGCCAAACTCGTTCTCGATCACGGCAATCTTCTGGCCGTGCACCTCGCTGAGCAAACGCTTGAGCAAGGTCGTTTTGCCCGAGCCGAGAAAGCCGGTGAGGATGGTGGCGGGGATGAGGGACATGAAAAACCTTGAGAAAGATGCGCCCACCGCGCCCGGCCGGACGCAATATGGCGGTGGTACAGGGGATATGGAGACTGTAGCGGAGCTGTCAAGAGGCAGCCCAAGCCAGCGACCGCAGCGCCACAGGGGTTCTCACGGCTTGCGCATCACCACCAGGCCCTTGAGGTACTCGCCCTCGGGAAATTCCAGCGTCATCGAATGGTCCGGCGCCCCGCCCAAACGCTCCAGGATGTAGCCGTCCACCCCCGCATCGGCCCCGGCCGAGGCCACGATCTTGTGGAACAGGTCGGCGCTGATGCCGCCCGAGCACGAGAAAGTGAACAGCACCCCGCCCGGCTCCAGCAGCTGCAGCGCCAGCCGGTTGATGTCCTTGTACGCCCGGGCAGCGCGCTCGGCGTGCGCCGCCGTGGGGGCAAACTTGGGTGGATCGAGCACGATGGCGTCAAATTGCCGCCCTTCCTTCAGAAACTGGCGCAGCGAGGCGTTCACATCGGCGTCGAGGAAACTGGCGCGGGCCGGATCGAAGCCATTGAGCACCACATGGGCGCGGGCGCGTTCGAGCGCCGGGCCGGACGAATCGATGGACACCACCTCGCCATCCACCACCCCGGCCGCGGGGGGGGGGGGGGGGGGGGC